>JAYTXC010000333.1:0-2162 GCA_043743145.1 Rhodospirillales bacterium
GTCGCGCAGTTCGACAATCTCGCGCCACCACGCGTTCTTCACGTTGCGCTTGAGAATCGCGCCGAGCGGGCCGTAATCGAAGAACCCGCCGAGCCCACCATAAATCTCACTCGATTGAAAGACGAATCCTCGCCGCTTCGCAAGCGCGGTGATTTCATCCATGGTTACGCGGGGTTTTTCG
Source organism: Rhodospirillales bacterium (assembly GCA_043743145.1). GTDB lineage: Bacteria > Vulcanimicrobiota > Vulcanimicrobiia > Vulcanimicrobiales > Vulcanimicrobiaceae > JANYGA01. Next base: position 182 of record JAYTXC010000333.1, read on the forward strand.
CTGCCGATCATAAGGGCTTTTTACGATTTCAAGGAGCAATCACCCGCAACGTATATTCGACGATCACGCAGAGCCCGCTGCCCTGCATAGATGCGGGCGCGCGCATACGCAAGAACGGCACGTGCGTGCTCCGCGGCGGCCACGGCTTCTTTCACTCCCACAACGGCGCGCGGATCGGCGCCTCCGACGGCATCAGGGTAGCGCGAGCCCTTTTAAAAAAAATCGAGCCTTTTCTTCGCGGCAACAATATCCGCCGGAACCGATTCGCCCGATCGTCAGCGATTGCGATCAAAACCGCTTTAAGCGATATTTCTACGGCTTGTCGTGTGTTAAAGCCACTTCGCGCCGCATAGCGTTCGGCGATTTCATCGACGATTGCGGGATCTGTTTCGGCGTTGTAAAGCCAAAGCCGCGCCATAACGAAGCGGTAACGCTGCATAGATGCGCTCCTCCATCGCAAGGACGGTGTAACCGAAACTACTCTTCGAAAACGTGTTCGAAAATTCGTACGGCGTCACGACGACCATATCGATGTTGACGCGAGAAAGCGAGGCCAATCTGAGATCGATCATCCGATCGATGATGCCAAGTTCGGTATCTCGCACTACGAGCACATCGAGGTGGCTCTTAGGACCGATCCTCAAAGTTGCGTACGACTCGAACGAAGGTCTCGTAGACGGTTGCCTCCGCTCGGCCGCCGCCATAACGTCCAGTTCCGCTTCGTCGAGAAGCCCGCGTCGGTCGAGACACCGGTCAGCGTAACGCTGGAGCGTCATCGTTAGTCGTTTGCCGCGAGGTTGCCGCTCGAACGACAGTTCGTCACGTGGGGTCGTTCTTCGCTCGTGGTCATGCCGCAAATTGCGGTTGCTGCCTACCCGACACCGGCCGCGGGACTACCCCAACGCGAGGGCGCATTACGGAGCCGTGCGCGTCTTACATTTAATCGGCAGTTTAGTCGAAGAGGGCAACGGAATTACAAACAGCACGGTCGACCTCGCCGCGCTTTCCGCCGCACGCCACGACGTCGCCATCGCGTCGGCGGGCGGGGACTTCGAACCGATGCTGCGCGACTACGGCGTGACGCTTTTCCCACTCGATCAACGACGCACGCTACTCGGCATGGGCCGTGCGGCGATGAACTTTCGGCGCATCGTGGCGCGCTTCGATCCCGATATCGTGCACGCGCAGATGATGACGGGCGCAGTCCTCGCGCGGCTGCTGCACCTTCGGTCGCGCTACCACCTCGTGACGACGGTGCACAACGAATTTCAACGCAGCGCAATCGCGATGGGGGTCGGCGATCTCGTTACGACACCCAGTAGCGAGGTCGCGAAGGCAATGGCTCGCCGCGGTATTCCGGCAGCGAAGCTGCGTATCGTGAGCATCGGCGCGCTTGACGGACCGCGCCGTCGGCGCCCGGCCGACGTCGCGCCCGCCGACATCGAGCATCCCGCAATCGTTACTGTCGCCGGACTTTTCTTCCGCAAAGGCATCGACGTCCTCATTGCAGCGTTCGAACGCACGAAGCACCCGAGCGCCCATCTCTACATCGTCGGCAACGGCCCCGACCGAGCCGCTTTTGAAGCCCAAGCGCGCGCGAGCGACGTCGCCGCGCGCATTCACTTCACAGGCTTCGAGCCACGCCCCGAACGCTACATGCGCGCGGCCGAAATCTTCGTGCTCGCGTCGCGCAAAGAACCGTCCGGCACGGTCCTCTGTGAAGCTCGCGAAGCCGGTTGCGCGATCGTCGCATCGGACGTCGACGGCATCCCCGGGACGCTCGACGACGGCGCGGCCGGCATCCTCGTGCCGCCAGGCGACGTAACCGCTCTCGCTAGCGCCCTCGACGAACTGCTCCGCGATCGGCGCGCGCTCGACGACGCTCGCGCGCGTACGAGACCTGGACTCGAGCGCTGGACCGCGCAACGCTATTGCGATGAGATGGAAGCGGTGTACGCCGAGGCGCTCCATCGCTAGAGCA
>JAYTXC010000334.1:0-2765 GCA_043743145.1 Rhodospirillales bacterium
GCTTCCCGTCGCGGCGAGTTGATAGCTCGACCGATCGAACGTGCCCGTCGATCCGTTCGCTTTGATCTGCAACGACTGCGTCGGTTGCAGCGTCCGGAAATTCACGCCGCCGCCGAGCGAGCCCGCACCAGCTTGCGTCGACGAACTCGAGCCCGAAAAGAGATCCGTCCCGATCGCGCGCAGATTCGCGCTCGTACCCGGCGCCGAAAGCGGGATGCCGTCGAGTGAGATTGCGGTTTGCGACTCGTCGTGGCCGTTGAGGGAGACCGTGATCGCGCCGCTTGGATCGGTCGCATCTTGCGAAACCGAAACGCCCGCGACTTTATCGAGCGCATCGGTCAACGAATCCGAAAGCCGACGGATCGGACTATTATCTGCGATATCGTTCGAAGCCACCGAGACATTGGATCGCGCGACGACGCTGCCGATCGTTTTGAGCCCGCCCGGATTCGTGAGTGCGAGTTCGACGCGAATCGTCATCGCGCGGTTGGGCAAGACATCGAACTCACTCGATGCGCCGGGCGCATATCCCGCGTGCAACACACGGACGCGATAGATGCCGATCGGCACGTCGGTATAGCGGATGATGCCGGCGCGCGTCGTGAGGCTACTCGCGGTCTGCGGCCCGAGCAAAATCGTTCGCGCGTCGGCGATTGGAAGCGCGGTCGTCGAATCGACGACCGTAATCGCAATCTCGCCGGTATCGGTCGCGGCGCGCACGGGTGTCGTCAAGAACGCGAGACCGATGATGACACTCGCACTCGCCGTGGCGATTCGTAGAACGATCGATGCAGACATACGTGCCCATGGTGCACCCGCGACCTCGGGCGACCCTGGGAATCGCCCGCGTACGCGCACGTTAACGCGTCGAGAGTTCGACCCCGAAGCGACGCCCCGGCGCCGGATAGCCGAAGATCGGCGCCGACCGCGTATTGCCGAGATTGGCGCCACGCAACGTGAGGACCGCGTCGCGTGCGAGGCGGATGTGGAGGTTCGCGTCGAGCGAATCGTAGGCATCGAACGTGCCCGCTGCGGGGCCCGTGCGATTCGCGGCATCATCGCCATCGGAGCCGACGATGCCGTAGCGAAGATCGAAGCCGACGCGCTCGTTCGCACCGAGGAGATGCCGCAGCGCGATCGACGCCTGACCGACGGGATTACGCGGTAGCCGCGCGCCGGTCGTGAGATCGAGCGCGCGATAGAGATCGGTATAATTCGCTTCGACCACGACGCCTGCAAGTGCACGGCTCGTCGCCGTAATGACGATGCCGGCCCCCTGCGCGCGCCGTGCGTTCACCGGCTTGTTCGCGACGGAATCGTAGACGATGAAGTTCGCGCCGCTACGCCCGAAATAGCCGATCGAATACGACGCCGTCGGCGTGTCGAACGCGACCGTCGCATCGGCGTTGCTCGATTTTTCCGGTCGCAGATTTGGGTTCGAGAAACCGGGATAGTAGAGATCTTGTAAGGTTGGCACGCGAAACGACTCGCCGATATTTCCCGCGATGCGAACGCTGCCCGTGCGAATCGTGCCTCCCAACGATGGTGCGAGCACCGCGCCGAAGGGTGCATCGTTCTCCGCGCGCAGACCCGCCGTAATGCGCGTTCCGGGACGAAGCGTCGTTCCAAATTGCGCGTAGGCGGCCGCAAGTGAGCGCGTTGCGCCGACGCCGAACGTGGCGATCGGCGGCGCCGTCGGCGAGGTTGCGGCGAAATCGGGTGTCGTCGGAAACGTAAAGCTGCCCGATTCGCGCGCGAGATCGATACCGACCACGGCGTCGCTGCGGCCGCTAACGAACGCATCGCGAATCGAGAGTTGCGTGCGCCCGCTGTAGACGTCGCTCTCACCGTAGTTCGATACGAGATCGCTGTAGACCGAACGCGTGAGCGAACCGCCGACGCTCACCGTCAGTCGGTCGTGCGCGGCGGCGCGTTCGATTTCGAGCAACGCGGTTTTCGTGGCATACGATCCCGTCGCGGTCGTCGAGAGAGAATCGAGCCCGCCAGGAAAACCCGAGAGCAACACGGCGTCGTCGGCGCGCGCGCGAACGCGCAGCTTCGGCGCGAGTGGAACGTCGGCGTTGAAGCGCAGGGTCGTTTCGTCGCCATTGCTATTGGTGCGCACGCCCGCCGGAAACGCACACGGCCCCGTCGCGTACACCGAACACGGCGATTGCGAATACGTCAACGCCGGATACGCGTACGCGTTCGTCGCAACGTGGCGTTCGTAAGCGATTCCGACGCGGCCATTGCCCACGCTCGCGCGCACGTCGCGATCGGCGAACGATCCCGCCGATGCTGCGAGATAGGTCCCGCGCGGGACGCGCGTGACGACGTTGATCACGCCGCCGACCGCGCTCGTGCCGTAAAGCGTCGACGATCCGCTCTCGACGATCTCGATGCGATCGACGCCGATGGTGGAGAGTTGCCCGAGTTGCACCGTGCCCGTCGTGGGGTCGGTCACCGCGATGCCGTCGACGAGGACGAGCGTGCTTTCGCTGCCCGCACCGCGGATGCCGTAATCGACGAGCGCGCCGAAGGCACCATACGCAAAGAGTTTGACGCCCGGCACGCCGATGAGGGCGTCGGCGACGGTGCGCGCGCCCGAAGCTTCAATGCGGGCGCGATCCACGACGAACGTCGGCCGCGACGACGCGCCGACTGGCGCATCGCGTCGATCGCTCGTAACGACGCGCCCGATCTCGGGAAGCGGCGACGGCGCGGATGAAGCGTCCAGGGAGCCGGCGTGGGGGGCGGCGGGGGGT
>JAYTXC010000335.1:0-27144 GCA_043743145.1 Rhodospirillales bacterium
TGCGCGAACGCAATGCTCTCCTCACCGATATCGCCGAACGTCGCCGCAGCGGTCTCGCTGCGCTCCTCGCAATTCGCGACGAACTCCACGATAATTTCGGCAACGTCTCACTGCCGCCCGACGTGGAAAAGATGCGCGAGAAATTGCGCAATTTCCAGGGCATTCCATCGGTCGATGCGCCGGATCTCGTCAACGGGACGTTGCGCGGCTATCAAAAGCTCGGCCTCGATTTCCTCGCGTACTTAAGCGAATTCGGTTTCGGCGGCATCTTGGCCGACGAAATGGGGCTTGGAAAGACCATCCAAGTCGTTAGTTACTTGTTGCGGCGAAAACTCAGCGAGGGTCGCGTGCCGTCGCTCGTGATCGCGCCGACCTCCGTGACGCACACGTGGGAAAACGAGATCGCGCGGTTCGCGCCCGAACTTCGCACATTGCGCTTGAGTTCGGGAAGCGAACGCGCCGCGCGATATGAAGACATCCCCAACGCCGACGTCGTGATCACGTCGTATGCGCTCGCGCGTCTCGACGCGCAACAACTCTCAAACTACCATTTCCGCACGCTCATCCTCGACGAAGCGCAGAACGCAAAGAATCCGTCATCGCAGATCGCTCGCGTCGTGCGAGGGCTCCACGCGGACCATCGGCTCGCGCTGACCGGTACGCCCGTGGAAAATTCGCTTCGCGACCTGTGGGCGATCTTCGCGTTCGTCGAACCTGGTCTGCTCGGCAGCGAAACGTCGTTCCGGCGACGCTTCGAAATCCCGATTGCCGACAACGACGAAAAAGCGACGAACATCTTACGGTCCCGACTCGAACCATTCTTGTTGCGCCGCACGAAAGAAGACGTTGCGCCCGAACTTCCCGATCGCACGGAAGTCTCGCTCGCCTGCGATCTCTCGCCGTTGCAACGGCGCCTCTATCGCGGTGTAGCGGAAGCCGCGCGACGCGATGTCTTCGCGGTCGTCGAAGAACAGGGCATCGAGAGCGCGACCGTCCACGTGCTCGCCGCGCTCACGCGTCTGCGCCAAATTTGCGCGCACCCGGGTCTGCTTTTCGAAGAGTACCGTGACGAACCCGATGCGAGTGCGAAGTTCGAAGCGTTCCTCGAAACCGTCGACGAGATTCTCTCCGGCGGGCATCGTCTGCTCGTTTTCAGCGCCTTTGCATCGATGCTCAAAATTATGCGCGCGGCACTCGACAAGCGCGGAATCTCGTACGGCTACCTCGATGGCTCGACCAAAGATAAAGACCGTCAAGACGAAGTCGCGAATTTCATGAAGCCCGACGGGCCGCCACTCTTCCTGTGCTCGCTCAAAGCGGGGGGTGTCGGCCTCACGCTCACCGCAGCCGACTACGTGATCCTCTACGATCCGTGGTGGAATCCCGCGGTGGAACGGCAGGCCATCGACCGAACGCACCGCATCGGCCAGATGCGTGCCGTTACCGCATATCGTCTCGTCACGACGGGAACCGTCGAAGAGAAAATTCGCGCGCTCGCCGAACGCAAGTCGAGCCTCTCGCGCAACATCATCAAAGCGGATGGTGCGCTCGCGAAGGCGCTCACGCGAGAAGATCTCGAGACGCTCTTCGCCGATCCGGACTAGGCGATCGCGCGTGCGTTAGTAGCGCAGGCGCGGTCCCCAGCCGGCGAATTGTGGGTCGGATTTGGGTTGAGGTAACGTCGGCCGCGCTGCTTCGGGCAAACGTGTGATCGTTCGTGGGTGAACCATTGCTACGAGCCTCCCTGTCGCTCGTTGCTCCGATGTAGCGGACCCGGATGTCGTTTGTTTCAAGGTGCGTGGGAAGCCCGTTCGATTCGAAAAGCCCGCGTGGACCAGCAGAATGCAGACCGCCTCCAGGGAGCGCCGTCGTACGTTCGAAGCTCTGCCGTATGGCACAGAGTTACGCATCGGGGACCAGTCCGATTCCGCTCTTGGGCGAGACGCTCGGAGCGGCGTTCGATCGTGTCGCAGATGCATATGCGACGCGCGAGGCCGTCGTTTCCGCACACCAAAATATTCGCTACACCTACGCGGAATTGCGCGAGCGGACCGACACGTTCGCGCGCGGACTCATGGCGCTCGGCGTCGGGCATGGCGATCGCATCGGCATCTGGTCGACCAATACGATCGAGTGGGTCGTGGCGCAATTCGCGACGCCGAAGATCGGCGCGATTCTCGTAAACATCAACCCCGCGTATCGGAGTTCCGAAGCCACATACGTGTTGAGACAGAGCGGCGTCTCCATTTTGCTCGTGCAGGTCCGTCATAAGACGAGTGACTACGCGGCGATCGTCGGCGAAATTCGCGCGGATCTTCCCGATTTACGCATGGTCGTTTTTATTGGTGACGACGCGATCGAGACGATGATCGAAGGCGCGATGCGCTTCGACGACGTCTACGACGCGGCGCCGAACATCTCGGTCGATGCGCTGGCACTCCGCCTCGCACAAACGCAATTCGACGACGCGATTAATATTCAATACACGTCGGGGACGACGGGCTTTCCCAAAGGCGCGACGCTCACACACCACAATATCCTCAATAACGGCTTCTTCATCGGTGAGGGCATTCGTTACGCGCCGGGTGACCGCGTCTGCGTTCCCGTTCCGTTCTACCACTGCTTTGGGATGGTGCTCGGCAATCTCGCAATCGTTACGCACGGCGCGACGCTCGTCATCCCGAACTACGCCTTCGATGCGAAGCTGACGATGGACGCCGTCGTCGCCGAACGTTGTACGTCGCTCTACGGCGTACCCACGATGTTCATCGCGGAGCTCGATCTACCGAATTTTGCGAGCTACGATTGCACGACGTTGCGCACGGGGATCATGGCGGGTTCGCCATGCCCCGTCGAGATCATGAAACGCGTGCAGAGCGAGATGCATATGCCCGAGGTGACGATCTGTTACGGCATGACCGAAACGTCGCCCGTCTCGACGCAAACCGCCGTCGACGATCCGCTCGAGAAGCGCACCGGTACCGTCGGTCGCGTCCATCCGCATCTCGAGGTAAAGATCGTCGACGACGCAGGCCGCATCGTGCCACGCAACGTGCCGGGCGAACTCTGCACGCGCGGGTACAGCGTGATGCTCGGCTATTGGGGCGATCCCGAGAATACCGCGATCGCGATCGATGCGGCGCGCTACATGCACACGGGCGATATCGCAACGATGGACGACGACGGCTATCTCAATATCGCGGGCCGGATCAAAGATTTGGTAATTCGCGGCGGCGAGAACGTCTATCCGCGCGAGATCGAAGAGTATCTCTATTCTCATCCCGCGATCAAAGACGTCTCTGTTATCGGTGTCCCCGATGCGAAATATGGCGAGGAGCTTTGCGCGTGGGTCATCTTACGCGAGGGGGTCAACGCGAGCGACGAAGACGTCCGCGCGTTCTGTCGGGGGAAAATCGCGCACTATAAAATCCCGCGCTACATCCATTTCGTCGATGCGTTTCCGATGACGGTCACGGGAAAGGTTCAGAAGTTCAAGATGCGCGAGACCTCGACGGCCGAACTCGGTTTGAGTTCGGCCGCCGCGATCGTCACCGCGTAATCTTACTCGCGAGTCGCCTGGGGTTTAGGGACTTCGGGAAGCGCGACGACCACGATGTTTCGTCATACGCTCGCCTTTCCAACCGGGTTGAATCCAGCGGACGCGGACGGATTCTTCGGGTTCGAAGCCGCTTGGAGCATCCGTCAAAAGCAGCCGCGGTGCGGCGAGAGACAAAGCGAGAAAAGTCCACAACGTTTAAGCTGGCGTGATGAATATCGACGATCTCAGTCGCCGAATCGATCGTCGCGAGATCGGCGAGCGTGATCGGCTCGGTATCGGCGAGGGCGATCGTGCGGAGTAATCGTGCGTGCGTGGGGTCGACGGAACGCACGCGCTCCCGATCGCACGAGCTCGAGAATGCCGAGGGCGTGTCGCGCGACGAGCGCGGCTCGACGACGGTGGTGCAACGTGCTTCATCGCGACGCTGCCCGTCGAAAGATCGAAAAGTGAAGCGGCAGGGCTGGTCTCGAATTCGCGTCCGCGCGCGACTTCCACGATCGACCATATCTGCGCGATAGCGGCGCACGCGGCGAGATGGACGTCGCCGATGAGCAAGGCGATGGGCCAGCGCCTCGCGCAAGCTCGCACGATTTCGGCGCTCGCTTCGTGGCGAAGCCGTTCGTCGCCGACGGTCTTTGGGACATCGTCGGTACCGAAGCGACGCGCGAAGCTCGGAAAAGCGCTGCCGAAGCACGCGAGAGCCTTCGCCGCGTATCGCAAGACGCTGGTAGACGCGCACGGCGGCGACCGCGAGCGTGTCGTTCTAGGGGTCGGCATCGAACGCCGATCTGACGGGGCGCTCCGTTCGTCCGAGGTGCGTGGCATGGTTACGGTCGAGCGCGAGTTCCGCTGCGAGCGCAAGGGTGCGCTCGCAGAGATCGGCGACGATCTCGCGTCTATCGAGTCACGGTTCGTAGGGGTCGTTGGGAAGAAAGGCGCCATCGGCGTGCGCGAGCGCTGCGAACGCGGCCTCGAGCAAGCGTTCGCGAAGCGCCGCCCGCGCAGCCGACTCGAATTGGGCGATATCGATCGACCAGCGATCGTGAGCGAGCGCGATTTGGTCCGATGTCGTGCCGACGGCGTCGCGAGCGCCAACGACGTCGCGTGCGGTACCCAGGCCAAGGAGGGCGACGCGAAGGTTCTTCCGCGCCGCCCTGCTCGTCGATTGCGGCCAGAGATCGGTTGCGAGCCTGTTGCTGGGAGCGCGCTCCGCAGGCGCGACGATGAGGGCGGCGAGGAGGCGCCGTACGGAACGCGCGTCGATCGAAAATCGGCTCCCCGCGCGAGCGCAAAAGAATTTTGCCGAACGTTAACGACCGGGCCTTTCGCGAGGCCCATATCGAGGTATTTCGGGCGACGGGCGCGAGGTCACACCTTGGAAGATCCGAGCCGGGACGCGATCCGAACGCTGGCATAACGATCGTGCCTGTACCGTCGAAGCGAGCCCTCCGAAATTCCGCGTCCTCTGCAAGGTTATTTATCATCATTAAATCGAAAGGTACTGTTGTGAAATTGTTACCGCTCGCACGCTTTTTCGCGCTTGCCGTCGTCGTAGGCTCATGCGCGACCGGAGTCGCGACCGCGCAGCCGGTCGCGACGAACTTCGGGACGCCGCCCTCGGGAGACGTGCCAATTCTTTATAACGATCGGCATGTTTACGCGAAGCCCGATCGCTTGCGCGGTAACCGCGTCCTCGCAGCGGTCGTCAAGGGCGGTGTCGTGCTCGTACCGCTACGTTCGCTTTTCGAAGAGATGGGCGCGACCGTGGAATACGATGCCTCGCGCAAGCGCGTTACGGTGTCGAAGCCGGGGGCCGCGGTCGCGGTAACGCTCGGAAAGTCAATCGTCGAAGTCAATGGCGAGGAACGACCGCTCGACGTTCCGCCGGAAATATATCGCGGGGTGCTCGTCGTCCCACTGCGCGTGCTTTCCGAAGGCATGGGCGCCTACGTTGCGTGGGCGGCCGATAAGCGTCTCGTCGTCGTGCGCTACGTCGCGCTACCGACGGTAACGGCGCCACCAGCAACGCCCGCCGCACCGACATCACCACCGACTACGGCGCCGACGGTCGCACCGACTCCCGCTCCGACGGCGACGCCGATCGCGGCTGCGACGGAACTTCCCTACGAGAAATTCCTTGCGGCGGATTACGATCTCTCAGCAAAGGTGTATAACGAAATCAGTGCCGGCAATCGCTCGAAGGATGCGTACACGGTCAAAGGCGGCTTCGAGTTTCCGCTTATCGGGCAGCGTTGGTTGCTCGAAGGCGACTTCCACCACCTCGGTTACGATCACCGCGCGTTCGCGACGGCCACGGGCTGTCTCGCGGGCACGTTTGGCTGCAACACCGTCGTCGGTTCGGATCCCATCTACCGCACGGGGCTCTGTCCGTCGACGGACCCCGGATGCGTGACCGTCATCGGGTATCCCAACGTCGTTGCGTATAATGGCCTCGGTCAGGCGTACGTGCCCGCATTCAAAGCATTCGAAGATTCAGCCGATATCCGCTTCGGTCTCAACGTTGCGAAGCCGCGCGTCTATCTCGGTGTCGGCGGATTTTTCGAGCGCAAACAGTATCTCGCGTATCCCTCGCTCTCCGGTGTCGGCGTAGGAGCCGAAAAGCTTCCCGACCTCGATCGAGCGATCTCGTACTACGGAAACGTTTGGTACTATCCCAACGTGAGCGGGACGTACACGTATCCGGCGTCGACGTTGCTCGGCCCGCTCTCACAAAGCAAGATCCGGCTCTCGTACGCGACGTTGAAATTTGCGCTCGGCGCGACGATCGGCCTCGGCCACGGGCCGTTCTACATCGACCTTGGCTATGCGGGCGAATCGATGCGCGCCAAGTCGAATGCGCCAAGCGACACGCAGGTCTCTTCGCCGTTCGTTGGTGTGGGCGTCCACCTCTAAGCCGAAAAAAAAACCTCGCGCGAGATGTCGCGGACGACATCTCGGTGCGAGGTTCGATCCCGTGGGATCGCTACTTCGTCTTGACGGCGGTGTAGTCGGCGCGCGGGCCGATTTTCTCCGACGCGAACGTTGCCGCGGCTTTTTCGGCGTCGGGCGCCGAACAGGGTCCCGCGGCGAACTCGCCACCGACCGTCGATGCGATGCGGAAGAATTCCGTTTCGCTACGGCGCTTGCTCTTGGCGACGATCTCGCCCGCGTAGGACTGTTGCACGTTCTGATGGTCGCACTTACGCCAGTACGACATCGTTTTTTTGCCCGCATCGAAGTGATGATCTTCGAAGGCGGCAATGAGCTTTTCCGTATCGGTCGTGCCGGCGGCCAGCATGCGATCGATCATCTGCTGCGCGGAGATGTAGCCGAGGTACTGACGCCAATTTGGCGGGAAGCCCTTGGCGAGCGGCTTGAGCTTGTTGTAAATCTCTTCGGTGTGCGCGCCGCCGGCTTCCGGTCCCCACACGTAACCCCAGAGCGAACCGATCATGTCCTCCACGGGCATGCCGATCGCGACTTCGTTACCGCACAGGATGCCGCCGAACGTCATTTTTTTATTGAGTCCTAAACCAACGGCGGCTTTCGTCGCGTTCTGGGCGTCGGGACCGTAATTGCAGAAAACGAGGACGTTGGCATCGGTGTTGCGTGCCTTGGTCATGTACGACGAGTAGTCGGTCTGACCGAGCGGGTGACGGTCGTTGCCCATCTCTTGGCCGCCTGCGGCGAACAGAATTTTCGAGAGACGTTCGTGCGCGTCGTTTCCGAACGCGTAGTCGGCGGTGATGAAATACCACTTCTTGCCCTTTTTGAGCAAGGCCGGTCCCAGTGCGCTCGCGAGCATCGCGTTGCTGCACGTGGCGCGGAACGTGACTTTATGCGCCTTGGGGCCGGTGATATTCGTATCGTGCGTGCCGACGGCGAGGAAGAAGATGCCGGCGTCTTGAGCGATCGCGGAGACGGCGAGACCGACACCCGATGAGAGGCAGCCTATGAGGACGTCGACCTTATCTTGTGAAATGAGGCGTTTGGCTTCGGTCGATCCGACCGCGGGCTGATTCGTATCGTCGCCGCGGATGATCTCGAATTTAACGCGCGAATTTTTCTTATTTGCTTCGTCGACGGCGAGCTGCATGCCGGTCTGCTGCGATTCTGATGCGGCCGCATAGACGCCGGAAAAGCCATCGATATGGCCGAGCTTAATCGTCGCGCCGCCACCGGCAGCGATGACATCGCGCGCCGGAGCGAGGGGTGCTGCTCCTGCGATACGCGTCTCCGGAAGAATGAATCCGAGGGACGCGGCACCGGCGATGCCGAGCGCTCCGGTTCGACGTATGAATTCGGACCGCGAAACGCCGTCGAGGTCGGGTCGTTGTTCGCTCATGAAGTCTTTCTGCTGGGCAGAGTTGGATGGCGTGAAAGCCGTTGTAGCGAGACTCTTCGAGGAGTGAAAGAAAATCCCGTGACCGCGCGTGTAAAATGACGAACGGTTAACCGGAGAACGCGCACCGGGACCCGTAAATTGCTTTTATGGAACCGAGAGTAGACCAAGGTGCGGTCGTCGTGGCGGGGCGAGTCTAGTCGCCGGCACGCCGAAGATCGCGCTCTTACTCCGCCTTTTAGCTGCGATCGATGAGGGAAAATACAGTCTCGAAGCCTTGAAAGTGCGGCTCGATGCGGAGCAACCGCCGAGCACGCGATCGATGCGACGCTATCTCGCCACGCTCGCGGAGGCGGGTTTCCCATGGCTCTACGATCGCGAGAGCGGCACGTATATTTTCGAGCGCGGCTATTCGCTGCGAAGGCTCGAGCTCAGCGGGAACGAGCTTTTCGGATTGCTCGCGCTCAAGGGCATCGCGACCTCGCTCGGTGGAAATATCGGCGCGTCGATGGACGAAGTCGCCGAAAAACTCACGCGCGTCGCAGGCGACAAAAGCGCGCGTGCGAACGCGAAAACTTCGGTACGCGTGCAGATGGCCGATCCCCATCTCGACGGCGAACGAAGCGCGTATTTCGATCTGCTTCAGCGCGCGCAGGCGCAGCGTCAGAGCGTGCGCTTCGAATACGTCGATAAGGCGGGCAAACGCTCGGAGCGACACGTCGACGTCTATGGTTTCGTCGTGTCGGGCGGTCGCGTCTATGCCGTCGCGCACGATCGCGGGCGCGGCGCGCAACGCGTCTTCGCCCTCGATAATGTCGCGAGCGTCAAAATCGCACCGCAGCGCTATTCGATTCCCGACGACTTCGATATCGAGAAGTTCACCGGATCTTCGGTAAGCGGTATCATGAGTGCGGGCGATATCACGCACGTCGTCGTCCGATTCTCTCCCGTCGTCACGCGCGCGGCGCGTGCGGATCGCGTCGTGCGCGAACGGGCGATCGTCGAATGTGTCGACGGATCGATCGAAATCGATTACGCCGTCGCCGATCCGACCGAATTCGTACGATGGTGTATGAAATGGGGCGCGGAAGCCGAGATCCTCTCGCCGCCGGCCGTACGCGCGATGGCGGCCGAGATCGCGCGCGCGATCGTCGCACGCTACGCGGCGACCGACGGCTAGTGGCGGGCGAAAGCCGCGGGAAAGGCTCGGTGCTCGATACGCGGGCTCGTTAACCAAACGCGGTAACGAACTCGGCACGATGACGATTCCGGCAAGCGATGCGTCGCTGCGGAGCGCGTCGGTACATTCGACGCGGCCCGAGATCGTACGCAGGGTGTAAGCGGGGAGGGTCTCCTCCGTTCGGACAACCTCAGAAACGCGGACGTCGATCTCGCGCGAACCGAGCGTTCCGTCGTTGCTCACGATCGAAAGCGTATGTTCTCCCGATGGTATCGTCAGCACCGCGGTCTTCGTACGAAACGCATGGCCCGGTACACCATCGACGATCGCGATGTAGGCTCGGTCATACGCGTACCCGCCCGTCATGTGGAGGTCGACCGGTCGTCCGCGCACCGAACCGCTCGCATGTGCGGCGATCCCGGCTTGCAAGGGAGAATGGAACGCCGTTTGTCGACAAGCACTCGGATGGATGCTTGTTTCGAGCGCGAGACCATGCGCGACCGGGAGCGATACGCCGAGGATCGATCCGATCGTGCCCCTCTCGATCCTGACTCCGCCGACATACTTGATTCCGTCATGCTACGTATCGAATTCGCGTGATTCCGAACTCGATGCCGCATCGCCGTTCTCGCTCGCGAGCGTCGTCAGTGTCGCGCAGGTCACGAAAGTCGACGCGAGACGAACCAGGCCGAGTGACGTGATCGTCATCGCTTTCGCGAACGGTTTTAAAATTTCGAAACGTTCATTATTTCTGTGAGATACCAGGCTCGACGAGGAGTCCGCGGAGAAGTCTCCGGCGTGCGTCTATCAGCCTTTTTCCGTATTCGCGTCGGTGTGCTCGCACTCTCGTTCATCGGCCTATCGCAGGCAAGCGTTCACGCCGCGACGCCCTCAGGTCAAACGATCGACGGAATCAGCTGTGACCAAGCGGAGGGCGCGGTCTTCCACATCCACCAACATGTCACGATTCGCGCCCACGGGAAACCCATCGAGATCCCAAGCGATATCGGTCGACCGGTCGTGTCGCCCTGTCTCTACTGGATCCATACGCACGCGCCGGGGGGACTCGTGCACGTTGAAGCGCCGAAGTTTCGATCGTTCACGCTCGGCAATTTTTTCGACATTTGGGGTGAGCCGCTCGGGATGACACGCGTGTCGTCGGCGCGCGTGAAGGGTGGCGACCTCCACGTCTTCGTTAACGGGAAATCGTATCGCGGCGATCCGCGTAAGATCGAACTCTCGCAACATACCGATATCACGATCGAGGCGGGGCCACCGTTTACGACACCCGTGCCGTTTACGGATTGGCAAGGTCAGTAACCGAATACGCGATCTATGCGAGGCGGCTGCGATCGCCCTCTCCGAGATACGCGGCGGCAATCTCGGGGCGTCCGGCAAGGTCGGCACCGGTGCCTTCCATCGCGATCGTCCCGCGCTCCATCACATAGGCGTAGTCGGCGAGTGCGAGCGCTTTGCGCGCGTTCTGTTCGATGAGCAAGATCGCGGTGCCGCGCGCGCGTTCGCTCGCGACGATTGCGAAGATTTGCGCGACGAGTTTAGGCGCGAGGCCCATCGACGGTTCGTCGAGCACGAGGAGCTTCGGCCGCACGACGAGCGCGCGCGCGATCGCGAGCATCTGTTGTTCGCCACCTGAAAGCGAGCCCGCGGCAATGCGACGCCGCGTGCCGAGAATCGGAAAGCGATCGTAGAGAGCCGTTATCTCGGTCCGCGCGTCGAGGTCGCGCCGGAGGGCCGCTGCGACGAGGAGATTCTCTTCCACCGACATTGCCGGCAACATCCGGCGGCCTTCGGGAACGTGCGAGACACCGGCGCGCACGACGGCATGCGATGGCGCTCGCGTCACGTCGCGACCGTCGAAGCGAATCGTGCCCGAACGCGCATCGAGCAGCCGTGAGATCGTAAGCAACAGCGTCGTCTTGCCTGCGCCATTGGCGCCGACGATCGCGCAGAGGGCGTGCGGCTCCACGCGTAACGTTATCCCGTGTAAGACCTCGATACGTCCATAACCCGCGCGAAGGTCCGTAATCTCAAGAAGGCTCACGTGCCGAGATACGCTTCGATGACGGCGGGATCGCGCGCGATTTCCTGCGGCGAACCCGTCGCGATGACGCGTCCGAAATTGAGGACGACGACCGTCGCGCAGATCGCGGCAACGAGCGACATGTCGTGCTCGACGAGCATGATGCCGACACCGCTCGCCGCAACGCTCGCAATCGTCCGGCCGAGCGCCACGGTCTCGGTGGGATTCATACCCGCCGCAGGTTCGTCCAGCAGAAGCGTCGCGGGATTCGCAGCGAGCGCGCGCGCGAATTCGAGACGCCGTTGCTCGCCATAGGGCAGCGTACCCGAGCGAATGCGCAGATTGCGTTCGCGCGTCCCCGTTCGTTCCAAGAGGGTGACGATCTCCGCGTCGGAGAGCGTGGCATTGCGCGCGAAGGCTCCGGCGCGCACGTTGTCGGCTACGTCGAGGCGCGCGAAGAGCCGCACGTTTTGATACGTTCGCGCGACGCCCGCGCGCGCGACGCGATGCGCGGGTAGTCGATCGAGTCGGTGCGGGCCGAGCGCGATCGTGCCGCTCGACGGCCGCACGATGCCGGTAATCGCGTTGATGAGCGTCGTCTTCCCCGCACCATTGGGACCGATGAGGCCGACGATCGTGCCCGGTTCCACGCGCAAGCTCGCGCGGTCGAGTGCGGTGACGCCACCGTAACGCACGGTGACATCGTCGGCGACGAGCGCGCGTGCAGTCACGATCGACGCTGCCATAAACCCGCGATGCCGTCGGGGGCGAAGAGCACGATCCCAAGGAGAATCGCGCCGGTCGATACTTCGCGATAATCGGCGAGAAAACGCACGCTCTCGGGCAAGATCGTCATCAGCGTCGCACCGATGACGGCGCCGAGCGAACTCGTGACGCCGCCGATCACGCAGGCGACGAGAATCTGTTCCATTCGTGCAAATCCGAAATCACTCGGCGTGATGAAATAATTCGCGTGCGCGTAGAGCACGCCCGCGCACCCCGCGAGCGCCGCACCCGCGACGAGCGCACCGAAGCGCACGGCGGTCACGTCGATTCCGACGCCACGCGCCGCGCTCTCGTCTTCGCGCGTCGCCGCGATCGCGAGCGCCGCGCGCGAGCGTTCGAAAATCACAAAGAGCGCGCCCGTGATGCCGAGCACGCCGTAGATCCACGGCGTATTCGCATCATTGGGAATATTGGAATAGCCCTCGGCACCGCCGGTCGCTTTCACGTTGATCTCGACGATTCGCGCGATCTCACCGAAACCGATCGTCGCGATAGCGAGAAAGACGCCGCGCAAACGTCCGAGTGGGAGGGCGAGAAGCGCTGCCGCGAACGCCGCGCAGAGCGATCCGATCGCGAGCGATACGGGGAGATTCCAATGCGCGTCGACCGCGCCGATCGCGCCCACGTATGCAGCGATCCCCATGAACGCGGCCTGCGCGAGCGCGAGTTGACCGCTACGCAAACTGATCGAGAGCGAGAGCGCCAAAAGCGCGTTGATGCCGATTTGATCGACGAGTTTCGAGTGCGCTACGAACCAGCCGAACACCGCTACGCGGTGCGCAAGGCGCGCTTGCCGAGCAAACCGCTCGGACGCAAAACTAAGATCGCGAACATCACGCCAAACGCCACGGCATCGCGATAACTCGACGAGATGTAGGCGACCGAAAGCACCTCGACCGCGCCGAGCACGAACGCGCCGATCACGGCACCCGTAATGCTGCCCATACCGCCGAGGATCACGATCGCGAGGCCTTTGAGTTCGATGCGCGAGCCCATCTCGAGGCTCACGCTATCGTATTGCAAACCGATTAAGATACCCGCCGCTCCGCCGAGCGCGGATGCGATGAAAAACGTGAGTGCGATCGTGCGCTCGAGATCGAGGCCGAGCAGGGCGGCCGCGACGCGGTCTTCGGCGACGGCGCGAATCGCACGCCCGAGCGACGTCGCACGCATCACGTACGCGAGCGCGCCCATGAGCGCGAGCGCGACGCCGAGGATCACGAGATCGAGCCCGGTGAAGGTGATCGTACCGAGATGCAATCGCGCGTCACCGAGCATGCCGAGCGTGCCGGGTGGAAACCGATGTTCGCCCGGGCCGAAGAGCCCGCGCGCCACACCACCGATCGCGATCGCGACACCGATCGACGAGATCAACGGGACGAGCGTGCCCGCATTGCGCGCGCGCAGCGGCGCGAAGGCGATGCGATCGAGCGCGACGCCGAGCAGCCCCGCAAAGACGATTGCGATCGTGACGGCGATTGCGAGCGGCACGCCCGCACCCACGAGTGCGATCGCGGCGAACGCCGTGGCCATGAAGATTGCGGCATGCGCGAGATTGAGGATATCGAGCACGCCGAAGACCAGCGTATAGCCGATTGCGAAAAGCGCGTAGACGGCGCCGAGGGAGAGTCCGTTTGCGAGCTGTTGCGCGAGCATGGCGCTAGAAGTACGCGAAGCCGCTCTTCGTGACGCGCACGATGGCACTGGCGGCCTTCACGTCGCGCGAAGGTTGGAAGTTCACGGGGCCGAGCACCGTTTGCACGACGCTGAGTTTCTTAAATGTGGTACAGAATTGTTCGCTCGTGGTAGCACCGTTCTTGATCGCCGATGCGACGATCTGCGCGGCTGCGTATGCCTGCGCGGCGAACTGATCGGGACCCGTCCCAAATTTCTTTTTGTACCGATCGACGAAGCCGCGGTTCCCCACATAGTTGTTGCCGAGATAGTAGGCGGCGCCGATCACGACGCCCGTGCCCGCATCGCCCGCAAGCGAGATGAACTTCGGTGAGTTGAGGCCGTTGCCGCCGATGAGATGTGTGTTGATGCCGGATTGCTTCGCCTGCACGACGATCTTGACGGCTTCTTCGAGCAACGATCCGACCACGAGCATATCGGGCTTCTTGCTCGCGATATTCGTGAGCTGGGCTTTGAAATCGACGTCACCCGTGTGATAGGTCTCAACATCGACGAGCGCGATGTGCTCGCGCTCGAGGGCGGTCTTAAAGATTTCGAAATCGGTTTTGGTAAACTGGTTGTCATCGCCGTAGATGATCGCTGCGGTTTTCGGATGCCACGCGCGCGCTGCCTTGCGCATCGCTTCGGGGACGACTTGCTCTTCGGCGAGGGAGTTGCGGAAGACGCACGGACCTTGGGCCGTGATGCCTTGCGCGGTATTCGACGTGGCGAGCACCGTCAGATTGGCTTTCACGGCAACGGGGTCGGCTTTTTTCGCTTCAGCCGAAAGCGTCGGCCCGAGCAGAAGCGCGGTTCCATCGGTCGTGAACTTTTGGATGAGATTGATGACCTGCGCGGGATCGCTCGCGGCATCTTCGATGTCGAAGGCAATTGCGGCACCGCCCGCATCGATCCGGCCGTCTTTGAGGTCGTCCGTTGCGAGGTCGTACGCATTCTTCTGCGACGACCCGTAGGCGCCAGCGGAACCCGTCACGTCGGCAACCACGCCGATCTTCACGGTCTTCCCCGTCATGGGGCCACCGGCGGCAAACGTCGCGAGTGGCACGAGCGCGGCGAGGAGTCCGACGACGGTCAACGATCGAAACTGCATCGTGCGCGCTTTTGCCGCGCTCGCGAACGGTCCTTGCCTATTTTCCAAGAGACGGCCGGAGCGCGTGCATGAACGCTGCGTGGCAGGCATCGGTCGTCGCGTTCGAAGGCATCGACGCGTAGACGACGATGATGTACCGGCGGCCGCTCGGCACGGTGAGAATGCCACCGTCATGCGAGACGTCATCGGTGTCGCCGGTTTTGTGCGCGAAGTCGTCGCCCTGGCGCAAACCACGGGAAAGTTTGTCGTTCCAGATTTGGGCTACGAGCGCGTCGTAGACGACGTTTCGTGCTCCCCGTGCACGATCGCGCGCGAGCAATCGCAGGAGCGTGGCGGCGTCGTCTGCGGGATGGCGATTGCGGCCGGTCGCCTCGCGGTCCTCGATGAGCGGCAACGCCCCCGAAAGTTTGCGATGGACGGCCGTATCGCGCAGACCGAAAGACGCGCATGCCGCGGTGATCGTCTCGCGACCGATCACGTCGATGAGGACATTCGTCGCGACGTTGTCGCTCGCCGCGAGCATCGCGTGAACGTACGCTCCGAGTTCTGCTGTGTAGCCGAGCACGAAGGGCGATGGTGCGTCGTTGACCGTAACGTTCGCCGCGGTCACGGTCGCATCGTCGGTCCACGCGAAGGCGCGTGCCTCGACGAGCGCGGCGAGAACCATCGCGATCGGCACTTTGATCATGCTCGCGGGATAGATCTCGGCCGTGGCATCGAGATGGAGAGCGGCCCCGAGATCGTCGAGCGGCTCGATGACGATTGCAGGCGCGACGAGGCCCGCCCCTGCGGCGAACTCGGCGAGATCGCGATGGGTGAGATTCATATGCAAGTGGGTACTTGCATGGCACGGGGGTGCGTGGTATTCTCCTGCATGCAAGTACTCACTTGGTTTGTGAAGGTTCTCTCGTGGCCGCTCTTCCCGACGTCGCACCGCTCGTCTTTTCGCTTCAGAAGCCCGTCACGGCAAAGGCCCTCGACGACCTTCGCCGTGAGGTCATGCTCGGCGTTGAAAGTGGCGCTTTCGCGATCGTTATCGATATCGACGATGTCGGGGTTCTCGAAGCGACGGTAATTTCCACACTCATCGGACTCTTGCGCGACGCTCGCACGGGCGGGACATCGGTCGCGTTGCGTGCCGGACGCAAGAGCATCCTCGATACGTTGCGGATCACCGCGCTCGATAAGGTCTTCACGATCGTCGTCTCGCAGCAGCGCGCGATTCCGAAGCCCACGAAGAATCGCTTGAAAGCTAATCGGTTCGTCGCGGCGCTCGCGGCGGGAGTTTTCGCGCTCTCGGCATTGCTCGGCACGCGAGCGTCAGCGCAAAACGAAGCGTCGCCGGAAGATCTCGTTCGCGCGGTGATCGCGCACAACGCGGACATGCGGTCGTACCAGGCGCAGGTCAGCGTCGATTTCAAGCTACGGAGCTTCCCCTACGTCTCGCAGCATCTCGATGGCACGACATACTTCAAGCGCCCCGATAATTTCGAAGTCGTTTTCGAGAAAGTTCCGTCGTATGCCAAGGGCTTCGACAAGCTCTACAGCGACATCGACGATCCGACGAGCTGGGCGAAGCGCTTCGATCTTTCGTTTGCCGGGACGCGCTCGGTTGCGGGGCATCACGACGTGATCGTGCGTCTCGTGCAGAAGGTTCGCGGCCAGATCGATCACGAGGATGTCGCGATCGATCCGATCGCCGAACGGATCGATGCGATGTCGTGGTCGTATTACGACGGCGGCACGATCTCGATGACGCAAGAGTTTCAACGCGCCGGTGAGTTCACGGTGCTCGCCAAGCAGCACGCGACGATCAGGATTCCGTTCGTTCACGCGTCGGCCGATGCCGTCTATCGCAACTACCGCACCAACGTCGCGATCGACGACCGTGTCTTCACGCGGAACAAACACGAATGATCGTCGACGATGTCACGGCGCTCTCGGGCGTGGATCAGACGCGCGCACGTATTCTCGCGGCCACGCGCGAGATCTACGCCAATCACGGTAGCCGCGGGACCACGACGCGCGAAGTCGCGGTTCGCGCGGGCGTCAACGAGGCGACGCTCTTCCGTCACTTCGGTACCAAACAACAGTTGCTCTCCGAGATGTTGGATTTTTACAGTGGCGTCTCGGAGATTCCCGAGATGGTGGGGCGCGTTCGCTCCTACGCGACGATCGAGGAGCAACTCCGGGAACTCAGCCGTTGCTGCATCGTGTCGATGAGACGCAAAGAAGATCTCATGCGCATCACGATGGCGGAGGAGATCACCAATCCCGAGGCGCTGACGTGTGCGTGGCAGGCGCCGATGGCGGCACGCGCTGCACTCAAGGGTTTTTTCGAAGAAAAGATCGCCACGGGCGAATTGCGCGGTGAGGGCGACCTCTTGGCGCGGGTCTTCATGTCGCTGTTCTTCGCGCTCGTCATGGCACGCAAGATCTGGGGCGATCTCGACGTGACGCACGAGACGGTCGCAGAAGATATTGTGGAAATCTTTCTCAACGGAGCACGAGGACGATAATGGCAGGCACGCAAGCGGTTCCATCCAGAGGAGAAGCACCGGGATCGCCGGCGGAGGCCGAGCGCGGCGTCGAGCCCGAAACGAAGGGTGGGAATCCCGTCGCGCGCATCGCGGGGATCGGCGTCGGCGCGATCGTGCTCGTTCTCGCGATCGTCTTTGGATTGCGCTTTTTCGCCTACGCCTCGACGCACGAGACGACCGACGATGCAACGGTCGACGCCGATGAAGTGCAGGTAACGAGCAAGATCGCCGAACGCGTCGCGCGGATTGCGGTCGATACGAATCATCCCGTGCGCAAGGGCGAATTGCTCGTCGCACTCGATAGTCGCGATGAGAGCGACCGCGTCGCGCAAGCGAGTGCGGCCGTTGTAGCGCAGCGCGCACAGGCGCGCGCCGCGCAAGAAACCGTCGCGCTCGTGCGCGATACGCAACTCGCGCAGGACGCGCAAGCGAACGGCGGCATCGCACAGGCACGCGCGTCGATCGCGAGTGCCGCAAGTAGCGCGCAGTCCTCGGCGGGACAGATCTCCGTCGACGCAGCGGGCGTCGAAGCTTCGCGCGCGCAAGTGCATGCGGCGCAAGATGCGCTGCCGGGTTCGCTCGAGAATTTGCGCCGGACGCAAGCCGATCTCCGGCGCGTGACGACGCTCGTGGCGTCGGGTGATATCGCGGCGCAGCAACTCGATGCCGCGCGTGCGTCCTATGAGGGTGCGCGGTCGGCGTACTCAGCCGCGCAAGCGCAAGTCGCAACCGCGATGGCGAATCTCGCACAAGCGCAACAGAAACTCGACGCGCAGCGCTACGCGACATCGAGCACGCAGTCGCTCGTCGGCGTACAACAGGCGCAGCTTCAAACCGCGCAAGGCAAGTTTCTCGAGAGCAACGCATCGAGCCGCATCGCCGCACAACAGGCACAGGCCGATGCCGCGCGCGCGCAGATCGTTTCGCTCGACGCGCAACTCATCACGGCACGCAACAATCTGGGCTACACGCGTATCGTCTCGCCGATCGACGGATACGTCGGCCAGAAAAACGTGGAAGTCGGCCAGACGGTTTCGCCCGGCGCGTCGCTCATGACGCTCATCCCATCGTCGAATACGTATGTCACGGCGAATTTCAAAGAAACGCAGATCGGGAAGATGCACGTCGGCCAATCCGTCGACATCAAAATCGATGCGTATACGGGCGTCGCGTTTGAAGGCCACGTCGACAATCTCTCGCCCGCATCTCAGAATAAATTTAGTCTCGTTCCCGCGCAAAATGCGACGGGCAACTTCGTGAAGGTCACGCAACGCCTTCCCGTGCGCATCCTCTTCGATCGCGTCAAAGACGGCAAGCTCTCGGATTACCATCTATTTCCGGGGATGTCCGTCGAGACGTCGGTTCGCGTGAAGTAGGCCTCACATGGCATCGCTCGTGGCGGGCGCGCGAAATGGCGCGCGACCGCGCCTCGTCACGCCCGATGACGCTCCGCGCGATGTCGTCGAATACGGATTACGTCGCGCGCTGATCACGATCGGCATCGTGCTCGCGACGTTGCTCGAAATCGTCGACGTCACGATCGTCAACGTCGCACTCCCCAATATCCAGGGCAACTTCGGCGCGAGCGTCGACCAAGCGGCCTGGATCGGCACGGGCTACATCATCGCCAACGTCATCATCATCCCGATCACGCCCTGGCTGCAACAACGCTTCGGTCGGCGCCAGTATTACGCCACCTCGATCGTCATCTTTACGGTCGCCTCGATGATGTGCGGTCTCTCGCAATCACTCGACCAGCTCATCTTTTGGCGTATCGTCCAAGGGCTCGGAGGCGGCGGGCTCATCTCCACATCGCAGGCGATCCTGCGCGAGACGTATCCCGCGAGCGAACAGGGCAAGGCCATGGGCATTTTTTCTGTCGGCGTCATTCTCGGGCCCACGCTCGGGCCGACGCTCGGCGGTATCATTACGGATCAATCGTCGTGGCGGTATGCGTTCTTTCTCAATCTCGTTCCCGGCATCGTTGCGTTGGCGATCGTGATGCTCATGTTACGCAATCCCGCACGGCCCAAGAAACTGCCACTCGATTACGTGGGCCTCGGATTGCTCGCAATCGGCATCGGGTCGTTGCAGTACGTCCTGGATCAAGGCCAGCAGAAAGACTGGTTCGATGACGGATCGATCGTGGCGTGCAGTATCGCAGCCGTCGTCGGACTCGTTGCGTTTCTCATTTGGGAATTACGCTCGAAGCGGCCGATCGTCAATCTTTCGGTGCTCAAGTATCGCTCGGTCGCGGCGGGAAGCATCCTCGGGATGGTGCTCGGCATAAGCCTCTATGGAAGCGTGCTCATCATCCCGCAATACGTTCAAGGATCGCTCGGGTTTACGGCCACGCTTTCGGGCGAGGTGCTGCTCTTCCGCGCGGTCTTCGTCATGCTACTCACCCCGTTTGCGGCCGCGCTCGCGTCGCGCAACAAAATCGATTCGCGGTGGCTCGTCGCGAGCGGGTTCGTCTGCATTGGGATCTCCAATTTCATGCTCGCCGACGTCACGACCGCGCAGACCGATTTCTGGACGCTCTTCGGTTCGCTCGCGCTCAGCGGCGTCGGCCTCGCACAGATCTTCGTGCCACTCACGCTCTCCGTGCTCGGCTCGGTCGAGCCGCGGGATGTTCCCGCGGCGTCCGCGTTTTTCAATCTCGCACGCCAGATCGGTGGCAGTGTGGCAATCGCGCTCCTCGTGACGCTCCTCGCGCGTGAGAACGCGACGCACCACACGGAACTCGCCTCGCAAATAAACCTCGGGCGTGGTGTCGTCTCGACGTACCTCGCGCAACATGGCGGGAGTGCATCCGAACTCGCGCGCGGTTCGCTCAATCGGCTCGTTACGCAGCAAGCTGCCATCATGTCTTTCGCCGATACCGCGCGTTTGGTTGGGGCGATCTCGCTCTTGCTCGCGCCGCTCGCATGTATCTTACGGCGGCCGCAACTACCCGCGTTGCGGCCCGCACAGAAATAAGGAGATTGTCCGGTGCTCAGCTTTTTGATCGCGACGCTCGTGACGGTCGCCTCGCCAATGCCCACGGCCATGCCGATGCCGATCGCGACCTCGCGCCCCACGATCGCAATCGACGGGAACACCGGGCTCGTTTTGCCTGCGGTCCCCGTATTCGAACCGGCACGACACGATCCGGCCCTCGCGCTTCCCAGCGGCGATATCGTGGGGAACGATGGACCTTTCGTCGGCCTCGCACTCGACGCGGCGATCGGTATGGCCCTCGCGCGCAATCCCGATCTCGCGGTCTCGCAATCGACACGTCGCGTCGCATCGTTTCAAATCGTCGCCGCGACCGGTGCGTACGATCTGCGGCTCGAGATCCAGCCGTCATACTCAAACGCGCGCTCGCCATCGGTGTCGACGTTTCAAGCGGGACCCGACGGGTCGCCATTGCGCACGTCGACACTCGGCGCGAGTGCGAGTCTCTCGGGAAAGACCGACCACGGCGGTCGCTTTTCGGCGACGACGAGCCTCGCGCGCGCGCAGAACGATTCGACCGTCAATAGTTACGATCCGTATTACGCAACGGCGCTCGGGATCTCGTTTACGCAACCGCTCGCGCGTGGTCGCGCAATCGACGATACGCGGCGCGGGATCGCCCTCGCCAAAATCAACGCCGATCTCGCCGACGATACGGCGTTGCTGACCGCGTCGAACGTCGTCAACGCAACGGTCGTCGCGTACGATAATCTCGTCACCGCGTGGAAGAACGTCGCCATCCAAGAAGACGCGCTTCGGCAAGCGCGCGCACAGTCGCAATCCAACGCCCGGCTCGCGCGGGGTGGTGCGGCCGCTCGCATCGACGTCGTCGAATCGGACTTGCAAGTTGCGGAATTTCAGGAAAACGTTTACGCCGCGATTGCGAATGTCGCGAGCTTGCAGAATGCGCTCAAGTCCTCGATCTTAGGCGATCCGGGCGATCCTATTTGGACGGCGAACCTCGTACCGACCACACCGATCGCGACGCTCGTGCCCGAGCCCGCGCTCGCCGACGTTATCACGAAGGCGCTCACGTCGCGGCCCGAAGTCGGATTGTTACGCGAAAATCTGCGTGTGCAAAACGTCAACATCGCCTATGCGAGCGATCAGCGCAAACCGCAAATCGATCTGAGCGCCGGCATCACGGAGAACGGATTTGCGGGTCGTGCGACGCCACCGACCGGTAACCCCTTCGTCCTTTCGACCGCGACCCAAGTCGGCGCCATTAACGCGCTCATCGCGCGCGCAAACGCAAGCTCGCCGCCAGGCACGACGCCGCTCGTACCGATCGGCGCCGGCCTCGGATCGCCGCTCTTTCCGGGTTCGACGGGCGGTCTTGGTGCGTCGTATACGTCGCTCTTTGGCGGCACGTATCCGCAATACTCAATCGGTGCGACCATCGCGTTTCCGTTGCGCAATCGGACGGCTGAGGCGACGTATCGCGCCGAAGTCGAACGCCGTCAATCGCTCGTCGCGCAAGAAGTCGGTCTCATCCAACGCGTCGTCCTTGAAGCGCGTAATGCCGTTCAAGGATACCGCTCGTCGCGCGCGCGCCTCATCGCGGCGTCCGCAGCGCGGACGGCGGCCGAAAGTGTTGCCGCGAGTGAATCGCGCAAATTTCGCGCTGGCCAATCGACGACGTTTCTCGTGCTCCAGCGGCAAGTTGCGGTCGCTAGTCAACGCGGGCGCGAACTCCAAGCCCAGGGCGATGTTCAAAAAATGCTCGTCGAACTCGATCGCGTCACGGGTGCGATCTTGGCGAACAACGGGGTCGATGTCGGCAAGATCGGTACGACGCGTCTCGGCACGGTGCCGGACCTGCTCGCGCGTTAGCGGGACCGTGGTGCGAGTTGTGACGCGGCCGCACGGTCGACGATGAAGTCGAGCGTGCCGTCATGCGGATCGAGCACCGCAATCGGGTAGCGCATCGGATCGTGCGGGCCGTCGAAAATGGCGTTGAGCGCGGGCGCTTTCGCGTAACCCGCGGTTACGACGACGACCGCGCGCGCGGTATTGATGACGCGCGGCGTGAGCGTCAGTCGGTGAGTTGCGAACGAAGCCACGTACGGTGCTCGCACGAGCAGCGCGTCGTCCGTGAATGGATCGGTGCCGGGAAAGAGCGATGCGGTATGACCGTCGGGACCCATGCCCAGTAATACGAGATCGAAGATCGGCGTGCCATCGGGCGCGCGCGCGAGCGTGTCGCGTAACACGTCGGCATATGCATGAGCGGCGGCCGTCGGCTCGTCATCACCGCGCATACGAAAGATGTTTGCGTCAGCGATACCGAGCGGCGTGAAGAGCGCGTCGTGCGCGGTGCGATAGTTCGATTGCGCATCGGTCGGCGCCACGCACCGTTCGTCTCCGAAGAAAAAACGCACGCGCGCCCAATCGAGCGCATCCGCATACTCCGCTGCCAGGAGCGCGTAGGTCGCTTTCGGCGTGCTCCCGCCGGCGAGTGCGAACGCGAAGGTGCCGCGCGCTTCGAGTGCGCGACGGGCTTCGCCGACGATCCGACGCGCGAGTTCGCGTGCGAGCGTCGCTTCGTCTTCGACGATGTGGAGTTCGCGCGTCGACATCGTCGCTTAGCCGAGTAATTGTCCGACGGTTTCGAGTGATGTTTCGAAGATCGATTCGCGCGCGTTCTCGAGGATCGCGCGTTCGATGAGCGTCGTGTTTGCGATATTTTGCAATGGGACGCAGCCGACGACTTTGGCTTTGTGGCCTTCGACCGTGAGGCAAACGACGCCCGAGTCGTCGGTGGAGAGCGCCGCGCGGTACGTCGAACCCGGTGCGTGAAGGACGACGCTCGATACGCGGCGTTGGTCGCCCTTGACGATCTTGGCGAATGTGACGACGCTGCCATGACGATCGCGGAATGTGTCGCGCGCGGTCGCGGTCCAGGAAAGGCGACTCCCAAGCCAGCCCGCGAGATAGAACGCTTCGGCATCGCTCCCACTTTCGATTTCGAGCCCCGTGATGGAGAAGATGTCATCGCGAAGCGCGGGATCGTCGAAAAATTGCGCGATCATATCTTGCCACGGTGCGAGACGCATGAACGCGAGATCGTGGAGCACGACGTTCGGAGACGATGCATGAAAGCGACTGAGTTCGCGAATCGTTTCGGCGTCACGTGCCTTTCCCGACGAATCGACGAGGATCGTCGTAGCGGCCGCCGCGAGACCCGCAAACGTTCGGCTCGCGAGAAGTCTCGCGCCGCTCCACCACAGGACGGTTCCGATATCGGGTACGGAGAGTTCTTGCGTGAGCGTGATGATCGCGGTGTGGTCGAGTTCGCTCACGCCGATATCGACGCGTTCGTCGACGACGGTCGCGTCGCCGATCTCGCGCGCCGTGGTCAGGACATCGACGCCGCGAATCGCCTGCGTCGAATCGAGGACGATGAGGCGCGCGGGATGTTTTCCGGCGACGATCGCCGCACGTTCCAGGACCCAAGCGCGGTGCTGCGGATCGTCGACGAACACGACGAAATTCATCACTGCCGTGCGCGCGCCCGCCGCGCGCCCCTCGATCGTTTCCTGTCGCGAGCGCCGGAGTTGATCGAGGATCGTGCCGATTTCGGCGGTGGAATCGATGTGTGTCGTCATCAGATACGCCTCCACTCACGGCCGTCGGCGACCAAGAGGGCGTCGGCGTTTTGCGGACCCTGACTTCCGGCAAGATAATTCGGGAAATCGATCGTGCGGGCCTCGCTCCAACGTTCCATTATGGGCACGACAGCGAGCCACGCCTGCTCGACGGCATCCCAGCGCGTGAACAGCGTCGCATCGCCACGCATCGCATCGCCGATGAGCCGTTCGTATGCGGGTGCCGACGTCACGCCGAATCCCGTCCCGTAATTGAAATCCATCGTGACGCCGCGGATATGCATCTTGGGGCCGGGAACTTTGGCATTGAAGCGAATCGAGACGCCTTCGTCGGGCTGGATCTTCATGACGAGGGTATTATTCTCGATCTGATCGCCGGACTCGCCGAAGATCCGATGTGGCAACCCGCGGAAGGTCACCGCAATCTCCGAATGTTTGTGCGCGAGACGTTTCCCGCTGCGCAGATAGAATGGGACGTCCGCCCAACGCCAGTTATCGATATGAAATTTCACGCACGCGTACGTCTCGGTCGTCGATTGGGGATCGACGCTCGGCTCTTCACGATACCCAGCGACGGGTTTGCCTTCGATGAGACCGGGGCCGTATTGCCCGCGCGCGGTAAATTTCGCGACGTCTTCGGGTTTGATCGGCCGCAGTGCCGAGAGTACTTTAAATTTTTCGTCGCGGATGTGGTCGGCGGCGGGTGAGATCGGAGGTTCCATCGCCACGAGCGCGAGCAGATTGATCACGTGATTTTGAATCATATCTTTGAGCGCGCCCGCGCTCTCGTAGTAGCCGCCGCGACCCTCGACGCCGACGGTCTCCGCCGCCGTGATCTGAATGTTGTCGACGTACCGGCGATTCCAGATCGGTTCGAACATCACGTTTGCGAATCGGAGCGCCATGATATCTTGCACCGGCTCTTTGCCGAGATAGTGATCGATACGATAGACGGTTTTTTCGCGAAAGACTTTCGTCACTTCGAGCTGCAGTGCGCGCGCCGATTCGAGATCGGTACCGAAGGGCTTCTCGACGATGATGCGCGACCAACCCTTGGTCTGATCTTTCGGCCCGAGCCCCGCGGCCGCGAGTTGCTGGACGATCGTCGCGAAGACGCCCGGCGGCGTCGAGAGATAATAGAGCCGATTACCCTGCGTGCCGAGCTTCTCGTCGTTTTCTTCGAGTTGCGCGCGGAGCGCCTTGAACGATTCGACGTCATCGAAGGAGCCTTGCACGTAGTGGAGCCGATTCGCGAAATCGGTCCAGAGCGGATCTTTCGACGGTCCGGACCGCGAAAAGGTGTCGATCGACGACTTCATCTCCTCGCGGAAATCGTAGTGTGATTTCTCCGAGCGCGAGAAGCCGACGATGCCGAAGTTGGTTGGGAGGATATCGCCGAGCCGCAGATTGTACATCGCGGGCATCAGCATGCGTTTTGTGAGATCGCCGCTTGCACCGAAAAAGACGATGTTGCATGGATCGGCGATCCGATTCGAATCGAGCCCGGCGCGGAGCGGATTGACCGATGCGGTCGCGCCGTTGCTGCGCTCGATGGTTTGGACGTCGGTCATTGTTTCGCTCCGGTCGTACCCTCACGCTTTACCGCGTGACCTCCGAATTGATTGCGCAACGCCGCGATCACTTTGGCGCTAAACGATTCGTCCTGGCGCGAAACGAATCGCGAGAGGAGCGACATCGTGATGACGGGAGCGGGGACGTTTTCGTCGATCGCCGCTTGCACCGTCCAACGGCCTTCGCCCGAATCTTCGACGAAACCGCGAATATCGCCGAGCGTCGGATCCTCACGAAAAGCCAGTTCTGCGAGTTCCAAGAGCCACGATCGCACGACGCTGCCCTGAAGCCACAACTTCGAAAGCTGGTGGAGGTCGTACTTGAATTCGGATTTCTCGAGTATTTCGAAGCCTTCACCATACGCTGCGAGCATGCCGTACTCGATGCCGTTGTGGATCATCTTCGAAAAATGTCCGGCGCCCGAGGGCCCGACGCGTGCGTAGCCGTCGGTCGGTGCGAGCGAGAGAAAGATCGGCTCGCAACGCCGCACGGCGGTTTCGTCGCCGCCGACCATCAGGCAGTACCCGTTTTTGAGACCCCACACGCCGCCCGACGTGCCGGCATCGATGAAGGCAACGCCCTTTTCTTTTGCGAGCGTCGCACGGCGCTGCGAATCACGAAAGTTCGAGTTGCCGCCATCGATGATGGCGTCACCAGGGGCGAGATGTTCGAGGAGTTCGTGGACGGTTTTTTCCGTCGCGTCGCCCGATGGAACCATGATCCAGACCGCGCGTGGCGGCGCGAGCTTTTTCACGAGATCCACGACCGATTCTGCGCCGAGAGCGCCCTCCGTCACGGCGTGCGCGACGGCTGTCGCCGTGAAGTCGAAGACGACGAGTTCGTGTTTGGCGAGCAGCAATCGCGTCGTCATGTTCGCGCCCATGCGGCCGAGGCCGATCATCCCGAGTTGCACGTGAGTTCCCTTCAGATCGTTAAGGAGTTAACGCCGTCTTTGCGGAGACGGCGTCTTGAAAAGCGGACGCGAGCGCTTCGAGCGCCTTCGGTCGTGGGCCGATAAGACGAATGGCGATGCCTCGTCGCCCGCGCGAATCGAGCGACTCGAAATCGCCGAGTGCTTGGGCGCGCACGAGCGCGCCGAACGTGCCCATGCCCGGGATCTCGAGATTGCGGTCGGCCGGTGTATCGGCGGAGAGTTGAAAGAAGACGCCGGAAGCCGGGCCTCCCTTGTGCAGCTGACCCGTCGAGTGCAAAAATCGCGGCCCGAAGCCGACGGTCGTCGCGACCTTGAGCGCGTCACGAACGCTGCGGCGTAGATCGTGTAAGGCGATCTGATGTTCGCGGTTCATTTCGAGATACGCGGTGAATGCGACATAGTCGCCTGGCACGATCTGTCCCAAAATCGCGGCGATTGCCGATGAAAGATCGGAGCCCAGTGGGATCGTGCGCGAACCCGCGAGTGGCACGATGTTCGCCATCGGTGTGTGCAGCGCGATCGGCGGTTCGGGGAAGGCGCCTTTGTTTTTATACGTTGCGAGAAGGCGTTTGGTGTTGTCTTTGGATTCTTGCACGTTGGGCTGGTCGAAGGCGTCGATGCCGAGAACCGCGCCCGCCGTTGCCGTCGCGATCTCCCAGAGCGCAAATTGTTCGCCGATGTCGAGTCGATCGCGCATCGCGAGTCGCACGACGGGATGTCCCGCTTCTTCGAGCATGTGCAGGCGCGTCTCGATCGCACTCGCATCCATCGTGCCCTCGCGGTGCGCGTGCGTCGCGAGC
>JAYTXC010000336.1:0-3790 GCA_043743145.1 Rhodospirillales bacterium
GTGAGTGGCGTGAGCGAGAGAACCGAAATCGGGCGCGGGCTGTGGCCGAAGTGTTGCAAGATACGGGCGATCACGTACGTCGGAACGAATGTTGCGACGGTCAGGATGACGCGTCGCCGAATCGCGTCGCGATCCAATGCGCCGATTTCGCGCGCGTTCCACGCGACGATCAACCCAACAACGATCAGGTTCTCCTCAAGCGTCGCATCGAAGAGCGCTCGCTGCACGCCGACGAACGGCAAATGCGCGAAGAACGCGTTGGCGATAAAGACGATCGTGCGATCGAAGGTCGCGCCATTGTCGCGCACGCGCGTGAGCGCATCGAGAACGAGTGCGAAGACCATCGCGGCAACCGCACTCGCAACCACCGAACGGATGGGGAACGGAAGCGGCCGAGATCGACCATTCGCTTCAGCGGAGTCGTGCAATATCGTTCGCTAGCTTGCCACGGGGTTGGCCGATGTGCGCTCCGCGAGACCCAAGATCTTACGCGCCATCGCGGGCGAAGCGATCGGGCGTCCGAGCGTTTCAGCGAGCTGAGCGACGCGAGCGACGAGCTCGTCATTGCGGGCGAGGCGTCCTCGAGTCAAATAGATATTGTCCTCGAGACCGACGCGGACGTGCCCGCCCATGACGATCGCGACCGCCGCGAGGCCGAGTTGCGCGCGACCGATGCCGGCAACCGACCACGTACATCCCGGCGGTAGTGCGTCGACGAGATAGACGAGATTACGCACCGACGCATCGAGCGCACCCGGCACGCCGAGGACGAAATCGACGTGCTGCGGGAACGCAAGGAGGCCCTCGCTCGCGAGGCGTTTGGCATTTGCGAGGTGTCCCGCATCGAAGATCTCGAGTTCGGGCCGCACGTCGTATCGCGCCATTTCCGCGAGAATTCCGCGCATGATCGGAAAACTGTTTTCGAAAATTTCATCACCGAAGTTTACGGTGCCACACGTGAGCGTCGCCATCTCGGGCCGCATCGCGAGCGGCGCGGTGCGCTCGGCGACGGTCATGCCGATCGCGCCGCCCGTCGTAAATTGCACGATGAGATCGCTTGCTTCACGGATCGCATCGCGTGCGGCTCCGAACCGCGCGGGATCGGCCGTGTTGCTGCCGGCATCGGTTCGACAGTGCACGTGAATCATTGCCGCGCCCACCGCCTGGCAACGCGCGGCGGTCTCGCCGAGCTCGGCTGGTGTGAGCGGCAAATGCGGCGTCTGCTCGCGCGTGAGTTCGGCGCCGACGGCGGCGACGGTTATGACCAGCGGCTCCATAGGAAACGGGTTCTCGGCGACTAGCTCGGAGTCCGCGCGTCGCCCAGTGCCGCGCGCGCGCGCGCGACGAGCGTCGCATCGAGGCCGAGCGCCGCGCCGAGTTCGATCGCGCCCGACGCGACGACATCATCCTCGTCGACGCGCGCGATACGATAATCCATCGCGCGTGCGATGCGAGCGAGCGCCGCATCGAGATCGAGTGATTCGGGACTTTCCGAAAGCGCACGCAGGCCGCCGACGGCAAAGTGTGCGACCTTCGCGGCGGTTGCAATGCCCGCGAGATGCGTCGCGGCGAGGCCGAGCGCGCCGCGTTCGCGCAAGCGTTCGAGCAGTGCGATCGAGAGCGCGCGACCTTCGCGCGGCGACGTCGTCCGCGCGAATTCATCGACTAAGACGATCGCGCGCCGTTCCTCGCGCGCGAGGAACGATCGTAGAGCGATCACTTCACGACCGAACGATGAGAGCAAGCCGTCGTCGGCATCCGAGCTCGCCCCAATGCCGAGCCACACGATCTCGTCGACCAAAACGACGCGCGCCGCTTTCGCCGGCACGGGCACGCCGAGTGCCACGCACGCCGCGACGAACCCGAGCGTGCGCAACGCCGCCGTTTTTCCGCCCATATTTGGGCCCGTGATAACGGCGATGCCGTCGAGGTCGAGCGATACGGGAGCGTACGAGCGGCCGCGTTCGGCGAGCGTTTCGCGCAACGGCGCGAAGCATGCGTCGACGAGCGCAAACCCACCGTCGGTCGCGATTTCCGGCACGACGCACGCATACGCGCGTGCGAATTGCGCGCGCGCGACGAGCGCATCGAGTGCACCGAGGGCATCGCAAGCCGCTTCGAACGCGGCGACGGCATCGGCGACGACGCGTGTCAAGCGTGCGCGCACCGCTTCTTCCGCCGTGGCAACGCGCGCGGCCGCATCGTCGCGTTCCTCGAGTGCCGCACGGGCGGCCTCATCGAGGGCGACCTCGCATAAGAAATACGTCGGCGCCTCGCGCAGGACGCGGATCTCTTGCGGAAGCGCGCCCGAGATCGCATCGCGCATCACGACGAACTCGCCGTCGCGTACGCGTTCGACACCAACGAAAGCGGCGACGCGATCGCCGAGTCGACTGCGCTCGAGATCGAAGGCGGCTTGCGCCGTAACCGCGTGCGCGCGTTCGCGCGCGAGCGTCGCATCGAACGCGTCGGCAAGGTAGAAGCCGTAGCCGTGCGTCGACCCGGGCGCGAGTGCCGCGCGAACGCCCGCGATTGCAGGCGCACCAAACGATTCGCGCGCGACGAACCGCGCGACATCAGCGATCGCCTGCGCGAGCCGACCGAGTTCGAAGAAATCCACGTCGTCGAGTGGCGCCCCGCCCGCGGCGCGCACGAAGACATCACCGAGATCCGGCGCGCGCGCGATTGCGGCGCGAATCGCGGCGAGATCGCTCGCCTCCGTCGTAGCCGCGAGCGCTGCCACACGGGCGATCGCGGCGCGTGCGGCCTCTTCGTCGCCGCGGAGAAACGGTGTTTCGCGTGCACGCGCCCGGCGACCGAAAGACCCGGCAGGCGCGATCGCTTCGAGCAACCACGTCGCCCCGATCGCATCTGCCGTCGCTACGTCCCACGGTGCGATCACGCGACGGCCTGCGCGTAGATGTCGTACGTGGGCAATCCCGTTCGTCGTGCGACCGCGCGCGCAAACGCGCGAGGTTCGAACGCGCGCTCGAGCCCGATCGGTGCCACGGTGCATGCAATCGGCCGCAGCGTTTGCTCGCAACGCAGATCGAGCCGCTCGCGCAATTCGAGGAACGTCCGACCACCGAAGGCGATTCGCGTGGGATCGGCGACAACGAGTGGCATGCCGCCAAACGCGCGCGCGTGTTCGGTTGCCGCGCGCGCCGTGAGCGCACCCACAACGAAAATCGCTTCGCCCACACCGTCGTGTCGCGGTAAACCGAGCCGTGCCGCGAGTGCGGCGATATTGTCGACCGCGTGCGGAAGAGTCGGCGCGCTCGCCGCACCGACGGCGATCACGATCGCATCGTCGCCTCCACGCAACGCCGCGATCCGATCGACCGCACCATCGACGACGACGAACGGTGCGTATGTCGCGAGCCGCGCGACGATTCGGCGCACGGCCGACGCCTGCGGCGGCCCCGCGATCTCGACAAAGCCCGGCGCGCGAACGCGTGCGATCGCGATCGGGCCGAGCGCGCAGCGCTCGCCGGTCACTTCGAGAATTTCCAGCGCCGGCGTACGTGGAATGAGCACGGTCGCCGTCGCAACGATGGCGCCGGCCCGCAAGAAGAAACGCGGCTTGACCGCCGCAATGACGGCATCGACGGATTCGCCATCGCGCCCGATCGAAGCGAGCCCAAACCCGTGGTGCTCGTCAACGAGCGCACTCGTTAACGCAGCAACGACCACGGATTTTCCCGCGTTCTTACTCGTGCCGACCACAGCGATCGATTGCGACCCGATCGCGCGCGCGTGCGTCAAGAGTTCTCGTGCAACATCCATCAGC
>JAYTXC010000337.1:0-6314 GCA_043743145.1 Rhodospirillales bacterium
GGCAATGCGCGGCTTAATGCAACGGCGAGAATTACGGCGCGCGAGCACGGAACGACCGAGATCGTCTCGATCCGCGACGACGTTCGCGGCGGCCGTGCCGGCCGTCTGGCTCAACATTCTCGCAGAATTAAAAGCGAGCGACAGTCGCCTCGAAACCCTCGAACGCATCATGTCCGGCGGCGCTGCGTTTCCGCGTGCGCTCATCGCCCAGTACGCGGCGCTCGGGATCAAGATCATGCACGCATGGGGCATGACGGAGAGTAGCCCCGTCGTCACGTGGCAAGCGCCCAAAGCGAGCTCGCTCGATCTCGATGCGGAAGCGTCGCTCGACCGTACCGCGACGCAGGGTCGCACCGTCTTCGGTGTCGATGTGTGCGCGCAAGACGAATCCGCACGCGAAGTCCCACGCGATGGCAAAACGCAAGGTAATCTCGTCGTCCGCGGTCATTTGCCCGCGGGGACGGTTGGCGACGATGGCTGGTTTCCGACCGGCGACGTCGGCGTTATCGATCGCGACGGCTACGTAACGCTCACCGATCGCACGAAAGATCTCATCAAATCAGGCGGCGAGTGGATCAGTTCGATCGCCATTGAAAATATCGCAATCGCGCATCCCCACGTGGCGGAAGCCGCCGCGATCCGAGCCCGATCCGCTCGACGTGCGCGCTTTTTACGAAGGTAACGTGCCGAAGTGGCCGATCCCCGATCGCGTCGTCATCGCAGCATCGCTCCCACACGGTGCGACGGGGAAGATCTTAAAAACGAAGCTCCGCGAAACGTACGCAACGACGGCCGGAGCGTAGGGAAGACCCATGAACATCGCAACGTACAATGTGAATGGCGTAAACGGCCGACTAGCATTGCTGCTCGAGTGGCTCGCCGATAAGCAACCGGACGTCGTCTGTCTTCAAGAGCTCAAGGCGCCACAAGAGAAATTTCCGGAAGCGGCAATCCGAGATGCTGGCTACGGCGCGATCTGGTTGGGACAGAAAAGTTGGAACGGCGTCGCGATTTTGGCTCGCGGCCAAACGCCAATCGAGACGCAGCGCGGTTTGCCCGGCGAGCCCGATGCGTCGCAATCGCGTTACATCGAAGCGGCAGTAGATGGTGTTCTCATCGGCTGTCTCTACTTGCCAAACGGGAATCCCGCACCCGGCCCAAAATTCGAGTATAAGCTCGCCTGGTTCGATGCCTTCATCCACTATGCCGCGAGCCTGCTGGCACGTGAGATCCCCGTCGTCCTTGCCGGAGATTTTAACGTCATGCCGACGGAACTAGATGTCTATAAACCCGAGCGCTGGATCGACGATGCGCTTTTTCGCCCGGAAATTCGCGAAGCATTTCATCGGCTCGTTTCGAGGCTGGACGGACGCACTCCGAACGCTTCACCCAGCGGAGCGGATCTATACATTCTGGGATTATTTTCGCAACGCGTTCGCGCGGGATGCTGGCTTACGCATCGACCATCTGTTGCTTAGCCCGGCGATCGCACCGCGACTTGCGGCTGCCGGCGTCGACCGCGACGTTCGCGCGAAGGAAAAAACGAGCGACCACGCGCCGACCTGGATCGCGTTATCTGAAGAATCAGACCGAATCACGGTTCGACCGGAATAACCTTGGAAACGGAGCTCCGCGAAACCTATTCACAAACCGGATAGGCGTAGAACAGCTGGTCGGTAATCGCGACGACGAGCTGCGCGGCAGAGGCAAAGTGTAGCAACAAAACGCGGTCGATATTCGCCGTTAAACCGGCTATCTCGTCGCTCGTAAGGCGTAGGTTCCACGTCTTTCGAAACGTCCGCGTTTCATCAGCGTCCGACACGACCATCGCGAGTTCGTAGCGTCCTGCCGTCCACAACATTGCATTGGCGAGCACCGCGCGGGCTTCGCGGTGAAACGGCTGTTCGCTCACGGTCGGTAGGATCCGCATGATCGCTTCGATCCTCTCGCGTTCGGTCGCGATCGGTTGCTCACGCAGAGTTACTGCGACGAACGCCGTCAACGTGGCGAGATAGTTCTGCATTGCGCCCTCGATCGTGCGCCGTATCTCTGCGTGGGCGAACGTGACATCGAAAGGGATCGAGTTGTCCCGCTCGATTTGAAATGCGACCCACGTGGTCGCTTCGATTGTCGGAACCACACCCAAGGCCGAGTCGGAAACTTTCCGACTCCGATTGAGAAATGGGCGCAAGGTCATGCATCGGCCATCATCGAGATTTGTTAGCACGAGGTCGAGCGTCGTGAGGACGGATGGCACATTCTCGTTTCGAATTAACCCGGTCATGCCGAGACACGGCCCAAAACTGCTAAACCCGATGTCGAGACGACCCTGTTGGTAGATCGAAATCTTGCGTGCTCGAAAATAGCGGCGGTACAGCACGATGGCGCCCGGCTGTAAGACGCCAAGGATCGCGATGCCAAAGGTGACCCACGTGATGACGCTCGGGGCAGCTAGCTCGGCCATCGTCGCCCGCCTTCCTCAACGGCAGCATTTCGCCGTTGTGACCTGCGGATCTTGGCCGCATGGCGCAAGGACTCGATCCCGCATTCGGCAACGCATCGCGAGATGCAGACGTTTGGTGTTGCGGTTGCGTCGATCGACGAGCGCGAAGCCTATTTCAACGCGCTCATCGCGGGCGTCTTACTCACCCACGCGAGCCCTGGTACCGATCGGCGCGTCGCGGAAATCCGGGCCCTCACGCAGCGACGGCGCGCCCGTTCGGCGCACGATGCGCACGCGTCGCACGACGAACTCGTCGCACTCGTCGAGTCGTTCGATCTTGCGACCGCAATCGAAGTCGTGCGGGCCTGTTCCCTGTATCTCCAAATGGCAAATCTCGCCGAACACGCGTACCGCGAAGGTCGTCGCCGCGAACGCGCGATCGCGGGCCACGCACCCTTTGCATCCTCGCTCGAAGCGATGACGCTCCCGCCCGACGCCGCAAGCGCACGCGCGACCCTCGCGGCGATGGATGTCGCACTCGTCTTTACCGCGCACCCGACCGAAGTCCAGCGCCGCACCGTCATCGAAAAACACGAGGCGATCGGCCGCATCTTACGCACGCTCGACGATCGCCGCAATACCCCCGAAGAACGACGCGCGCTCGAACGCGAATTGCGCGCGCAAATCGTGCTGCTGTGGGAGGGCAACGAACTCTACCTCACGCCGCCAACCGTGGCCGACGAGATTCGCAACGTCATCGCGTGGTTTCGCGAAACGCTCGTCGACGAAGCGACCTCACTCTTCGATCGCCTCGACGAGCGTTTCGCGCACGCGTACGCAGAACCAGTCGCGGTACCGACCTTCTTGCGCTTCGCAAGTTGGATCGGTGGTGATCGCGACGGCAACCCCAACGTGACGCCCGCAACGACGGAACTCGCGCTCGAAATGGGCCGCGATTTCATCCTCAAGCGCTACATTCGTGAAGTGGAAGCGCTGCAAACGCGACTCTCGCAAGATGCACGCCGCGGGAACGTGGGCGACGCGCTCTCCGACTCGCTCGATCGCGACGCACGTGAATTGCACGACGTCCACAACACGCTCGGACCGCGGCAAAGCGCCGAGCCGTACCGCCGCAAAATCGCCTTCATGCATCGCCGTCTCACGCTCGCGCGCAAGGACGCACCCTATGGATACGCGACCTGTGCGGCGTTCGCAAGCGATCTCGAGCTACTCGAACATTCGGTGACCGCGGGCAGCGGTCGCGATGTCGCCGCGCCCGTTCGTCGGCTGCGGCGGATGGTCGAGATCTTCGGATTCACGACCTACGAACTCGAGTGGCGCCAAAACAAACGCAACCTCGAACAAACGACCGATGAAATTCTCGCAACCGTCGAATCCGGTCTCGTCTACTCACACCTCGGCGAGGCCGAACGGCTCGCGTGGCTCGAACGGGAACTCGCGGGCAAACGGCCGCTGCTTTCGGATCGCGTGCCGCTCTCGGCGAGCGCGCGCGACGTCGTGGAGTCGTTGCAGACCGTCGCGCGTTTGCGTGCGCGGCACGGTCCCGATGCGATGACGACGCTGATCCTTGCGGGCAGTGAAACGGCCTCCGACGTGCTACATCTGCTGTTGCTCGCGCGCGAGTGTGGCGCGCTCGCCGCGGGGCCATTGCAAATCGTACCGCTCTTCGAAAGCATCCCGACGTTACGGTCCGCACCCGTCGTCGTGCGCACGCTCTTCGCATCGCGCGCATTCAAAGAGCACCTCAACACGCTCGGCGGCACCTGCGAGGTGATGGTCGGCTATTCCGATTCGAACAAAGAAGGCGGTATGGTCACGAGCACGTGGGAGATCTATCGTGCGCAGCGCGGAGTCGCGCGCGTCGCACGTGAATGCGGCGTCGGCATTCGGTTTTTCCACGGTCGCGGTGGTTCGATCGCGCGTGGCGTCGCCGACCCGCGCCGCAGCATTGCCGATGCTCCACCCGAGGCACGGTCGTGGCGTTTCAAACAGACGGAACAGGGCGAGGTGATCGCGTCGCGCTACGGCTTGCCATCGCTCGCACGCCGAAGTCTCGAAATCGTCGCAACGGCGCTCGTCACGCAAGCGCCACCCGTCGCCGATAACGACCACGAACGCTTCGATGCCGTGCTCGATCGCCTATCGGCGCGCGCGCACGATGCGTATCGCGCGCTCGTCGATGCGCCGCAGTTCTTCGAATTTTTCGAAGCCTGCACACCGATCAACGAGATCGCCGATATGCAGATCAGTTCGCGGCCCGCGCGCCGCAACGCAACGTCGTCGATCGACGATCTTCGCGCGGTCCCCTGGAGCTTCGCCTGGACGCAGACGCGTGCGATCGTTGCGAGTTGGTACGGCTTCGGTTCCGCCCTCGCCGTTGAAATCGCCGAAGGCCGTTGTGAGTCGCTACGCGAGATGCGCGCCGAATATCCGTTTTTCCGATCGCTCCTTGAGAAGATCGAACGCGGGCTCGCGACGGCGGATTTGACGATCTTCGAGCTCTATGCAAACGCGCTCGTCGCAGACGACGATATCCGGACGCGTTTCGTGCAACGATTGCGCACCGAGTACGACGACGCCCGCACCGCCGTCCTCACGATCATGCAATGCGCCCGCCTACTCGAGGCCGATCCCGCATCGGCGTCGGCGATCGCAACACGCAACCCCTACGTCGACCCGATGTCGTATCTGCAGATCCGGTTAATCCGCGATTTCCGCGCCTCCTCACGGACCGATGCCGGATTGCGCGATGCGATTCGCTTGAGCATCAACGGCATCGCCTCGGGTCTCCGCGTCACGGGGTAACGGCATCGGAACGCGTTTTCGGTTCCGAATAGGACGCTTTCCGGACGCGTGATGGGGTAGCATCGCGGCCATGGGCCGTTTCCACGGCCCCTCTGCAAGAAGGAGGAGCGTCGCAGTGGCCTTTTCACAACGGTGCTATTTTTCGTTGAAGCCTCTCGTCGTGCCGACGTTCGTGGTTCTCGCCATGTGCGGGATATCGGCGTCGAGTACCGCGTCGGCGAATGCGGATACCGATTGTGGGCCAGAATCGCCGCAATCGGCGACGGATGCCATCGTTGCAAACGACAACCGCGTCCCGGCCGGGCGGCGATCCGGGAACATCGTCGCGCTGACCCTCGTGGCCGGCGTCGGACGCTGGAAGCCGGATCGCCACGATGTCGACGTTCCGATCGAGGCTTTCGGGGAATGTGGAAAACCGCTGCAAATTCCCGGCCCGACAATCCGCGTGCCCGCGCACACGCAGATGGTCGTGACGATCCGCAATACGCAACTCGACAAGCCGCTCGAGCTGCACGGGTTCGTCGCGCGACCAACCGCACTCGACCGCACGATCGTCGTCGCGCCGGGAGCGACCCGGGTCGCGACGTTTTCACTCGACGCGCCGGGGACGTATTTCTATTGGGGCACGACAACGGGGAAAAGCTTGGCGGGACGCTACGGCGTCGATTCGCAACTGAGTGGCGCGATCGTCGTCGACCCGCCGAACCCGGGGCAACGGGTGGCAGACGACCGCATTTTCGTGATCGGTCGCTGGGACAATGTCTTGCGACGCAACGGCACGCCCAGCCTCGACTACGAACTCAGCGTCATCAACGGACGGACGTGGCCGGACACCGAGCGCCTTTCGTACGCCAAAGACGACGTCATACGTTGGCGCTGGATCAACGCAAGCCCCGCGAAGCATCCACTGCACCTCCACGGATTTTACTTTAACGTCGATTCTCGCGGAAACGCGTTCCGCGAAACGGCCTATCGCGGCGACGAACGCGATCTTGCGGTCACGGAACCGATCGCAACCGGAGAGACGAACTCGCTCACGTGGCGG
>JAYTXC010000338.1:0-7650 GCA_043743145.1 Rhodospirillales bacterium
AGCGGCCGAAGATCCGAGCGCCCTTGCGCGGTTTACGCTCGGAACGAAGTCGGGCGACCTCGCGGTCCTCATGTATACCTCGGGCACGACGGGCGACCCCAAAGGCGTGATGCTCACGCACGATAATATCGTCTCGAATGCGGAGGCCGCGCTCGGGCTCTTGCCCGCGGATATGCGCGCCCCGGGAACGCCCATACTCTCGGTCTTGCCATTCGCGCATATCTACGAGCACACGCTCATCATCGCGTCGACGAAATCGGGTGCGGAGATCTCCATCACGCAGCCCGATTTTTTGCTCGGTGATCTCAAAACCGCACGACCGCGCTTCATGACGATCGTGCCACGCATCTTCGAACGCGTGCTAGCCGGCATCGTGGGCAAGGCGAAGCTCGAGGGTGGGCTCAAAGCAAAACTCGTTCCGTGGGCGCTCGGGGCGGGTCGCGACTATCTTTGCGCAACGCAGGACGGCGGGAAGAGCGGCGCATCGCTCGCCTTGCAATTCGCGATCGCGCAAAAACTCGTGCTCGCAAAGATCAAGCCGGCGATCGGTCTCGATCGGCTCGAATTTTTTGCATCGGGAAGTGCGCCGCTCCATCGCGATATCGCGTTGACCTTCGCCGCGATGGGTATCCCCGTTACCGAAGGCTACGGTCTCACCGAAACGTCGCCCATCGTTACCGGCTCGCGACTCGATGCGATCCGCTACGGATCGGTCGGCAAACCGATCCCTGGCGTCGACGTAAAGATCGCAAGCGATGGCGAAATACTCGTCAAAGGCCCGAACGTGATGCTCGGCTACTACAATCTCCCGAACGAACGGCCTTTCACGGACGACGGCTATTTCAAGACGGGTGATATCGGTGAATTCGATCGTGATGGCTATCTTTTCATCACCGATCGCAAGAAAGAGCTGATCAAAACGTCGGCCGGAAAATATGTCGCTCCCAGCCGCGTGGAAGCCGCGCTCAAACGCTCGATCTATGTCGGACAGTGTTTCGTTATCGGCGATGGCCGCGCGCACCCGATCGCGCTCGTCGCACCGAATTGGGATCTCGTGCGCAAAGAGTTTGGCATTCCCGCCGATATGGCGACCGCAGTGATCGCGGCACGCCGCGATGTGCTCGATTTCGTGCAGAAAGAAGTCGTGGCCAAGAGCGCGGATCTCGCGAGCTTCGAATCGGTCCGACGGATCGCGCTGCTCCCGCGCGATCTCACCATCGAAGATGGAGAACTCTCACCGACGCTCAAAATCAAGCGTCGTGTCGTCGAGCAAAAGTTTGCGGCTCTCATCGAGAGCGCGTACGCGAAGCCCGACACGGCGAACGTCTAAGCGAGGGCCATCATCTCCAGGAGTGCGCGCGT
This sequence comes from Rhodospirillales bacterium, assembly GCA_043743145.1. Taxonomy (GTDB): domain Bacteria; phylum Vulcanimicrobiota; class Vulcanimicrobiia; order Vulcanimicrobiales; family Vulcanimicrobiaceae; genus JANYGA01. The sequence continues at coordinate 1,363 of JAYTXC010000338.1, forward strand.
AAGCGGGCGGTCGGCGTGAGCGAGATCGAGGACGATGCTAAAGTGGTTATGGTTCGGTGCGTCGATCTCGCGGGCCGAGCCGCCCCACGCGCGCCAGGCTTCGACGTATCGGCGTTGTTGTTCGGCGAAGGCCGCTTGTTCGATCGCGCCGACTGCGGCAACGAGTGGCCCGGGGTTGCGGGGCGGCAAATGGATCGGCGAATTGCGGCGCGCCGACGATGCGTCCATCGCGATCGTGTCGTTGATGGACGAGCGTCGAATCGGATCGAGATCGTACAGGCCGCTTACGACGAGCATCCCCGCAACGGCGTGCCGTGTGGCGATCGTCGCGGCGAGTTGCGCGCCGACGGAATGACCGCCGACGTACGTGCGTGCCGGATCGCCGTGATGTGCCGTGGCATGGGCGACGGCAGCGCGGAAGCCGCGACCGACGGCATCCACGATCTCGTCGAGCGAGGCGCTCGGTGCGAGGGGATAATTGAGCACCGCGACGGCCGCACCCGCGGCGACGATCGGTCCGGCAATATAGGAAAATTGGTCCTTCGAGAGCCGGCGCCAGTAGCCGCCGTGGACCCAAAGAAAGAGCGGAGCGTTTGCGCGACCCGGCGCCGGAAAGAAATCGAACGTTTCGCGTTCGCCCGGACCGTAGCCGATGGCGCTCTCGAACGCGAGCGTGTCGCGCGCGTGCTGACTCGCGGTATCGAATGCGGCGAAGTAGGGACCGACATTGCCATCGGGGAGTTGTTTCGAGGTATCGTAGTCCGCGTCGAGATCGGTTCGCGCCGCGGCTGGGTCGATCACCGCTCGCTTACGATCGCGTCGTGCGGACGTACATCTTCGAAACGCGTTGTGTTGCGTCGTCGATCCCGTAGGTGAACGCAACGGCGCCATCGCGGTACCGGACGTTATAATCGTATGTGGTCGTGCCCTCGAGGTCGTGCGTGCCGACGAGTGTGAAACCGAGCGGCGCGCCGAGTGGGCCAAGGACGCGGGCATAGCCTGCGAGGCGTGCCGCCGTCAGCTCGGCGTTCAGCGTGGGCGCGAGTTGCGAGCGATCGAACGTGCCATTCGCGACACTGTCGAAGGCCGCGCGTGCGCGCGCCTGCGGGTTCGGCGTCGGTGTCGCCGTCGGCTCCGCGGTCGCACGCGGGGTCGCGGGTGCCGATGAAGCGGAAGGGCTGGGGTGCGGTTTCGACTTCGCGGGTGGGTCGAGCGCAATCGCTGGAAGCGTCATCGCGAGCGAACATGCCGCAACTGCGAGCGCGGTGATCGATCGACGCGACGGAAGAGCCATGCCTGGAATGATACGCGCGGGCTCGCGCGAGCCCTTGCGGCGTTCCGTCACTGCGACCTTCGTCGAGGCAGAGTTCGGATGTGACGGGGCGAAGTGCGGCGACTTATGTCAACGACTGCAAACGGGACCGCGACGCGGACCGAAACCGACTCGATGGGTGCCGTCGAGGTCCCCACGCACCTGTATTATGGCGCACAAGCCGCGCGTTCGCTGTACAATTTCGATATCGGCGACGGCACCACGCCGCGAGACGTCATGCCGCGGCAAGTCGTGCGCGCGATGGCGACGCTGAAAAAAGCCTGCGCACTCGTCAACCACGATCTGGGCAAACTCGATAAAGAGAAGACCGATCTGATCGTCGCGGCCGCAGATGAGGTGATCGCGGGCAAGCTCTACGAGCATTTCCCGCTACGCGTTTGGCAAACGGGTTCGGGCACGCAAACGAACATGAACGTTAACGAAGTGCTCTCCAACCGCGCGATCGAAATCGCGGGCGGCGAGATGGGCTCGAAGAAGCCCGTTCACCCCAACGACCACGTCAATATGTCGCAATCCTCGAACGACACGTTTCCCACGGCGATGCATATGGCAGCGGCGGAAGCGATCGTCGAGATGATCCCGGCGATTCAAAAACTGCGCGACGCCCTCGATGCGAAAGCGAAGCAGTGGGTCGATATCGTCAAAGTCGGCCGGACGCATCTCCAAGATGCAACGCCGCTGACGCTCGGCCAAGAGTTCTCGGGCTACGTGAATCAACTCGATCGCGCGATCGTCGCGATCCGCGAAGCCGCGGACCACATCTACGATCTCGCGATCGGCGGCACGGCCGTGGGGACGGGGCTCAACGCCCATCCCGAATTCGCGGATCGCGCCGCGAAGAAGCTCGTCGAACTCACCGGCCTCCCGTTCCGCTCGCATCCCAATAAATTCACCGCTTTAGCTTCGCACGACGACTTCGTCTTCGCCTCGGGTGCGCTCAAGCAACTCGGTGCGGCGCTCATGAAGATTGCAAACGACGTGCGTTGGCTCGGCTCGGGCCCGCGTGCGGGGATCGGCGAACTCAGCCTGCCGGAAAACGAGCCCGGAAGCTCGATCATGCCGGGCAAGGTCAATCCGACGCAGTGCGAAGCGGTCACGATGGTCGTCGTGCAAGTGTATGGGAACGATGCTGCGATCGCATTCGGTGCGAGCCAGGGCAATTTCGAACTCAACGTTTTCAACCCGGTGATGATTTACAATTTCTTGCATTCCACGACGTTGTTGCGCGACGCGAGCACGATGTTCCGCATCCATTGTATCGAGGGTCTCATCGCAAACGAAGAGATCATCGCGACGTATCTCGCGACATCGCTCATGACGGTGACGGCGCTCGCGCCGAAGATTGGTTACGATAAGGCGGCCGAGATTGCCAAGAAGGCGCATAAGGATAAGTCGACGCTCAAAGAAGCCGCGGTCGGCCTCGGGTACGTCAGCGCGTCGGATTTCGATGCGTTCGTCGTACCGAAGAATATGACGCATCCGTAACGCGTAATGCCTCGAACATGAGGCGGAGGGGCACGCTTCTACGACGAACGTCGCACGAACGATGAATCGCGTGCCGTTCGTCTTTCGAGCAGCAATCCTCGCCGTCGTACTCGCGACTGGTTGCGGGGCGCTCGCATCGGCGCAAGCCGAAGGGTCGGCGTCGATGGCGGCGGTCGCGCTCGCGCGAAAGACGGTCGCAGCAGGTGACCTCGCTCGTGCGATCGCGGGGCTCGCGGCGTACGTGGCGGCGCACGGGAACGATCTCGAACCCGCACGGTATCTCGGCGATCTTTACTATCGTCAGGAGGATCTCGCAGCCGCCGAACGCGCCTATCGCGCGATCCTACGGTTCGCGCCTCGCGATCGCGAGACACACAACCGACTTGGCGGACTCTATGCCGCGCGCGACCGTATCGCCGAAGCGATCGATGAATTCGCCTTGAGTCTTCCCGACACGGCGGCCTACGGTCACCTCGTGGAGCTGCATCGGCGCGCGGGCGATCTCGAAGCGTTTGAAGAGGGCCTCCGCCGTGGTGCCGAACTCGCGCCCGGGGATGCGCCGGCGCAGTACGCACTCGGTACCGTCTTTCGCGCGGAGCATCGGCCGACACTAGCGGTGCACTATCTCGAACGCGCGCTCGCTCTGGCACCGCGCGAATGCGCGACGCTCGCCGAACTCGGAAGTGCCTACCTCGACGACGATCGGGTGATCGATGCGGTCACCGTGCTCCGCCGTTGTCTCGTGCGCGAGCCCGAAAACTATCCCTCGCTCATCAATCTCGGTGATGCGTTTATCATGCTCGGCCATCTCGATGAGGCACGCGCGCAATTCGAGCACGCGGCGCGCGTACGACCAAACGGCGCCGAGGCGCTCGTCGATCTCGGGTATCTCGAAGATGTGGCCGGCCATTGGGATGTCGCGGTCGCGTCGTACCTTCGCGCGATCGGGGTCGACCCGTTCGCTCGCGACGCGTATATCGATCTCGGCTTCGATTATCACCAGCGTCGTCTTTACGCGCTCGCCGAAGCCGCCTTCCTAAAGGGGCTCAGCGTCGCGCCGACCGATGGACGTCTCCACTATCTCCTTGCGGCAACGTATTTCGATCAAGGGAAACGCGAACTCGCCCGCGGCGAGTACCGACGCGCGACCGCGAGCGATGAGCCAGATGTGGCGTCTGCAGCAAATCGGAGTCTCGTCTCGCTGCAATAATCGTGACGATTGCTCCAAACAATGGGGCGATGACGATAAAAGGTGTGAGCGTGACTCAGGTCGTTCATCGCGATTGCCGATGGTCCGATGGTGCGCTGTGACCAGCACATGCTGCATATCGGAAATTTAACGACTAATACTTTCCATAAAGTGATGGTTATCACAGGAAAAGAAATCGTTACGGTGCCGGGTCATCCATCGGCGTTGTAGGCGAGTTTCCAGTCGTCAGAACGATCGTGCTCGGTCACGTCTTCACAATAGCAATTCATTACTCGCGTTTCGGAGGTTGCTTATGCAACGTTTCCCCCTCGCATTTGCTCTCGTCGCTTCGATCTTCGTTATGGGCGCCTCCGCAAATGCAAAACCCAACGTCATCCTCAAGCTCGACGCCGAACTCGTTCAAAAAGATGCCAAGGGCGTTGAGAAATTCACACCGGTCTCGAGCAGCGAGCTTAAGCCCGGTGAGATGGTTCGTTACGACATCGTCGCAACGAACGAAGGCACGGATCCCGCAAGCAAACTGATGCCCATCGGCAAGATTCCGGCTGGCACCGCTTACGAAGCGGGTTCCGCGACTGCATCGAACGCCTTACGCGTCGAGTTTTCCATCGATGGCGGCAAGACGTGGTCGAAAAGCCCGACCGTGAAGGTCGTCACGCAAAGCGGGACGGTCGAAAAAAAAGCCGACCCCGCGACGTACACGTCCGTTCGATGGATCGCGGAAAAACCGCTGGCACCGAAGGCCTCGGTCTCCTATCACTACGAGGTTCGCGTTAAATAACGATGCGAACTTTTTCACATTCACTTACTCCTGGAGGAAACGAAAAAATGAAACGTTCGCATACGCGGACGTTGCAGCGGCTAGCGTTATCGCTCGTCGCGTCATTCGCTTTCACGATGCAAGTTGGCCAAGGCCTCGCGCTCGCCGCGGGAACGACCCCCAACACCGTGATTTCGAATACCGCGACCGCAACGTATAACGACGGCAACGGCAACTCGTACAGCACCAATTCAAATACCGTCACGACGACGGTGCAAAACGCGCCGTCGCTCTCGATCGCTCCGCCCGCAGCGCAAAATGTCGCCGCCGGTCAAGTCGTTGTCGATACGTACACGCTAACCAACACCGGTAACGCCGCCGGTAACTTCACGATCCCGACGGGCACGCCCGCGACGGTCGGCTCCAACGGAACCTTCAATGGCTACGTCATTGCCGGAACGACCTGTACCGCGGCTGCCCAGTGTAATTTGGCAGCGGCGAATACGGCGCTCGCCGGCCTCGCAGCGACCGCACCCGGCGCGTCGATTACGATCGGCGTCGAGTATACGGTAAGCGGTTCGCCGACCCCATCAACGGGCGGCAACGTCCCCACGACGCTCACGGCCGCGATCACGCAGCCTGCCGTCGGTGCGGCTCCGGCGGCAACGTCGGCTAACGCAACGGCGACCGTCACCGATCTGATCCTGCCGCAAGCGCGTCTGGATCTCCAGAAGACGACCGTTGCTCCTGCAACCGCAACGAGCGACATCAACTTCACCATTACGGCCAACAACGGCGGCGCGTTCGGCGCAGTCGACTTGCAGTCGGTGAAGGCGCTCTTGGGCTCGCCAACGACCGGTGTGCTCATCTCGGATAAAATTCCGACATTCGGCGGCGCACCGCTGACCCTGGATACGGCGGCCGGCTTCGCACCATCCGTCACGCTCAACGGGGCCTCCCCAGGCGCGACCGCGACCCTCTACTACTCGACGAGCGCCACGGGCGCGACGGGTAGCTGGAGCACGGCATATATCGCGGGCGACACGTTCATCGCGGTCTTGATCTCGGGCGGCGCCGCTGGCGTCGAATTACCGAGTAAACCCGGAGGCTCCAGCGGCGCAGGCGCGGTCACGTCACCGCAAGTCACGCTGAGTTTCAACACGAATCAACCCACGGGTACGGGCGCGGCGAATTCCGGCTCGATCACCAATATCGCGAATTCGCTTATCGGCGGTAATCCGGGAGCGACCGGCATCGTGCCGATCATCGGGCCATTCGCTGGATCAGGCGAAGCCGATAGCGCGACGCCAACCACCCCGGTCTCGGGCGCGATCAATAACACGACCTCGAGCACGGGCACGGGCGCACCTGGTGGTTCCTCGAATACCGTCTCGTCGCAAGCCTTCGCGACCAATACGGTCGTCGTCGGGCCGCTCAATAACGCGAGCGCATCGGGTTCGTATCCCGCCGCACCCAACAACGGCACGGCTGCCGCATCCA
>JAYTXC010000339.1:0-8745 GCA_043743145.1 Rhodospirillales bacterium
CGCGATCAAACGCGCGGGGACACCCACCGTATCGATTCCCGAGCACGAACTGGGATGTGGTGTCGTTGTGTAGATCGTTATTGGTGCCGCGAGACGCGCGGGATCGCGTCGACCATCGCACATCTGGACGCGATCGAGATTGCGACGCAGCGCGTCTGCCGCGATTTCGGGCTGCACGAAGATGGCGCGCTCGAAACAGCGATGGCATCGCGGGCCGCGCACGATGCGCAGCCCCGACGTCGCGAATCGCGCGCCGACGCCGCTAGCGACAAACGAGATCGGGATGTTGTGGAAGTGTGCTTCGAGATCGTTAACGAACGCGGCGAAATGTGGCGCAGACCATGCCGCATTATGCGATTCGGTGTCGTAGGCGGGTTTCGCCGTGACCGTCGCGGGCCACGAATAGAGCACGATGGGACCGGGAAAATGCACTTCGTGCGCGAGTGCGAGTGCGTCGCGCGCCGCCGTAACGAACGATGTGTAATACCCGTGCACGTAGATGAGGATGTGTCGACCTTGGCCGGGTGAGAATCGATGGTTGATCGCTTGAAAGAACGAGAGCCGCGACGTGCAGCCGCGGGTCTGCGCGGGTTTGGTGCCGGTGAGCGTGCCCGTCGTGACGAGATCGTCCGTATCGCCGCGCGCGCGTTCGCCGCCGAAGATACGCTCGTCGCCGAGCGGTTCGCGGTCGGTCACGAAGACGATACCCGCGCCATAATTCTTGCGCGACGAGCAATCGGCGCTGGCCGCGGCAATCGAGGTCGTGACGAAAGCGATGGCGGCGACGGCGACAAGCGTGCATCGTTCGATCGGGGACATTCTTCGCGGTTCGGACGCACCGGAGGCCGTGCCTGCGCGTCGAATTGCAAGCGACGATGATCGACGTGTCACGGTATACCGAACGTTTCGAATACGAGCTCGGTTCGGTCGCGATCCCGGATCTCGCGCTCGTCGAACGCGCGATGCCGACGCCGCCCGCCCTTACCGACCCCGCAGCCGCGGTTGCGGCCGCCCTCACAGGGATCGCGCTTCCGACGGGGCGTGTCGCCGTCGCGGTCGGGAGTCGCGGCATCGCGCACATCGACGTCTTCGTTGCGGCGGTCATCGCGGCACTCCGATCCAACGGTGCCGAACCATTTATCGTGCCCGCGATGGGTTCGCACGGCGCATCGACGGCACAAGGCCAAGCTGACGTCCTCGCACATCTCGGGATCACCGAAGCTCGCGTCGGCGCCCCTATCCGCGCGACGATGGAAACGGTCGTCGTCGGCTATACACCGAGCGGTCTTCCCGTCTACATGGACGTTTTCGCGCACGAAGCCGATGCGATCGTCGCGATCAACCGCGTCAAGCCGCACACCTCGTTTCGTGGGCCGATCGAGAGCGGGTGTGCGAAGATGTTGGGCCTGGGCCTCGGGAAGCAAGAGGGTGCGCGCTCGATCCATTCGCTCGGATGGCACAAGATGCGCGAGAGCGTTCCCGAAGCTGCCGCCGTCACGATTGCGACCGGCAAGGTCGCCTTCGCGCTCGCGATTCTCGAGAATGCGCACGAAGAACCGTGTCGTGTCGAAGCGCTCGCAGCGGAAGATATCTTGACACGCGAGCGCGAGTTGCTCGTGGAAGCGTCGAATAATCTCGCGCGATTGCCGCTCGAGCAGATCGATGTGCTCGTGGTCGATCGTGTCGGGAAGAGTATCAGCGGTGGTGGCGGCGATCCCAACGTCACGGGCCGCTTTCCGAGTACCGCGATCTCGGGCGGGCCCGACGTCACGCGACTCGTCTATCTTGCGATGGCGGGCGACGACGGAAACGGGAACGGGATCGGTCTTGCCGACGTTGTGACATCGGAACTCGCGTCGGTCTACGATCCGCTCCCGACGTATCTCAACGCACTCACGACGACGGCTGCCGGAAACGCACGGATGCCGATGGTGATGCCGACGAAGCGTTTGGCGATTGCTGCGGCGCTGCGCATGTGCGCGGATCTCGATCCGGCAAACGCAAAGATCGTGCGCGTGCTCGATACGCTCCATCTGCGACGCGTGTGGTTTTCACGCTCCGCCCTCGCGGGCGTCCACGAGTCGTACACGATGGTGCACGATTTCGCCGCCGCTGATTTCGACCGCGGGTACGATTGATCGATTTTCTCGCATCGTTCGTGTTCCTCGCGTTGCTCGGAACGGCGGTCATCTTCGCGCGCCTCGGCGAGCGCATCCGCATCCCGTCCGCCGTGACACTCGTGGCCTGCGGAACCGCGCTCGGAACGATCGCGCACGTGCGGCCACCATTCGCATTCGGGCCGACGTTACTTTTCGTGCTCTTACCGCCGCTCGTCTTCGAAGCGGCGTGGAATATCGATATCGCCGCAATGCGCGCGGGGGCCGTGCGCATCGTGTTGCTCGCGTTTCCGGGAACGTTGCTTACCGCGATGACCGTCGCGTTCGCGCTCGTCGCGACACATGCAGCACCGTTTGCGATCGCGCTGATTTTCGGTGCGATCGTCTCGGCAACCGATCCCGTTGCCGTGGTCGCAATTTTTCGTCGCACCGCGGTGCCCGTGCACGTACGCACGATCGCCGAAGCGGAGTCGCTCGCAAACGACGGGGTCGCCGTCGTGCTCTACGGGATCGCGGTCGCCCTTGCGGGCGGTGCCGCATTCTCACTCGGCGGCGCACTCGCCACGGCGGCGGCGGCGATCGTAGCGGGAATCGGTCTCGGCGCGCTTTCGGCAATGCCCGTCATCGCGCTGCGCACGCGCGTGCGCTTCGCGCCACTCTCGATCGCGATGACGGTAGCGCTCGCGTACGCGTCGTACCAAGTGTCGCTCCTCGCGCACGTGTCGGGAATCTTCGCAACGGCGACCGCCGCACTCGCGGTGCGACTCGCCGAGCCCGTCGTGCCCCTCGTGACGCAAACGCAAGGCCCCGCGAGCGTGCGCGCGGCGCGCATCGATCTCGACGCGTTCTGGGAGAGCTTCGCGTACATTGCAAATGCGACGGCCTTTTTCGCGGCCGGTCTGCTCATCGACGTGCCGCGCGCATTTCACGAGATCGCGTTTGCGGTCGTGGGGATCGTTGCATTGCTCGCGACGCGCGCCGTACTCGCATATGTCGCGGCGACGGATCTCGCGAGTCGCGCGGCAATTTTCCTTGCGGGTATGCGTGGTGGTCTACCGCTCGCGCTCGCGCTCGCGCTTCCCGAATCGCTCCCCGGACGCGCGATTGTCGTCGATGGGGTCTTTGCGACGGTCCTCGCGACGCTCGTGCTTCAGGGAATCTTGCTCGAACCGATCCTGCGGCGCATCTCCGGGGAGGGTTCGGCCTCGCTCGCGTGAACGTATGGCGCGGCGCTTGAGTCGAGATTTGGCTCGCCCGTGCCGACGTAGCTCAGTTGGTAGAGCAGCTGATTCGTAATCAGCAGGTCAGCAGTTCGAATCTGCTCGTCGGCTCCACTTTCAAAGCCCGTGCATCGTACGGGTTTTGTTTCTTGAATTTGCGCTGCGCTGTTCGAGAGCATCACGCAGGTGTATGATCGGGGATTTCTCCAAAAAAAGCCTCGTTTCCGCGGCCGTTGCCGCGTCTCGTTGGGCTGTCGGCAGGAGTGTTCATAGAGATCCAAAGTCGTTTTGACACATTCGTTCTCAGGGCGTTCCTGAACGAATTTTTAGGGTTGATGCCACCTGCTTAAGCCAATGTGTTGAATGTGAGAGCCGCAAATCTTTGAAGCGAAGTTGCCATGGCAATCCAGCGCCATTACTAATTAGGCGTAATTATCGGTTCGCGAACTTCTAGGCGGAGATCGCGTGCCCGGCTCGGTTGACGAAGACGAGGTCTTACGATCCGACGCCAAGACTTTCGGATTCCATGCGTTCGTCGTCTAGTCCGATTTCCCGATTCATCATCGCGTCGAGTTCGATCCAACATGTTCCGCTGAAGCGTGTCGTCGGAAATTTGTGCACGAGCCCGTGCGTGATGAATATCCAACGAGTGGCTATAAATTTGCAAAGGGAGACTCGAGTCGCGGGTCTATTTTTTCATAAACATGGATTTTGTCTTCTTGATGCCCGCGCTCCCAACCCACATACTCCGACGAGAATTGAGGCTCAGGCTCGCTTTTTTTCCCGAGCCATGGCAGCCGAAATTTTGGAAGAACGGGGACGATGCGTAAATTATTATATTCTGTAATATAGCGATTGCCAAAAACATCTTGATACCGAATCTGCAGTTTTCGACGTGATCGGTTTTTTTTTTGCGAACGACTATCGTCGATTCAATGCTTTCGCCGCCAGCAATAACGTGAATACAGGTGACCTCTTGAACCGTTCCGGCACTTGAGTTTTCGCAGTGCGCGGACACGAAAATACCCGTCACGCCACGATTTTTAATAAGTATTACCGGAAAATACCCCTGATTCGAAGCTTTCTCATGAATAAACGCAATTATGATCGGTCTCGCAGCACGCTGTTCGCGCACAAATTCCTAAGCGCTTACTCGAGCCGTTGATTTCGCAAGGTGGCGCGTTTCGAATGCGAGATAAGCACTACCGAGAGCAACCGCAGCAGACGTAGCCGTAGCCGGTGTAGACCAATTTGAATTTCTAATTTCACCTTGATAATTTGCGGTAAAATGGCCTATGTCGATCGGCTTAGTAGAAACTGCAGGAGATGAAGAAGACCGAGAATTTTCATGAAAACGTTAGCCCCCCGAATCGTCAAATATTAGCATTATTCACCCCGAGCTTAGGATGCTCTGCGTGTGCGCGAAGCTCGACGTCGAGCGCATCGTATCGTATCGTATCGTATCGTATAATTTACCTCGTGACCCAGCCGACACGACACCTCGTAAGCCGCGAGAACTACGCAGCGTATGAACAAATGCAGCCGACAGACTCACGAATTGAGAAAGCGCTTCGGTCGTGGTTCCGTCGGCCTCCTGGTTCTTGCGCAGGCGGTAGCGTGACGTCGCCACGACGGCGACTCTCGAGGAGGCATATATGCTCGTACGCACGCGGCGCGTGTCATGGCGATTTCGCCGACGCACGACGTTCCGCGTCGTTCGACGTAGCCGCCAATGCGGCTAGAACCGAGTGTTGCCGACACACGAGAGTCGCTCTTTTTCGTGAGCCTGCCTCTGGAGGGGAGGCAGGCAACGCCATGACTCGAAAAACCAAGAGTCAAACGATACGGAAGTGAGCTTTCAAAATGACGGCAGAAACGATCAAATTTACCTCGCGGGCCGACGAATTGATCGTCGCCCGTGACTCGGCGGTCCCGTTTTACAAAGCGACAAACGTGCAGAAATCACTCATGGTCCCCCTTGGGATAATCCTAACCCTCATCGACCTCGCGATTGCAATCACGCACTTCATCGGGCATCAAGATACCGTTTCACATATCATCGGCGCAGAGTTTCTTATTGGCGCCCTCGTGACGGTGCCGATCATCCTCTACCGGAAACGTTTCCTCGCGAATCAGGCGAAGGGGGGAATCGCTTACGAATTTCGGCTCGGCGACCGCGGTATCGAGGAGGTCGTGCCAAAATCATTCTCAATCGCGTGGGAGCAACTTACATCGGTCCGCGATCTCGGCAGCACGTTCGTTTTCGTTCGGCAAACGGGGGAGCCAATCGTCATTCCGAAGCGTGCGTTTGGCGACGATGGCGCGTCCCTTTGGGCCTTCCTGGAACGTGGCCTCGTTGAGTCGCGCTATTTGGTCTGTGGTTCGGGCGCACCGCCCATGATCACCAATTCGCCGAGACGGCACCCGGCTATTTTCCGAACTTAATTCCCACGTCGAAGGAGCGCGGCGGTGCGTAGTGATTGCCCTGCGCGTTGAGCAACGTGACGAAGTATCGGTCGTTGAATGCGTTTTGCACGCGAAGCGTTAGCGCCGTATCGGGCCCGAGACCGATGCCCTTTTCGAAGGCGAAGATCGTGTGCGGCGTGCGTTTGCAATTCGGCGTCACCGGCGGACAGCTCGTCGAGGAGAGTCCGCTCCCATATTCGCCGTCGAACGAGAACCAGCCGTTGTGGCGATCGTTGAAGAGCGCACCCGCCGTGACGCTGTAACGCTGATCGTGATCGGCCGATGCGAAATCGGTTGCCGACCCGAAGCACGGTGCCAAGAGTTGCGTCTCGCAGCCCTTGTTCAACGAGACTGTATGAGCGATGGAAAGATAGGCACGTCCGTTCCGCGCGAGCGGTTGTTCGTAATAGGCGGCCTGTTGCGAGAGACGACCGATCGCGTAGTTGATGTCTTGATGGAGTAACGTGACGCCGACTTGCGTATCGTCGATCAGATCCGTCGCATTTTTCTGCCATACGCGCAGACCGAGCGATCCCGCTCCGAGCGGAAGGTGCGCGCCCGCTTCGAGAAACGTATCGCGTTCGGGTTTGAGATCGAATTGCGCGAGGGTCGGTTGGTTCGGAAGATTGAGCTTTTGCGCGGCGATTGGATCGACGTTTTCGAACGAGAACGGCTCGAAGAGTCGACCGAAATAGCCGTACACGCTCGCGCGCGAGCCGAAGTAGCGCGTTAGCTTTACGCGTGGTGAGAACATGCCGAATTGGCGAGCGAAGTCGGTCGATGAAAGCGTGAAGTAGTCGTATCGAACACCATAATCGAGCCGATATGTTTCACCGATTTTCCAGCTATCTTGCAGATATGATTCGTACGTCGTCCCGCTGTTCGACGCGTTGTCGACGACGGTCGTCGCGGCGTTGGGAGTCGCGGGGTTCACGATCGGCGCGAGGAAATTCCTCGGTTGGAGCGTGACGGCATACCGTTTGCCGACATCGGTATATTGGTATGCTCCGCCCGCTCGAATCTCGTGGTGGCCGATGCGTTGCACGTAGTCCGTTTGGAAACGATAGTCGGTCGCCGTCTTATCGTCGTTGAGGGAGAACGCACAGGTTCCGTTCGTGTAGCTTTGCGTCGTGATCGCCGTCGCGCAATCGGATGGGGCGCCGCCTGTCGCGGCAGAGAGGGCCTCTCCGTAGGTGAAGTCGTTCGTCGCGTCGCCGAAGTCGCGGATGCGCGAAATTTTCAGCGCCGGCCCGAAGCTCAGCGATCCCGCCTCTCCGAGCGCCTGACGAAACTGAAGGTTGAGGAACGTATCTTCTTGTTTCTCGTTGAGATCGGTCGTGGCCGGCTGGCCGCCCGCAACGTCGTTTGGAATCTGAAACGAACGGAACGAATGAGTGAGCGTCAGGTCGGTGAAATCGTTCCGCCCGCGTGGCATGACGAGCCGTAAAAATTGGTTCGTGTTGCTCGAGGTGTTATGCGGCGAGTCGAAATTGGGCGGATCGAGTCCGCGCGTCGAGCGTTGGTCGCGCATCGCGAGCGAGAGGCCCCCGCCGACACCGAGCGGTGCGTGATAGCCGAGCGACTGATCGAGGTTCCCATACGATCCACCGCGGAGCTCGCCCGTGAGGCCCGGCGGGCCCGTACCCGCACGCGTCGAGATGTTGAGCATCGATCCAAAACGCAAGCCATATTGCGCGGGAAATGCGCCTTCGATCACGTCGACATACGCGATATCGTTCGGGTCGATTTCGCTTCCGAGCTGACGGTTGAGCGCTTGCGGAATCGGTACTCCGTCGACGAAATAGTTGACGACGCCATGATCGCCATTGAGATGCACGACGCCATTGGCGCCGCGGACGGCACCTGGCAATTGAATGAGAAATTCGGGAAAGCTGCCGCTCGCGGGTGAGCGCTGCAGATAGGTGCTGTTGAGCGTGAGATCGGTGCCCGCTCGAGCGACGGATGACGAACGCACGACGCGCGTGCTGCCGATCTCCTTGAGCGAAAGGTCGAGCCCGACCGTCGCTCCGGATTCGCTGAGATCGACGCGCGTGAGCACGCGCCCATCTTTTCCGCTCGCGCTCACCTCATACACGCCGATCGGCAGGCCCGAAAACACGAAGTGGCCCTGCGCGTCGGTGGTCGCCTGCGCGGTAAAGCTATTGCCCGAGGCGGTCACCGCAATGCCGATCGCTGGTCCGCCGTTTGCGACGACGCTCCCCGTAAGGTATCCGGAACCGGTTCCCGCGGAGACTCGCGTCGGCCAAAGACTCGATACGAAACCGATTGCGATTGCGATTGCGACCGCGCGCGCGAAGAATATGCGACCGTGACGATCGACCCTGCCCAATTGTCTGCCCACCTTTTCGAGTCGCGCGAGCGAAGCGAAGTCGCGCAAGACGATATTTGTTTCTCAATATCGGCGGGTATACCTGCTAATGAGAAATCGGTATTAGTAAAAAATCAAGACGATCAGCGGCGCTTTGTGACCTTTTTCAAAATCGTGAGCGTGTTCTTCGGGCTCGCCGTCTTTTTCGCAACAGGCGGATGTTGCGGGGCGGCGCATGTCGCGCAACGTCCGAAGATCGTCACGTCGTGGCCGGTGGCTTTGAAGCCACGAGGCAACGGCACGAGCACGTCGTCGGCGCATCCGTCGAGTTCGAAGACGCGATGGCACGACGTACACGAGAAGTGGTGGTGGTGCGCTTTGCCCGAAAGTTCGTAGAGCACGCCTTTGCCCGGGACGTCGATCGGCGTGAGCCAGCCGTCGTCGAGCAGCGATTTGATGGAGCGATAGACCGTCGCGATCCCGAGACCACCAACGAGGCCTTGCGCGGCTTCGAATGCCTCCGTCGTTGAGAGCGGCCGGCCTTCGGATTCAAAAGCGCTCCGAATCGCGCGCTTCTGCTTGGTCGTTCGTTCGATCGTCGCTTTTGGCACGA
>JAYTXC010000340.1:0-2161 GCA_043743145.1 Rhodospirillales bacterium
AGCGTTTGCAAGATACGCTTACGCGCTTCCCGCGCCTGCTCCAAGGAGACGCACAACGGGATCGAGTGTGCGTCGCGCGCGTCAGCTTACGATCGGCGCTGACGCCGCAGCATTACGATTTCGCCTGCGGTCAACGCGAGGAAACTCGCCTTTGGGCTCTTCGGACGATTCCGCACACGGCTCGACGACGATCGGCTCGAGCTGCACGAGAAGCCGCTCATCGAAAGTGACGCCCAGCTCCTCACATCGCAACAAAAAGTGCGGGCGCCGCCCCGAGATTTGAAACGCACCCACGACCGCGCCTTCGTCGTCGATGCCCCGCGCCTGATACCGGATGATCTCTTCGACGCTGACTTGGTCGTCATTCATTCCGACGACTTCGCAGATACTTACGACCTTGCGGCTGCCGTCGCGCATACGATCGATCTGGACGATGATGTCGATCGCGCTCGCGATTTGTTCGCGAATCGCCCGAATCGGTAAGTCGAAGCCTGCCATGAGCACGAGAGTTTCGAGCCGCGCGACCGCGTCGCGTGCGGTATTGGCATGGAGCGTGGTGAGCGACCCCTCGTGACCGGAATTCATCGCCTGAAGCATGTCGAACGCTTCGCCTCCGCGACACTCGCCGATCACGATCCGATCGGGCCGCATGCGCATCGAGTTCTTCACAAGGTCGCGAATGGAAACGGCGCCGCGGCCCTCGATATTCGATGCGCGCGCCTCGAGGCTGACGACATTATCTTGGCCGAGGCTTAATTCGGCCGAATCTTCGATCGTAATGATGCGTTCGTCGCCCGGTATGTACTTCGAAAGCACGTTGAGAAACGTCGTTTTGCCGGAGCCCGTACCGCCGCTGACGACGATATTGTGCCGCGACAAAACGAGCGCTTCGAGCACGGCAACCGCTTCGCTCGGCAACGAACCGAGGGCGACGAGATCTTCGGCGGTCAGGCGCTGAGCGCCGAAGCGACGAATCGTCAGGGTCGCGCCGTGAATCGCCAGCGGTTCGATGATCGCGTTAACCCGCGAGCCGTCCGGTAAGCGCGCATCGACCATCGGCGACGATTCGTCGATCCGGCGGCCCAGCGGCGCCATGATGCGTTCGATGACGACGCGCAGCTGACGATTATTTTGAAAGGTCCGGTGCGAGCGCGTGATTTTTCCGAAACGCTCGACGAATATTTTGTTCGGCCCGTTGACCATGATTTCGGAGATCGCGGGACCGCGCATGAGATCTTCGAGCGGCCCGAGTCCGAGCTGCTCGTCGAGGATTTCTCTCTTCATTTCCGCGCGATCCTCGAGCGTCAAACCCGCGGCATCATCACGCGACGACACGAGTTTATCGATGAGATCGTCATCGTGGTCCGCAGCTCGGCCATTTTCTCGCTATCGGAGTGGCTCGCGCTCGCGGCGACGAGATCGACACGCGACATCATTTGTTCGTTAATCTCACGCCGAATGCGATCGCGTTTTTGCTTGCGCGCTTCGAATTGCTCTTGCGCCGCGTTCGCGATCGAGACCGAATTCTCGCCGGTCGCGATCGCGACCGCGCGCAGATCGCTCTTGCGATGCGAGCGGGTCATTAAATCCGGCGCCGCAAGTCGCGCGAGCGACGGCAGCCGCATAAATGGCGTCTCCGCGGGCGCATCGATCATACGCCGCGCGAATGCGTCGACGATGCGGTCGTATGCACGGCGATCGTTACGTCGCGGTATTTCGGCGGCGATCGAAAGGCCGATCAGCTTCCCAAGTTCGCGCGCCGTGATCGTCTGCTGTTTGTCGCGGTCGTTGGTGACGAGCCACAGCCGCTCGAGAGGGAATCCGAATTTCGTGAGATCGCGAATCGTCGTGCGTGCCGCAGAACCGCCGAGCAAGTCGGGTTCCGCGACGACGACGATCCGCATCCCACGGCGCACGAAGGGCACGACGTAGTGTTCGAGTGCCCGCGGGACGTCAACCAGGACGATGCCGTCGATCTCGCCGAGGCGCAAGGCGACCTCTTCGAGTTCGAGCTGACGCAGCGCCGCGACATCCTCGTATTTCGAAACGAGTTCGACGACATCGATGTCATCGATGGTCGCTCCAGCGTGGATCGTGTTGATCCGCGCGGCGTCGAGCCGCCGCGTACCGCCGAGAAGTTCGCCGACCGCTCGGCGCCCGG
>JAYTXC010000341.1:0-2088 GCA_043743145.1 Rhodospirillales bacterium
AAGGTCGTCGTTTCGGCGCGCGCGGGCAATGCGGACGCGAGCCCCGCGGCAAGGACGACGGCGAGCGTTGCGGCGCGGGTGAGCGATGCGCGGCCGCCCGACCGGTGCGGCGGGTTCGGCAACGACCAGGGCAGGGTCAGATGCACCTCGGCATGATACCGCACACGGCAACGAGCGTCATGAAGCTCCGGTGAGGGTTGGGAACGTCACAACGAATGCGCTCCCACCTTCGGGCCGCCGCCGCACTTCGACGCGGCCATCGTGAACGCGCGCGATACTGCGCACGATCGCAAGGCCGAGGCCCGTGCCCGAGATCGCGCGGTTGCGCGATGCGTCGGCGCGGAAGAAACGATCGAAGACGCGATCGAGTGCCTCGTCGTCGATGCCGATGCCGGTATCGCTCACGGTAACCGTTGTCTCCATACCGTCGCGCGCGACCACGACATCGATCGAGCCTGACTCCGTGAACTTCAGCGCATTGTCGATGAGATTGGTGAAGAGCTGCCGCAAGAGATTCACATCGCCCAAGATGACGGGACCGTCGTCGCCCGCGGGATCGGCGGCCGCGAACGTAAGTGCAAGACCTTTGTCTTCGGCACGTGCGTGCGCCGCCGCAACGGCATCGGCGACGATCCCACGCAGTGCGAGCGGTTCGCGCGGAATGTCGTCGCCGGATTCGGCCTTCGCAAGGACGAGCATGCCATTGACCATCGCGGCGAGCGACGCGCTTTCGTTCCGAATCGCGCGCAAGCTCTCGGCGCGAATGTCGGGGTCGCGATCGGCCCAACGTTCGAGCATCTGCGCGTTTGCATTGATGACGGTAAGCGGGGTTTTGAGTTCGTGCGATGCGTCGGAGATGAACTGTCGCTCGCGTGCGAACCCATCCTCGAGCCGATCGAGCATCGCATCGAAACTCTGCGCGAGCGTTCCGAGTTCGTCGTTGCGACTCGAGAGCCCGAGCCTGCGGCTCAAGCGATCGGAGCGGATCTCGCCCATCGCCGCACCGAGCCGCGCGATTGGTTCGAGCGCACTCGAAGCGAGCGCGAACGAACCCGCGATCACGAAGGCTGCCGCGAGGACGACGATGGCGATCAGAAGCGTGCGTACGCGCGCGAGCGTTTCGTCGTAGATCGCGAGCGACTCGCCGACCTCGATGATGAGCGCGACGCCGGGATAGCGCACGAATTCATCGCGCACCAGGAGATCGCCGAGCAGCGGCCGATGTTCGACGCGATAGACGATCGTGCGATCGCGCAGGGCGCTCGTTTGGTCGAAGGTCGCGCCGCCCATGTTCGTGCTCTTGCCCTCGGGATAGCCCGCGGGCGTGTCGATTTCCACGTACGTCGTGGGGCTCGACCAATGATCGAGGCTGCCCGTCGTCGTGAGTTGCTCTTCGATGGGCAGTGCGTCGCCGATCGCCGAGAGCAGCGAATTCCCACGTACGACGGTTGCGATATCGGTGCCGATGCGATCGATCTTCGTCCGTGCTTCGTCGAGGAGAATCGCGCGTAATTGCAACGTCAAGACGATCGCGACGACCGCGATGACGCCGAGCAAGAGGACCGCGTAAAAACTCGCGATTCGCACACGGAGCGAGCGAAATACTAGGCGCGCAGCGTGTACCCGACGCCGCGTACGGTCGCGATGAGCTTCTCATCGAAGCCGTCGTCGATCTTGCCGCGGAGATAGCGAATGTAGACGTCGATGAGATTGGAGTCGCCGAGAAAATCACTGCCCCACACGCCATTGAAGAGTTCGTCTCGCGTGTGCACTTTATTACGGTGCAAGAGCAAATATTCCAGTAATGCGTACTCTTTCGCGGTGAGCGCGATCGTCTTGCCGGCGCGAATGACTTCGTGCCGGTCGCGATCCATCGTGAGATCGAGCGCCGCGATCATGTTCGATTTGGGGTGTCGTTCGCGTAGCCGCGCGCGCACGCGAGCGAGTAACTCTTCGATCGAAAACGGTTTCGTGAGGTAGTCGTCGGCGCCGAGATCGAGGCCGTTCACGCGGTCGGGAATCCGATCTTTCGCGGTGAGCATGATGATCGGCACGCGACTCTTCGCGCGCACGCGCGCGCAGATTTCG
>JAYTXC010000342.1:0-20026 GCA_043743145.1 Rhodospirillales bacterium
GTCAAGTCCAAATTCCGGTGATATGCCGAGGCCTAAAGCGACTTGCTCTTGTGTTCGCTTTTCGCGACGGGGTGAGGGAACGCCAAGACGGGCGCGCACTCGGTCCTGAAGGCTTTTCTCAGCTGCATCAAGGACGGCGTCGGCATCGTCTTGGTTGTTGCTGATTTCAGACAAATATTGTTCATCTGAAAGGCGAGCTTCTGCTAGAGCCTGCTCAAGACGGAGGTCGTCGCTACTCTCCTTTTCCTTTGGTAAACCGTTTAAACGGATTGTCGTTTCCGATTTAAAAATTTGATCTAAGGCAGTGAGCGAGTTATCGACGACACGTACCTGACGGGCTGTCTCCCTATGCTTATAGTTTAGAAGCCGATTTCGATTCGATAGATCAAGGAGGCGCTTTCGTAAATCGACGATCGCTTTGAGCGTAGTCTCAGACCGGGGACTTCCAATATCTTTCGGGGATGCACGCAAGCTCGTCCGCTCCGCTTTAGGATCAAGTTGGCTCGTTATGGTTACGCGAAAAGCGAGTTTATCCCGGTCTCTACATCAGCCGCTTTTCAGCAGTATCCGGTGGTCCAGAAATTGGTCTGGGTCAATAGCAACAGCTTACGGTTATCCGTGACCTCATAGATGCGGCGGCGTCAGAAGAACGTATTTGTATCTCGGAAAAAGCGCCGATGAGCGATTCGCTTCTTCTTGCCGAAAATACGGCCGTTTCCGTGGAACTTGTCTATAAAGATCGTAGCCACTCAACCCCCGCATGGAGGTTTCATCCTAAAATTGAATATTAAATTTGTAACGACAATTCGGTCTACATTCACGGGGAGCTCTGATGATGAAACACGTCTCGACGTATTTCCAAGCAAAATTCGGACAAAAGTTGATCCGGTTCCGCCGCCGCGTTTGATCCCGCCGCTGAGCGCCCCACATGCGCCAAATCCTGTTGATCCGCCGGAGGCTATGCCTGCGGTAGCCGCTCCACCGCCGGGTGCGTTGCCCGAGGAGTACGCCCCGGTACGTTGGCGTGGGGGTAAAAACGCGGGTGGGTAATCTGGGTAGGCGGGTGACAGGGCCGTAAAGAGCCAGGCGTTTTTTTTGCTACGTGTGATTGTGCTTCTTAGCAGCTGCGCGAGTGTTGGCCGTCTATCTACCGCGATCTAGTAATCGACCTCGTGTCACAAATGTGGCAGCGAGCCACGTGAGAAGCCTATCGCGATCGCTATCCGATAACCCACGAATGAGCGTCTTTGCAATTGTAAGGCCAGCAGGTTCGGCATCGAACGTATGTTCGCTTATCATTAACTGCATCATCCTATCCTATGAAATTTTGTGCGCGGGTCGTTGAAGGGCGTTAATCTTTGTAGCGCTTTCGATTGCGGCTTGCGGTCGTCGTTTTCGTTCGCGCCCGATGCCTTGTCACAAACGTGTCACAAACCCATCGGTACCAGCCGATATCGCTCAAGACGCAATATGACGTAAAGGCCTATCAGCAAAGACATATCGTGACTTGACCGGACCTTATGATATGGCCAAGGTGCAAACTACACTTTCCCGCCACTCGCTTGAGAGGCCCGTCCCATAAGGAGTAACGCGTCACCAAATTTCCTTTGGAAGCGGTTAGGCAGCGTTTGGCGGTAAGACCGCTTTTTAGGGCCCAGCGGCTTCCGTGAGATCGCTGAATGGCGGAGTGCGTCGCCGAGGCAGGCGTCAAGACGCTTCGAGTTTTCGACCTTTGCTTCGTTGAGAACGTGCACGTAGATCGCTGAGGTGACGGCGACGCTCGAATGGCCAGCGCTTCCAAAACGACCTTGAGCGACGTCCCTGACGCGAAGCAGAGCGTCGCGTACCCGTGCCGGAGATCGTGAAAACGCAGTCCTTCCGGGAGCTTCTTCCAATCCGCGATCTGCCCGAATTGACGGCTTACTTTGTTTGGGGTCCACGGCTCGTCACCCGGTCCCGGTCGGAAGACGTAACCGTCTTCGCGTCGGATTCCGAGTTCAAAGTCTTGCTCAAGTCGAACACTTGGGCCACAAAACATTCGGGTACTGGCTAAAAAATGTCCTAGTCACCAAGCGGAATACACCTCAGGACGGCGTCGTGGCAAGCGCTTGCGTTGCCATTGCTTACTCAAGAATAAAATTATTGTGGAATGAGATGCTAACGCCAAATTCGGTTCTAACAATACTAAAGCCTAATGAACTTCAAGTTTGGCCAATCCCGACGTCGTGAAAGTATCGGAAAGCGGCTCCGTGGCCCTCCTGTTTCTGCGTTCAAACGCTCAAAAGCTACCGAGCGGGTTCATGGCTCAAAACTTACGTCAGAAGCCATTCTTTCACGCTTGTTCCGGCTAGACGTTCGTTGAGCGTGGCCGCAAACTGGTAATCCAAATATCGGAATCGTGCAGGTTGAAAAAGGCCGTCCTCTATGCGCGTCAACTCATGACCCTACGCGCCTGCACCAAGACACGAACTCCAAAATCATCAATGATAACGGAACTTATTCAGATTCCGACATACAATTTGGCGGCATCCTTAACGACAGTCGAACCGGAAAACAGGTTGGTTGGATCTACGTCGATAGTAGGATGAACCTTTGGTATATCCTGAAAGACGGATACGACGAACAGATCGGACTGACGGTCATGGGGCTGACTGAGCCTCCGAAGGGCAAAATGTTGTCGCAAGTCTTCCACCCAATCCCGCGTTGGTTTAGAGCCGCAAATTGTCCCAAATAATTTCGTAGTGCAACAACGTCCCAAGCGGCTCCCAAGTATTACGCGTATCTCGCGTTACAAGGTTGCATAGTGCAATGAACTGATCCGACCGGCATTACGCCCTCGATCCAATTTTCTGGAAAAGGCAAGCCTCCGAACAGATGTCGACTGCTTTTTAGTCGAATGCCCGGTGGATGGTGGAGCGCTATATCTTGGCCTGGTCGGCGTTGGATAAGGCCGCCTGGCTGCTTTAAAACAGCCCGGAAGTAAGCCTCTCGCGAACACCTACGCGCTAATATGCGCGCTGGACGAACGAATCGCGCGAGCTACGTCGGCTCCCGCCGACAACCTGCCATCGCAAAAACCAAGCGTTCACCCGGATGCGTATCGCTAATTTCCGAACCCGCGTGACGGAGATGTAGCTCGAGAGCTACAGCGTTCTCATTCGTCGGGAACGTTTGGAGAAGCTGACGACTAAATTCGACATCACCGTGCGTCGTGTCGAAAAAACGGAAGCCGATGACATCGCGTTGAGTATCCTCGTAACGACTGATGCATGCGCTTGGATAGCTACTCCCGAGATACCGGGCGATCGCTTCTGCTTGTTCTTCGAGTTTGACGATTGATTGCTCCATGCCCCGCCTCAAATCTGGTTCGCACTTTGCTCCTGCAATACTAGCACCTAATTCCGGCCTGTGGCTCGTCGTCGCGTTTCTTACCTTGCTCTGCGCTATGAAGCTGGTCGAGCTCGACCATCGTCGACAAGCTGCGTTTGATTCCGGGCACGACGACCGTCGAAATCAATCTTCACGGGCGCCTCGGGGGACGTCGGTCGAGTTCGCGTGGTCAACGCACCGATTGTCCTGGGCCGCCGACGTTGCGCGAGGGACTTTTCCGATGTGGTGGGAGAGCAAAGCTCGACCAGTCTGCCGATCACGAGCGCTACGATTGCGCGCATCTTGCCGGAGTCTGGAGCGGCGGCGACGAGGAAGTTTCTTCCGAGTTGCTGGATGGTTTCGCGCTGATGCGTTTGGCCCATCATCGTTTTGACGATCATGCGTAGCTTCAACGAAGCACGAACGCACGCTTACTCTTGCCAATTCGTATCGTTATGAAGACACGAACGCTACTGGGTGACGCTCTGATCGAAGGCGAATTGCGTGCGACCGCTCTGCGGAACCGGAAAACCGCCGGATGCGTCTGTATGGCGCGACGTCGCACGTGCGAAGGCCGCTTTCGTGCATCGAGAAGGGTGTCAAGCAACGTGACTGATCATCTCCCGACGTTTAAGCGCAAACTCGGCGTTCTCGTCATCGGATTCGGCGGAGCCGTTTCGACGACGGCCGTCGCAGGCATCGAATTGTTGCGCTCGGGTGCGAGCGATACGACGGGCCTGCCCCTCGCCGACGTCACGGGGGCCGGTCTCGCTGACTATCGCGAGATGGTCTTCGCCGGATGGGATCTCTACCCGGATGATCTCGCGGCGGCCGCGCGCCATCATCGCGTGCTCGAATCCGAACAGCTGGCGGCCGTCACGCCCGCCCTCGCCGCACTCGCGCCAATGCCCGCGATCGGGGCACCGGGCTGGTGCAACAACGTCACGGGTTCAAACGCTCTTGCCGCAACGGGCCATCGCGCGACGATCGCGCAGGTGCAGAGCGATATCGCGAGCTTCCGTGCGACGAGTCACGTGGATGGATGCGTCGTCATCAATCTCGCATCGGTCGAGCGTTGGCCCGATCTCACCGCACCGAAATTTTTGCGTCTCGAAGCGTTCGAACACGCACTCGATGCGAATGACGCCGAGATTCCGCCCGCAATGCTCTACGCCTACGCGGCAATCGAGGCGGGCGTTCCCTACGGCAATTTCACGCCGAGTCTCGCCGCCGACGTTCCGGCCCTCGTCGAACTTGCCAATCGCCACAACGTCCCCGTCGCCGGAAAGGACGGCAAAACGGGTCAGACGATGATCAAAACCGTGATCGCACCCGCGCTCAAGGCGCGCGCGCTTCACGTCGATGGCTGGTTTTCGACCAACATTCTCGGCAATCGCGACGGTGAAGCGCTCGACGATCCGGCTTCGCTCGCATCGAAGCTCGCGACGAAAGCCTCCGTGCTCGATTCGATTCTCGGCTACCCCGTCGAAGATCACATCGTCAAGATCAACTACTATAAGCCCCGCGGCGACAACAAAGAGGCGTGGGACAATATCGACGTCTCCGGCTTCCTCGGGCAAAAAATGCAGATCAAAATCGATTTTCTTTGCCGAGATTCCATTCTCGCAGCGCCGCTCGTCATCGAGATTGCGCGTTCGCTCGATCTCGCAAGCCAACGCGGCGAGGGCGGCGTGCAAGAACAACTCGGCGTGTTTTTCAAAGCGCCGATGACGATCGACGGCAACGCAACCGAACACGACTTTAGCAAACAAGAGGCACGTCTGCGCACGTGGCTCGCGTCGGAACGGAAGGTTTCCGTCCCGGCGCGATGACGACTGCTGCGGTCGGCGCGCTCGCGCGGTACGCGACGCTCTTCGACGATATTGGTGCCCTCAAACGCACGCGTCGGGCGGGGGCATCACACTCCGTCGCCGCAGGGCTTTTCGCGCACGCGTGGCGT
Organism: Rhodospirillales bacterium; assembly: GCA_043743145.1. Taxonomy (GTDB): domain Bacteria; phylum Vulcanimicrobiota; class Vulcanimicrobiia; order Vulcanimicrobiales; family Vulcanimicrobiaceae; genus JANYGA01. The sequence continues at coordinate 5,330 of JAYTXC010000342.1, forward strand.
CGTGCGATCGACGGAGTGAATCTGGGCGATGTAGCGCGCGAGACGACCGCGCTAGCGATTGCGGCGTCGCGTCTCGGTGCGATCGATGGCGCGATTCTCGCTCGCGCCGGGCTCGATGCTACGCAACGACTCGCGGTCATCGGCGAAGCGTTCGACCGCGCGGCCGGACCCGTTCCATCCGAGCAGCGCGAAGAACTGCGGTCCACGCTCACGGGCGATGCGGATCTCGCGTCATTCGAGGACGTGCCGATGTTCGTCTTCGCACTCGCCGACCAACCACGGGCTGGCGCAACGGCGCCCGACGCACCGCGACTCGTGCTCGATCCGCCCGAGAGTCACGCGGAGCACTGCCTCGCCGTGTGTGTGTATGCCGTTCTTGCGGCGCCACGCTACGAGACATCGGGCGAGGAAGCGTTTTTGCTCGGCATGGTGCACCATCTGCATAACGCGGTCTTGCCGGACTCCGGCTTCGCGGGCGAATTGCTGCTCGGCACGCACCTTGATGCGATCGTCGACCGCTTCACCGAGGGCGTGCTCGCCGATCTTCCGGAAACGCTCGCAGCACGTGCACGTGACGTTCGTACGCGTCTCCTTCCCTCGACGGACGAGCCGGAAGCACGCGCGTTTCATGCGGGCGACGTGATCGATCGCGTCCTTCAAGTCCGCCAATACGCGCGCGTTGCAGCCTTTGAAATGTCGCACGCCCTCGACGATCTCGAACTCGTCCATGCAGGCCCGATCCAACGCTTCCACCTGGGCGTCCTCGCCGAAGCCGGACTCGCGTGATCGACGCGGCGTCGTCGATCGACGAGCCGATACTGCGCGGCTTCACACTCCACGCCGACTCCGCACACTCGTGCACCGACGGCACGCGTCGGTGGCCCGTCGTTGATGGCATTCCCTTCGTGCGCGTCGGTCGCGAGAGCCTCGCTGCAGATGCCCTTGCCGCGCTCGATGCGGGCGATCGTTTCGAAGCGCTCGCACTCCTCATCGGCGATCGAGACGATTGGGATCCGACGACCGCACCGCCGCTCGACGAACGTCGCGCAGTCGCGCGCGATATCGAAACGCTCTCGCTACGTGATGCGATGCACGCGCTCGGCTTCGGCGGCGTCGCAACCTACTTTGCCCATCGCTGGAGCGATCCGACCTTCGTCGCGGGACTCGGACTCATCGCCGCGCACCGTCCGCGGCACGCGAAGCGATCGTTTGAGGTCGCTTGCGGCGGCGGTCATTACCTGCGCGAACTCGCACGCGTCGGCGTCGATGCCGCCGGCGGCGACGTCGTCTTCGCGAAACTCTGGCTCGCACGGCATTTCATCGCACCCTCCGCGCGACTGGTTTGCTTCGATGCGGCGTCGAGTTGGCCGATCGAATCGGCCGCCTTTGACTTCGTGCACGTGCACGATGCGCTGTACTTCCTCCCGCGAAAAGATCACGTCGCGCGCGAGATGCGCCGTCTCGTCAATTCCGGCGGTACGATCGCCGTATCGCACGCGCATAACGCGACCGTCGATAATTATTCCGCAGGCGCGCCACTCGATCGGGAAGGCTACGCGGCGCTCTTCCCGAGCGCGGTCTTTTACGACGATCGCTCGTTCGCCGATGCCGTCGTGCGTGGTGCCGTGCCGATCTGCGGGGCCTCCGAAACCACACCCGCGTACGCATTCGTCGACGGTCCCACGGCGAGCGACGCACGAGCGTGTGCGGACGACGTCGCGTTACCGACGCTCGGAGCGCCGCTCGTTCGCAATCCGCTCTACCTTGCCGACGGCGGTACCCAGATCGTGTGGCCGTCGCAGCGTTACGAACACGAGTACGCTGCCCTCGCAACGTATCCGCTCGTGACATCCGCTCCCGCCGTCGCAACGATGTCGGACGACGCTTGGATCGTCACCATGGCGCGCACGCGCGAACTCGTCGCGCTTCCGAAACGCTGGTAGGCGTGCTTCGCTGGGGTATCGTCGGCTACGGCTGGCTCGCGCGCGATTACGCCGATCCCGCGCTTCGCTCGCTCGACGACGCTCGGCTCGTCGCGGCCTGCGATCCCGATCCCATCGCGCGCGACCTCGCGCGTTCGCGCGGCCTCATCGCGGTCACGGATATCGACGCGTTGTGCGATCTCGTCGACATCGTCTACATCGCGACGCCCAATTCCACGCATCGCGATCTCGTCGAGCGCGCGGCCGCGCGCGGCAAACATGTCCTCTGCGAGAAGCCGATGGCGACGTCGCTCGCCGATGGCGAAGCGATGCTCGCGGCGTGCGCGCGCGCGAACGTCGCCTACGCGACGGCATACGATCAGCGCCATCATCCGGCGCATCGCCGTCTGCGCACGTCGATCGCGGCGGGCGACCTCGGCATCGTGACGGCGATCCGAATCGTGTACGCGTGTTGGTTACCGGCCACGTGGACGGACGATAATTGGCGCGTCGACGCCGCGCGATCGGGCGGCGGGGCGCTGGTCGATCTCGCGCCGCACGGGCTCGATCTCGTCTCGATGCTCCTGGACGATGAAATCGTCGAAGCGCGCGCGTTCGCGCAGCGGCGCGTTCACGCATACGACGTCGACGATGGTGCGACGATCGTCGCGCGCACGCGCGGCGACGTGCTCGCGCAACTTCACGTTGCGTATAATCATCCCGAATCGCTCCCGCGTCGCCGCCTCGAAGTCGTCGGAACGCGTGGACTTGCGACGGCACACGATACCATGGGCCAGACGCCCGGCGGCACGCTCGCGATTTGCGACGCCGCGACGGGCCTCTCGAACGCAATCGCATTCGACGTACTTGCATCGCCGTTCGCGCGTCTCGTTCGGTCCTTTACGGATTCCGTCGCATCGGGCTCGGGCTTCGATCGCTCCGCCGCCGAACGCGAACGCGCAGCACTCGCAATCTTCGACCGTCTCGTACACGATGCGGCGAGCGAGGCCATCGTATGCCGCTGATGCCCTACGTTTGCGAGAATTGCGGCTTCTGGCAGCGCTATTTCGCGACGCCGCCCGCGTGCCCGGTCTGTACCGACGTGCGGAACGATCTTCCCGAAGATGGTTGGCGCTTCACCACGGTTGCAACGCTCGCAACGCGCGTGACGACGACATGGCGCGAGATCGTGCCCGGAATCTTCGGCTTTACGACGGAGCCCACGGTCGGGCTCGGCGGAACGGGTTGGCTCGTCTTGCGCGATGGCGGCAACATCGCGTATGAAGCTGCGGGCTTCTACGATTCGCGAGCGCTGGATTTCATCGCATCGCATGGCGGCCTTGCGTTTGCGAGTACGTCCCACCCACACGGTTGCGGCGCACTTTGGCAATTGCAAGATCGTTTCGCACCCGAGGTACCGCTCCATCGCGACGGTCTCGTGTGGAGTAAGGCGTTTCGCGTCACCCGGCCCTACGATATGACGCTCGACCTCGCGCCAGGGCTCACACTCCATCACATCGGCGGTCATTACGAAGGCCACGCGCTGCTGCACGATGTGCGCAAGCGTGCCGTCTTCTGCGGAGACGCACTGAAAATCGAGCGCGACGAAGCCGGTGTGCCGATCGCGCTCAGCGCGCACAAGGCATATCACAAGGCGATTCCACTGACGCCGGACGAGCTCGCGCACTACCGTACCGTCTTCGCGGCGCTCGAGTTCGACCACGTCTTCACGACCTTCGACGAAGCACCGCTCGCGCGCGATCGCGTGCTCGCGTTCTTCGACGAGCTCGCCGTGATGCGACCCTCCACGCAACCGCTTCAGCTATGAACGACTTCAATTGGTCGACGGCCGCGCCCGCAGCGCGCGCCTACCGCGCGGCGTTGCCGCCGGGCGAATTACACGTCTTTCCGATCGACGCACTCGATGCCGCTGGGATTCCGACGTGGAAGGCCGTCTTCTTCGCAGACGACGCGGCGCATTCGATCCATCACGGCCACAGCTATGGCCCGACGCCCGCGCAAGCGCTCGTGGGCGCGCTCGGCGAGCTCGCCGAGAGCGTCCATGCTGCAACGCTCGCGGAGATGCCGCGCCGTACGGCGTCGTACCGCGCGCTCGCGAGCGCATGCGGTGCCGATCGCGTCGTGCATCCGCTGCGTTTGGGCTTGCCTGCGGGCTCCGACGTTGACGGCGAGACCGAACTTTCGTGGATCGCGGCGCGCCGCTATCCCGATGGCGCGGAGGTCTTCGTGCCGCTCGATGTCGTCGCGGTAACGCCCGCCGATCTCGGCGGCTACACCGCATTCGCGACGCCGATTACGAACGGCCTCGGCGCCGGCCCGACGCGCGAATTCGCCCTCGCGCACGGAATTCAAGAATTGCTCCAACGCGATGGCAACGGCGTGCGCTTTCGCGCGCTCGATGCCGGTATCGCACTCGACCTCACCGGTCTCGACGATCCGGTCGTGAGCGATCTTCTCGATCGCTTTGCCCGCGCCGGCATCGAGCCGATCGTGAAATTTGCCGACGACGAATTCGGCATCGCGAACGTCTTCGTCGTTGGCGCCGAACGACCGGGCATTGTCGCGCCGTTCCCGCTTGCGATCACGGCCGCGGGTGAAGCAGCGTCGCCCACGCGTGCCGTCGCGATTCGTAAGGCGCTGCTCGAATTCGGCTCCGCGCGCGCGCGCAAGCGTTTCGCGCACGGGCCGCTCGCCGATCTCGACGGCATCGCGCCGGCTGCGTATCTCGCACGCGTTCGCGAACGCACGTCGCTTGCCGATGAAGAAGGCCGCGCACTCGAAGCGATGTCGTCGTGGCTCGCGCGCGACGCCGCAGAACTTCGCGCCGCGATTGTCGATCCGATCCTCACCATTCGTGAGACGCGACGTGCGACGTCGCTGCCGAATTGGGAACCGACGCTGCGCGCAGACGCGCGTCCCGGGGAAGAACTGGTCACGACGCTCCACGAGCGGCTCCACGCCGCCGGACTCGACGTCCTCTACGTCGATTTTACGACGCCCGCAATGGCAACGCACGGCGTCGCCGTCGTCAAAGCGATCGTGCCCGGCCTCGAAGTCGAAACGATGAGCTACTACCGCATCGGCGAACGCAACGCTCGCAAACTTCTCGACGCGAAGTCTTCGCTCGTCGTTCGCGAAGCGGGGCCGGATCGCGCGCGCATTCGCGTGTTACCCGACGCCGAAGCGCGCCTCGGCGGGCCACTCTGGCTCGATCGCGCGGCCGTCGATCGCACCGTCGGTCCGCTCTACGCGCTCTATCGCGAACCGGGCGTCCACGCCGCGGCGCTCGCGCGCGAGGCGCTCGTACGATGAAATTGCGTTACGCATACAACACGAACGGTATCGCGAATCACCGTCTCGACGACGCCCTCGATCTCATCGCCGATACCGGTTACGATGGGGTCGCGATCACGCTCGATCACCATCACCTCGATCCGTACGCGAGCGACTTCGACGCGTCGCTCGCGCGATTCGCGAAGCGACTGCGCGAACTCGGCCTTGGATGCGTCGTCGAAACGGGCGCGCGATTTCTCTTGGATCCACGCGCAAAACACGAACCGACGCTCGTGTCGCCATCCGCGGAAGGTCGCGCTCGACGCGTCGATTTTCTGCAACGTGCGCTCGCAGTTGCGGCCGCGACGCAAGCCGAAGCGATGTCGTTTTGGGCCGGCGTCCCGAAGCCGGACGTCGAGCACGAGCGCGCGCAGACGTGGCTCGTCGAGGGCATCGCGAGCGTCGTGGAACGCGCGCGCGAACTCGGCACGATTGCCGCGCTCGAACCCGAACCCGGCATGCTCGTCGAAACGATCGACGATTACCGCGCGATCGCGCGCAGCGTGCCGGCCTTGCGGCTCGCACTCGACACCGGCCACGTGATCGTCACGGGCGAGCGCGATCCGGCGAACGCCGTGCGCGAAACCTCGGCCGAACTCGCGACCGTGTCGGTTGAAGATATGCGCCGCGGCGAGCACGTGCATCTGCCTTTCGGTGAAGGCGATATGGATATCGCGAGCGTACTCGCGGCGCTCCACGAGATCCACTACGATCGACTCGTGTGTGTGGAACTCTCGCGCGACGCGCACCGCGCCGACGTCATGGTGCCACGCGCTTTGCACTATCTGCGCGACCACGAAGCGTAAGACGATGCGGATCTGTTTCGTAAGTCGTCGGTACTTTCCGGCGATCTCCGGCATGAGCGTGTACGCCGAGAATCTTTTACGGCGTTTGGTCGCGGGTGGCCACGACGTCACGATGATCGCGCAATATCGCGGGGACCCCTTCGGCGTTTCGGTGTACGGCGGCGGTCCGCCACCGCCGGTCGACGGCGTCCGCGTGATCGGTTGCGAACAACTCGGCGAGCAGGACGGCGGCGATTTCGAGCGCGACGTCGACGAACTCGTCGCAACGATTCGCAACGAACACGCGCGCGCGCCCTTCGACGTCCTCCACGCGCAGTATGGCTATCCACCGGGCTACGCGGTTCTGCTCGCGAGCCGCGAGCTCGGTGTTCCGTGCGTGACGAGCATCCAAGGCGGCGACGGACATTGGGTGGGGTCGTGTTGCCGCACGCACGAGACGGCGATGCGGCGCGTGCTCGATTGCGGTGGTCCCGCGCTCATCGGTGGCGATTCGTTTCGTACGGAAGTTTCCGAGCGCCTCGGCATCGCACGCGGGCGGTTCACGCTAATTCCGGGTGCGGTCGATACCGAGCGATTCCAACCGCGTGCGGGGCGTGCGCCCGGCACGCTCGCAAGGGTTCCCGTGTTGCTCTATCACGGGCGCGTCGATCGACGCAAAGGCGTGCTCGATTTTATCGCGGCGCTCGGGATGCTCGCACCGCGCCATGCCTTTCGCGCGATCGTTTCGGGAATCGGTCCCGACGTCGCAGCGACGCGCGATGCGATCGCCGAAGCCGGCCTCGAAGACCGCGTCGAGATGCGCGGTTACGTCGCATACGAAGACGTTGCGGCGGTCTATCGTGAAGGCGATATCTTCGCAAGCCCGACGTATGCCGAGGGCTTCTCGAATACGATTCTCGAGGCGATGGCGAGCGGCTTGCCAACCGTTTCGTGCCGCTCGGTCGGCGTGGTCGATTGTCTGCGCGACGACGAAAACGCGCTCCTTACCGAAGCGGGCGATCGCGAAGCGCTTGCAGCTTCACTCGAACGACTCTTGACGGACGGCTCGTTGCGCGAACGTCTCGCCGCGACCGCGCTTGCGGAATGTCGCCGCACGTATTCGTGGTTCGCGGTTGCGGCGCGCATCCTCGATGCCTATCGCGATGCGATCGCACTCGGCGTGCCGTCGCGCGAACCGTTCGAGCCGATCGCGATCGAGGCGTGCCGCTTTCGCGCGACGCCGCATCTGCTCTGATGCCGCGCGCACTCTTCCTCTCGCCACACTTCGACGACGTCGCGTTCTCGTGCGGCGGGATCGCTTTTTCACTCGCGATGCGTGGGTGGTCGACGACGCTCTGCACGGTCTTTACGAAATCCGTTCCGAGCCCCACGGGCTTCGCACTCGCGTGCCAACTCGATAAGGGACTCGCGGCCGATATCGATTACCTTGCGTTGCGCGGTGTTGAAGACGACGCTGCCGCGCGCGCTCTCGCTTTTTCCGAGGTCGCACGGCTCGAATTTGCCGAAGCGCCGCATCGCGGTTACGACTCCGCGGCCGCGCTCTTCGGCGACTTCACACCGACCGACGATATCGCACGAGCGCTCGAAGCGCGGTTGCGCGAATGCGTGCGCGAGTCCGATGCGATCTTCGCGCCGCAGGCTCTCGGCGCACACGTCGATCATCGGCGCGTGCGCGACGCCATCCTCGCAATCGCGGCCGCGCCGGGGCACACTCCGCGCACCATGTGGTATCGAGACGCGCCATACGTTTTGCGCGAGCCGGACGCGGACGCGAGCGAACCGCTCGCGTCGAAAATGCCCACGACGGTCGGCTTCGCACTCGACGCCCGCGCGCTTGCGGCTAAACTCGACGCGTGCGCCGCGTATACATCGCAGCTCGGCTTCCAGTTCGGCGGCGAGCGCGCGATGCGAGACGCGCTGGGAGCGTTCGCCGCTGACGAAGGCCGTCGATTTTCCGTCGACGCACCGAGCGAAGGTTTCCGCAGTTGCGAACTGATGTTGGGTCGATTCCGTGGAGAAATCGCGCGTTGACGTTACGCCGCGTTGCGCATCCGGTGTTTGCGCGCCGCTAGCTCACCGCGGCGAGCACGGGTGCGGGTGCGGGCGCGGGTGCGGATGCGGGCGCGGGTGCGGATGCGGGCGAGCCCGTGTTGCCGATTTGATTCACCGAAACGAAGAGCGGCTTGAGATTCATGACCGCATCCACAGAGCGGTCGCCGATCGTGAGATGTGCGACGCCTTGATCGCGCGTCATCGCGAAGAGCTCTTCCGTCTTGAAGCCGGATTTGGTGTGTTGGGTCGCGCGGATAAGCGTGGCGAGCGTTTCGTGGTCATCGGTTTTGAAGAACATCTTTTGCGTGAAGTTCTGCAACGCGGCATCGACGACGTCGCGTGGGAGCGCCGTGTAGAGCGATGAAACGCCCTGCGTCGTCGCGAGCACCATACAGCCCGCGGAGCGAATCACGCCGAGCGATTCGACATCGGATTCGGAAATACAGAGCTGATATTCATCGACGCCGAAAATGACCGGACGCGTCTGGTTGACGCCCACCGTCGAACGACGATTTTCGACGGCGGTGAAGAAGCGGCGTTTGGCCATCGTATACACGGCATTTGCCGCACGTTGATAGCGCGACCGCGGCACGTGGAGCACGATGATCGCGCCATCGAAGACGCTCTCGAGCTTGAGCAGACCGTATTTATCGCCCGCGAACGTCTTTTGAATCCGATAGTCGCGTAGCGGCTCGAGCAGTTGTGAGACGGCGAACTGGACGGCGCGACGGGCTTCCGGCGTGTACTTGTTCCAGCGCAACTCTTCGTAATCGATCGCCTCTTGAATCGTCCACGCCTCTTCGGCCTCGGCAGACGTCATTTTGCGCATCCGCTCCATCGCGAAGATGCGTGCGCGCGATTGAAAGTCTTCGTCGAAGCAGTACTGCGTGAGATGGCCGAACGTGTAGTATTGGTCGCCGGCACCGTTGAGCATGCGGAGCGCGTTTTTCATCCGCGCGACGGCGGCCTCGACCCATTGCTTCGCCTCGCCTGCGACCGTGCCGTACGTATCGCGAAAATACATCGAGTCGAGGTCGGGGCTGCCGCTGAGGAGATCGATGCCGCGCTCGCTGCCGGGCATCACGACGATCGTCTCGCGACCGGCGAGGCGCGCGATCTCGCAGACTTCGTCGACGGCTTCGCCCTTCGCGCAGATGATCAGGCCTCCGGCTTGCAACGACCCGAGCATTTCTTTAAGCAACGGGTTGAATGCGCGCGTCGTTTTTCCCGATCCCGAAGATCCAAAAACGATCGTGTGGCGGCAGAGATCTTCGAACGCGAACTCGACCTGTGAAGGTCCCTCGCCGAGAAAGACGGTCGGGTGCTGGCTCATCTTCTTACGCATCGGCCGCACGAGGCCATCGGTGAAGGACGGCTGATGGGTGTGACGTCACTAACACGACCTCGCGACGCAAGCGCGGACTCGTGCCGACCACACGCGAATCGCGACACCCGTGGAACGGCATCCGTGACGACCGCGATCCTCGCGCGTGCGGTGCGATCGGAACGCTCGTCGCCGCGTTGCTCGCACCGCACGCGCGAGTGCGACGCGCACGGTAGGATCGCACTCGTCGGTAAATCTTGACACACGGTCTCGACTTTCACCAGCGATAACGAGGGCGCGCTCGATGCGATCGACGTCCACGTTATCGCCGTTAAGACGCACGCGACGTCGGATGCGCTCGCACCGCTCTCGGTCGCACCGATCGCATCGCGCTCGCGCCGACCACGGAAGCCGCCGTGCTCCTCGAACCCGGGTTCGTGCGCCACACCGCGCGGGGGATGACGCCCCTCGGCTGGATCGCACGTGCGGCGCGCGCCGATGACGATACGCTCCTGCGCCTCGCCGAACGCATGACACGCGCCGGCCTCGCAAACGAGATCGTCGCGCCGATCGAACCGCACGCGTGGCAAAACCTCGTTGCGAGCCTCGCGATCAATCCGACCACGGCGCTCGCCTGCGTTCGCAATGGCGATCTGCTCGCGATCCCGGCCTTGCGCGAACGCGCCGCGTTCCTCGCGCACGAAGCGGCCGCCGTCGCACGGGCGAGCGGCATCGCGTTGCCATGCGCGGATCCCGTCGCCTACGCGGAATCCGTGATGCGCGAGACGGCGCCCAATCGCTCGTCGATGCTGCGCGATCTCGAATGCGGTAAGCGAACCGAAAGCGACGCCATCGCGGGCACGATCGTCCGCCGCGCGGACGCGCTCGGCATCGCCGTGCCGCACGCTCGAGCGGCGCTCGACGAGGTTCGTGCGCGCACGAAGGCGTAGCGCGCTCCATGGCTACGATGCGTCGATTGACGTCGGCGGCGATTCGCGCACGCAAGGGCACGCGGTTCGCCGTCATCACCGCGTACGACGCGCCGTTCGCGCGTTGTGCCGAAGCCGCGGGCATCGATGTCGTGCTCGTCGGCGATTCGCTCGGTATGGTCGTGCTCGGTTACGACTCCACGACCCAGGTCGACCTCGACGACATGTGCCGCCACGCAGCCGCGGTCGCGCGCGGCACGGCGCGCGCGTGCGTCATCGTCGATATGCCTTTCGGGTCGTACGAATCGAGCGATGCCGACGCGATCCGGTCGGCGGTCCGCTTGGTGCGGAGCGGCGCGACCGCGGTCAAACTTGAAGGTGGCGCGACCGTCGCGCCGCGCATCGCGGCGATCGTGGGCGCGGGAATTCCCGTTGTGGCGCATATCGGCGTCTTGCCGCAGACGGCTGCAATCGGGGCGGGCTTTCGCCGCAAAGCCGACCGCGAAACGCTTCTCGCCGACGCGCGCGCGGTCGAAGCGGCAGGCGCCTTTGCGGTGGTCCTCGAGATGGTCGACGCGCAGATCGCCGCCGACGTGACGGCGGCACTTGCGATTCCCACGATTGGGATCGGCGCGGGCGGCGCGTGCGACGCGCAAGTGCTCGTCATGCACGACGTGCTCGGCCTCTTCCCCGATGCTCCGCCCTTCGCAAAGCGTTACGCCGAGATCGCGACGATTGCGACCGATGCGCTACGCGCATACGCAAGCGACGTCCGTGACGGCGCCTTCCCCGCGACCCCAGCGGTAACGGGCGCGGCGCAAACGGATATTCCCATCTACGTCGCAGCGACGCCACCGAGCGTATGACGGAAAAACGTCAGATCGTCGCCATCGGCGGTGGCGTGCTCGTGCCTTCCACCGGCAATTTCAAGCTCGAACGCTACGTCCTCGATGCGACGGGAAAAGCGTCACCGCGCGTGTGTTTCGTGCCGACGGCGAGCGGCGACGATCGTTCGTATATCGTCCGCTTCTATCAGGCCTACGCGCGCTTCGGGATCGATCTCGACGTCTTGCGATTTTTCGCACGCACGCCCGACGATTTGCGTGCGTATCTCTTCGCGTTCGATGTCGTCCATATCGGTGGCGGAAATACGCGCAGCATGCTCGCGATCTGGCGGCATTGGGGATTCGATACGATCTTGCGTGAGGCATGGGAGCGTGGTATCGTCCTCACCGGATCGAGCGCGGGATCGATCTGTTGGTTCGATGCGGGCGTGACGGATTCGCTCGCGAGCGAACTCACGACGATGAGCGCACTCGGCTTCCTTTCCGGTAGCAATTGCCCACACTACGATGGCGAAGCGGAACGTCGTCCCGCGTATCAGCGCATGGTCGCGACGCAAGCGCTGGTTCCGGGACTCGCATGCGATGACGGTGCGGGCGTGCATTTCCTGGGCGATAGGCTTCACGAAGCAATCGCCGCGCGGCCGAATGCGCGCGCGTATCGCGTGGAACGCGACGGAAGCGTCGCGCGTGAAACGCCACTCGCGATGCGGACGCTCGCGTAGGCGGACGTGGTTATCCGAAAAGGATCGTGCGGAACTCGCCAACGCGCGTAAATCCGACGCGCTCGTAGAGCGCGATCGCGCTCGTATTGAAGTCGTTCACATACAGACAGAGCGTGGGAAACTCATCGAGGAGCGCGCGCGAAATCGCGGCGAGTCCGCGCGCGGCATGCCCCTGACCGCGCATCTCCGGTGGCGTCCAGACGCCCTGGAGTTGCGCGGTGAATGGCGTTGCGGAACCGACGTTACAGAGAAATGCAAGACGTCCGTCGACGCGGTAGCGCCACGACCATCGCGCGTCGATGATGCGGCCCGTTCGCGCGCGAAATTCGACCGACGCGCGCGATGGATCGCCACCGAGCTCGCCCGCGATCATCGCCGCGGACTGCGGCACGATCTCGTCGAGTTCATCGCGCGTTGCGCGGCCGACGTCGCCCGTTGCTTCGCCGACATTCGCAAGAGCGGCGCGACTCGCAAGGGCGTAGACGGGCTGGCTTTCGCGGATCGCCGTTGGCGCGTCCATCGCGTCGCGCACGCGTGGCCAGAATCGCTCGATGGTGTGCCGTGGGCCGACGATCATGCGTGCGCCGCGATACCGGCGCGCGCGTTCGGCAAAGGCATCGATACCGGCATCGTCGTCTGCAAACGGCACGATCTGCACGCCGTAATAGCAAACCCCCGCGATCGCTTTCGATGCATCGCGCCAGACGAGCACGTCACCACGCGTGGCCTGGCCCGTTGCAATGAGCCACGAAACGAAAACATTGTCGTACGGGCGGCGTGCGAGATAGGCGAGCGTTTCCTCATGGAGGTCGCGTCCGTACGTTTCGAGGCGACCCATGGACTGGAAGTTAGGAAAGCGCGCGAACGAAGGTCGGCTTTGACGTCGGCGCTTTGCTTCCGCCAACGGGCTCGACACTTACCGCAATGGCCGCGAGTTTATCCGCTGCTTCGGGAAGTTCGACGAGCACAACGCCCGCGGCATCGGGTGCGAACGTAATGCTCGGAGCGACGCTCTTCGCGCCGTTCGTCAGCGTCCACGCCTGGTAGACTTTGCCTGCGGGGAGTTTCGGAAGATCGTGAAGCGCGAGGACGATGCGGTTACCGCTCTTGACGACTTCGCCCGACGCAATGGCGAAATGGCGGCTTCCCGGAGCAACAATGCTCGCGACGCGTACATCGAGGATGCCGAGTTCGGTGCGTAACGCATCGGCAGAAGCACGCGCCGTGCGTGCATCGTTCTCGAGCGACGCGACGCGCGTGGCATCGCTCGCGCGATCGTTGCGCAGCGACGCATTGTTCGCAAGCGACACCGCCGCAACGAGTGCGGCTGCGACAGCAGCGCCGTACGGAATCCACGACGATTTTGGACGGGCAACCGCACCATTTGTCGAGTATTTATCGGATACGTTTGCAACGGGTATCGTGTCGCGGACCGATTCGCGCACCGACGTCATGACGCGCGATTTGAGACGACGAGCCGACATTTCATCGAGCGCATCGGGCGCGATCTCGGCTCCGTAGCCGACGAGATCGGCGGTCGCGCGCAACGCCGCATATTCACGCGCGCATGCCGAACACGAACCGATGTGGTCGGCAATGATGCGTGCCTCGGACGCCGGTAGCGCGCCGAGTGCGTAGACGGCGATCGTATCGAGCAGCGTCTCGTCGTGAACGCTCATCGTGCGATACTCGTATCGAGTGTCGACCGCAATTTGCGCAAGCCCGCACGAATGCGGGTTTTTACGGTGCCCAAAGGCGTCGCCGTTCGGCGCGCGATTTCTTCGTGCGTGATTCCGCCGAAAAATCCAAGTTCGATCGGTCCGCGCTGTTCGTCGGAAAGCGTGCTGAGCGCCGTGCGCACCCGTTCGCCATCGAGCTTTGCAAAAACGCTATCGTCGAGCGTGCCGTCGGCGGTGACGTCGTGCGGCATATCGCCTTCGGCACGAAGCGCGCGGCTCCGCAACGAATCGAGCGCGCGGTTCCGCGTGACACGCGCGATCCACGCGCCGAAGTTGCCGGTGGCGAACGCTTCGGGACGGCTCCACACTTTGAGGAAGACGGCCTGCGTCAGATCTTCGGCGGCCATCACGTCTTGCAGCATCTTGAGGGCGATGCCGTACACGAGCCGGTGGTACGCGTCGTAAATGGATTCGAATGCCGCGACATCACGTTCGCGCACCCTTTCCATAAGTCGACTCGCCTCATCCACACGTCCCTATTTCGTCCCGTCCCTAAATCGGCCCTCGAAAGGGACCAGTGGCTCATAAACGCTCGCCGTGTGCACGTGGATGTTAAGATGCACCCATGGCTCGCCGTCCTCGCGATCGGACCTTCCTGCACCTCGCCGCGTTTGCCGGCGTGGGCGGCCTCGGCGCGATCGGAACCTCGATCGTGGCGACGGTCGTCACGTTGCACAACGGCCACCCCACCACGACGTTTTTCTTCTTTAGCCTGTGGGGCATCGCCGCACTGGCCGGCGCCGTCGCGAACGTCGTCGTGTACTTCCAGAGCGGCGAGCCGCCGGAAAATCCACCACGCGGGGGACAAAAAGTCACGCCGATCCGACTCGCCGACGCGCGCCCGGCGCAAGCACCGGTGGTCGAACGCGAACGGAAGGCGGCGTGATCGCGACGGTTCGTGACCGGCTGGCCCGTGCGGCTTCAATCTGCGTTCTTACGGGGTCAGGCATCTCGGCGGAGAGCGGCTTGCCAACCTTTCGCGGGGTCAATGGCCTGTGGAAGAC
>JAYTXC010000343.1:0-3143 GCA_043743145.1 Rhodospirillales bacterium
ACGGCGGGAATCGCCTCGCCGCGAAAGAGCGCGGGTCGCGTGTACGTCGGTGCGTCGAGCGTTTCACCGGTAAACGATTCACTCGTTAGCGAATGTGCGTTAATCGCGCCATCCAGTAAGCGGATCGTCGCATCGATGAAGGCGAGGGCGGGAAGCTCGCCGCCCGTGAGGACGAAATCGCCGAGGGACCATTCTTCGGCGCCGTAGAGTGTGACGAGTCGCTCGTCGATGCCCTCGTAATGGCCACACACGATCACCAAGCGCTCGAGTGCGGCAAAGCGCTCGGCCGTCGCCTGGCGGAACGGCGCACCGGCCGCAGCGGTCACCACGATCGCGCGTCGTTCGCCCGGTGGAGCGCTCGCGAGGATCGCGTCGATGACGCGCGCGAGCGGTTCGATGCGTAGCACCATGCCCGGTCCGCCGCCAAAGGGGCGATCGTCGGCGCGTTCGTTTGCGTCCAGCGTATCGAGAAGATGATGAAGCGTGACGGTGACGATTCCGCGTTCGTGCGCGCGGCCCAGAATCGAGAGGCCGAGCGCGGGCGCGAACATCTCGGGGAAGAGCGTGACGACGTCGATGTGTAACACGGGTAATCGGCATGTTCGACGTCCGCACGCTCTTTGCCGCGCTCCGCCGCCCGGCGCCCGCAACGGCATTCGCCCGCGCCACGGTCGCGCTCGATCGCGGCGATTTTGCGACCGCGCTTGCGGAGTTACGCGGCGCACACGACGACGCCGCGGACGACGCGGCGCGAGCCGTCATCGCGAACAAGTCCGGTGTCGCGCACATCGGCCTCGGCGAACGTGAGATGGCGCTCGCATCGTTCGATCGCGCGCTCGGGTACGACGAACGGTGCGCGCCCGCGCTTGCGAACCTCGGAAACTTGCTTTTCGAAGATCGCCATATCAACGATGCGATCGACCATTATCGCGCGGCAATTCGCGCGGACGAAGCCTACGCGGTCGCCCACCAGAATCTCGGCGTCGCGCTCAAGACACTCGGTCGCCACGGCGAGGCCGTGCGGTCGCTGCGGACGGCTACTCGGCTCGCGGGGAAACGACGGGCTTGACGAGCGTGATTTCTTCGAGATATTCGAAGAGTTGGGGCAGGGTGATTTTCTCGAGATCTTGCTTTGCGAGCAGACCGTCGCTCTCGCCGCCCTCGTCACGCAGATAGCAACGCGACTCCACATCGCCCGACGATTCGCTTAAAAACGAAACGGCGAATCCTTTGCCCATCGTTTCGTCGTAAATACGCAAAGCGGACGGATTGAGGATTTCGATACTGTGGGCCGAATTGTGAGCGTCGAAGATGGTGACCGTGAGATAGTCGCGGTTAACGACGTCGATCGAGCTCACGACGAAGGTATTCTTCGTAGAAAAGAATTCATGACCGCGCTTATTCCGCGAGGATACCTCATAAAATACCCGATGACCGACGAACCGACCCAAGATCTTGCGAAGCGTCGCGATCGAGGCGAGGGTTTCGGTCCGGTTCCCGCGCGTGTAGATGATCTTCAAGCGCTCGCAGCCAGTCCTTTACGCGGGGGTCGTCCAACAGCCGTACCACGGGTGGGACGCGAGTCGTTGCACGCTTGGCAGGAGGAATCCTGTGCTCTCCCCTGCTGACATGCTGATCATCGGGGCCGTTGCGCTCATCGCATTCGGTCCCGATCAACTACCGAAGGTCGCCCGCCGCGCGGGCCAAGTGATACGCGACGTCCAGAACACGTCGCAGGGCTTCATCCGCGAGATGGAACGCGCGGCCGACGATCTCGATATCGCCTCGACGTCACACACGACGCCTTCGTCCATGTACGGCTCGCTTGCAGAGCCAACGCCCGCATACGAGCCGTTTTCGTCACACGATGCGGACGTCGTCATTCCAGTCGCTACTCGCGAGCCTGAGGGCAACGCCGCCCATCCATTCGCGGCTTACGCATCGCGCCCGATCGCTGCAAGCGATGGGCTCCCGATCGACGCGGCCTCGACACCGGTCGCGGATCAATCGGTCCACGCGATCGAGTGACGTGCGGCGATATCGCACGCCTTCTTAGAGGTTGAAACGACCGCGTAATTCGTTGACGCGACTTTCAACGAGTGCGCGAACCTGCTGGTGCAAGCGCTCTTTCTGATCGTCGGGAAGACGCGAGTAAACGAGGTATCCCGCGGCCGAGAGGACGCCGCCGACGACGCCTGCGACGAAGGTCCGGCCGGCATCGGTCGACGCGGGCGTGGGAGCCGGCGCGTACGGGTCGGACGACGCGCCGGGGGCGCCGTGGCGATCGTCGTTGATCGGTTTGAAGATGTCGGTCATGGTGGCATTCCTTTCGCTATTGCCGGGACGCTTTACCCGTCGGCCGGTTCGTTAATCACGCGAACGTGATCGGGAAATTGCATCGCCATGCGCTCGACGGAAAGAACCGCCGTCGCCACGATCGCTTGCGCAGCCAGATCGTCGCACGCGCCCGGGGGCCACGCGAGTTCGAGGCGACCATCGGCCCGACTACCCGTCACGTCGATCTGCTGAATTTCGACGAGACCGAGCCATGCGGCTTGCAACACGGCGGAGACGGCCGCACAAACGATATCCTCACCGCTCTCGGCCCATCCGGCATGACCGGTGGCGAAAAACGAAGACAGCCGTTGCCGACTGTCTCTGCGAACATGGAGTTCGACCACGAAGCCCTAGGCGGGCAGCTGAATCTTATCGATACGCACTTCCGCAAAGCGCTGACGGTGACCGACCAGCTTGCGGACGCGCTTCTTGGGCTTATATTTGAAGACGAGGATTTTCTTGTCTTTCGCCTGACGAAGAACCGTCCCGGTCACGGTGGCGCCCGCAACGAGCGGCGCTCCGACGGAGATGGCATCCCCGCCGCCACTGGTAAGAACGACTCGGTCGAAAGCAATGGTCGAACCAACTTCGAGGTCGATCGCATCGCAACGAATCAAATCGCCTTCACTCACGCGGAATTGCTTGCCATCCGCCTCGATGATTGCGTACATAACTGGGGTAGGCTATCACACGTTGACCCCGTGGGTCAACGTGCGGCAGCCTACCCCGCCTGCAGGCGCTATCGGCGCTCCGAAGTTTTATTCGGTCGATGGGCCTTGGGGATTGCCTTTTCAGCGTGGTGCTCC
>JAYTXC010000344.1:0-12896 GCA_043743145.1 Rhodospirillales bacterium
TCGACGAACCGCTATAAAGACGAGCAAACTCTTCAAGTACTCATTAAACAGTCGCCTCAATTGCTCGGCACCTTCGAAGTTGGTTCGGTTTTCGTTGACGAATTGCCGATCAACTCAACTGGGTACGTTGACTTATGCGGAGTCGGGCCATCCGGAAGCATCACACTTGTCGAATGTAAGCTCGGTTCGAATTCGGAGATACGCCGCGAAGTCGTAGGTCAGATTCTTGCATATGCCGCAGGACTTTGGCGTTACTCCTATGAGGATTTTGAAAAGAGTTTCCAATTAAGGTTGGGTTCTCGCGAGAGACTTGTGGATACACTTCGAAACGTGAACGAAGAAAGCGCCACTTGGGATGATGATTCTTTCAAGAATGCAGTTATCTCAAATCTTACCGAGGGCCGATTTAATCTCGTAATCGTCGTTGATCAAATTACCGATGAACTGAAGCGCATCGTGCCGTATATTAACAGCCACACCCTTCCGGAAGTAAATTTTTACGCTCTCGAAGTTGCATATGGTCAGCACGCGGACGTAGAGATCATCCATCCTGTTACGTTCGGCATCGAAAGCGTCGAAGCGAAACGCTTACGTAATAAGAATGTTTGGTCGGAGGCTGATTATTTCGACTTACTGAAGCCTCACGGCCCTGTTGTTCGAAATACGATTGACCGACTTTATGCGCACGCAGTAAAGCATGGGGCGATTTTTGTATCTGGTAGGGGCGCGGAACCATCGCTTGGGGCACGGTTCATTCTAAATGACAAGCGCACTACGATTTGGACGTCATACTTTACGCTGGCGGGTCCGAGTATTGATATAAATTTTGCTTGGTTTCGCGAATCTTTTCAGCATCCAGCTCTGGAAAAATTTGTTGCAGAATTGAGTGCACTTCCCGGAGTGGCTGCGTATTACAAAGATGTCTCGCCAAATTTTCGAGTCAGACCTTCGGTGCCCATTAAGGCATGTTTTTTGAGTGCAACATCCGTGGATCGACTTATTTTGGCCATGGACGATCTCTTACAAGGCGAACTGGAAAGAATCGAAAGCACCTCATGAAAACGATCGTGCAAAAATTCGGTGGCAGTTCGCTCGCAACACCGCAACTGCGCGAGATCGCCGCGTCACGCGTACTCGAATCGCGCGCGCGCGGCGCGTCGCCCGTCGTCGTCTGTTCGGCGCTCGGACGCACGCCCGAACCGTACGCGACCGATTCGCTTCTCGGATTGCTCGGTCCGAGCCGAGGCGGCCCCAATCGCGATCTGCTCATCTCGTGTGGCGAAGCGATCGCGTGTGCGATCTTCGCCGAGCTGCTTACGTCGTGGGGCGCGGACGCGCAGGCGATGACGGGCGGTCAAGCCGGCATCATCACCGATGGTACCTTCGGCGACGCGCGCATCCTACGCGTCGATCCGGTCAACGTCTTCGCGGCGCTCGAACGCGGCATTATTCCCGTCATCACGGGCTTCCAAGGCGTTACCGAAGGTGGCGCGGTGACGACGCTCGGTCGCGGTGGCAGCGATCTCTCCGCGATCGCTCTCGGCGATGCACTCGGTAGCGAAGCGGTCGAAATTTTCACCGACGTGAGCGGCGTGATGACGGGCGATCCGCGCCGCATCGCGGGCGCGCATACGATCGGCCGCGTCAACTATGCCGAGATGGTCGAACTCGCATCCGACGGCGCGAAAGTCATGCACGCCAAAGCCGCCGAACTCGCACACGTCACGCAGACGCCGTACGTCGTGAAGGGCCTGCGCTCGGGCTTCGGCTCGACGATCGATGAAGGCCACACACCCGATAGTATGAAGCCCGTCACCGGCATCACGAGCTTGCGCGACATCGTCTTTATTCGCGTGATCCAAGGCGAGATCGACGATCTCGACATGCGCGCGCAGCTCGAACTCGAAGTGTTTCGTCGACTCGCCGAACGCGACGTCTCGGTCGATATGATCAACGTCAATAATGCGGGCATCTTTTTTATCGTCGATAGCGAGCGGCTCAGCACCGTGCGCGAAGAACTCGCTGGTCTCAACATGGCGATTCGCGTGCGCTCGCATTGCGCGAAGCTCTCGATCGTCGGTTCGGGTATGCGCGGCACACCCGGTGTCATGTATCGCATCGTCTCCGCGCTCAAGGAAGGCGGCATCGAGATCATCCACTCGACCGACTCGAATATCACGATCTCCGTGCTCGTTCCCGAAGAAGACGTCGCGCGGGGCGAACAGGCGATTCACGATGCCTTTAAACTCGGACGGAGCCTCACGGTTCCGGCGGAGGTCTGATGTCGGCACGCGCGCCCTTTGGTCCGCTCCTCACGGCGATGATTACGCCCTTCGATGCGAGCGGACGTGTCGATCTCGGTGAAGCGAAGCGTATCGCTCGGTTTCTCGTCGATGAGGGCAACACGGGCCTCGTCGTGAGCGGAACGACGGGCGAATCGCCCGCCCTCGACGACGACGAAAAACTCGCGCTTTTCGTCGCGTGCAAAGAGGCGGTCGGCGACCGCGCCGTGATCGTTGCCGGCACCGGTGGAAACAACACACGCCACAGCGTCGAGCTCACGAAGCGCGCCGCCGACGGTGGCGCCGATGCGATTCTCGCGGTCGTACCGTATTATAATAAGCCGACGCAAGACGGCATGTTGCTCCATTTTGGCGCGATTGCCGATGCGTCGTCGTTGCCCGTTATCGTGTATAACATTCCGGGTCGCACGGGTGCGAATATGCTGCCCGCCACGTTACTCGAACTCGCTCGGCGCCACGAAACGATTGCGGGCGTGAAAGAATCCAGCGGCGATCTCGCGCAGTTCTCCGCGATCTTGCGCGATCGGCCCGCGGGTTTCGCGTTTTGGGTCGGTGACGACTATCTGCTCTTACCGTCGCTCGCGCTCGGTGGGGACGGGCTCATCAGCGTTGCTGCGCATCTCTGCGCGCGCGAGTATCGTGAGATGCACGCCGCTTTCATCGCGGGCGACGTCGCGCTCGCAGCATCGATCCACCTCGCACTCTCGCCGCTCGTCGCCGCGCTCTTCGAAACAACGAGTCCGATCCCGGTAAAGTGGGCGATGCGCGAGCTCGGCTTCGCCACAGGACCGTGTCGCTCGCCGCTAGGTGCGATGCCGGAGGATTTGGCCGCGCGGATGCGCCCGATGCTCGATGCGTATCGCGAGCGTGCGCGCGCGACGCACGCCGCAACGCCGTAACGTGCGCAGCGTCAGGGTGCTCGGGTGCCGCGTCGATGCCATCGACGTGTCGGGCGCGGTCGCGCGGATCGTCGCGCTCGCTCGCGGCTCCGAGCACGCGCTCGTCGTCACGCTCGGAACCGAGATGGTCGTTCGCGCGCGAACCGACGCGCGGTTTCGCGATGTCGTCAATCGGAGCGCGCTCTCGCTCTGCGACACGATCGGCGTCCTCTTCGCAGCGCGCCTTTGGGGCGCGCGTATTCCCGAACGCGTCGCAGGTGTCGAACTGATCGATCCGCTCTGCGCGGCGTTCGCGCGCGAGGGCATATCGGTCTACCTGCTCGGTGCCAAAGGCGATACGGCCGAGCGCGCGGCGCGCGTGCTGCGCGAACGGTACCCGACGCTCATCGTCGCCGGAGCGCGCGACGGATTCTTCGCGCCTGCAGACGACGAACGTATCGCCGACGCGATCGCGCGAACGGGTGCGCGCGTCGCGTTGCTCGGTCTCGGATCGCCGCGCCAAGAGCTTTGGATCGACGCGCATCTCGCGCGCGCGGGCTGTGCGGTCGGCATCGGCATCGGCGGATCGTTCGACGTGCTCGCGGGAAACGTCGAACGCGCACCCGCGGCTTGGCGGCGTGCGAATCTCGAGTGGCTCTATCGGTTATTCAAGGAACCGCAGCGCTGGCGCCGACAACTGGCGTTGCCGTATTTCGTCGTCCTCACCATACGTGAGCGACTCTTCGCACGCCCGACACTGGAGGACTCGTGAAAGCCATGATCTTGGCGGGCGGGATGAGCACGCGGCTCTATCCGCTCACCAAAACGGTGCCGAAGCCGCTCGTTCCGATCGCGGGCGAACCCAATAGCGGCCACATCATGCGCTATCTCCGATCGTTTGGTATCGAAGAGATCGCGATCAACGTGCACTATCTCGCCGACCGTATCATCGAGGCGTTCGGCGACGGGTCGGCCTATGGCGTGAAGCTGCATTATTCGCACGAAGACGTGCTTATGGGAAGCGCGGGCGGCGTGAAGTGCGTGCAAGAGTTTCTCGGCGACGACACCTTCGTCGTGGTCGGGTGCGATATCGTCACCGACATGCGGCTCGACGCGTTGCTCGCGTTCCACGCGAAGCGTGAGGCGAGTGCGACGATCGGTCTCGTGCACGCCGACGACGTCACGCAATATGGCGTCGTCATCGTCGACGAGCACGGCCGCGTCCTCGATTTTCAAGAGAAGCCGGAAGCGGGAAGCGAACGTTCGCACCTCGTGAACACGGGCGTGTACGTTTTCGAACCGTCGATCTTCGATCGTATTCCCGCGAACGCGTTTTGGGATTTCGGGAAAAACGTGTTCCCCGAACTCCAGCGCGATGCAGCGCCCTTCTACGCGTTGCAGATGCAGGGCGCGTACTGGCGTGATATCGGAACGACGGATGAATATCGGCGTGCCACGCGCGATGTTCTCGGAGGTAACGTGCGACTGCTCGGCGCGACGCGCGTCCGTGGCTATCCATCCGATGCCGTGCTCGGTCACGACGTGCGGATCGAAGGCGACGTTCGCATCGGCTCGGGCGCGACGCTCGGCGCCGGTGCGCGTATCGTCGGGCCGACCGTTATCGGCAACGGCGTCGATATCGGCGAGAACGCGCTCGTCGAGAATACGATCGTGTGGGATCGCGCGCGGATCGGTGCAAGCGCGCGCGTGCGCGACAGTATCGTCGGGATCGATTACGCGATCGCAGCATCGGCCGACGTCGCGGGAACGATCGTCGCAAACGAACCCGAGCCCGAACCCGTCGTCTGAACGCATGCGGTTTTTCGATCCGGTCGCGCCGCAACCGCGTGCTGCGGGCGCCATCCTCACGCTGTCGTGCGCCGACGTTGCGGGTATCGTGCATGCGGTCTCGGGCTTCTTACTCGAAGCCGGTTGCAACATCGTCGATAGCGCGCAATTTCGCGATGGCGCGACGGGGCGTTTTTTCATGCGCGTCGACGTCGTTTCGGCCGATGGCGACAAGATCGACGTCGCGGCGTTGCGCGCGCGATTCGATGCGATCGCACGACGTTTCGCGATGGAATGGGACGTGCGCGATCGGAACGCACGCGCGCGCGTCCTCGTGCTCGCGTCGCGTCAAGCGCATTGCCTCAACGATCTGCTCTTCCGCTATGGAACGGGCGATCTGCTCGTCGATCTCCCGGCAATCGTTTCCAATCACGCCGATCTCGAACGCCTCGCGCAAGCGTATGGCGTGGCGTTTCACCATCTGCCGATTTCGTCCGAAAATAAAGTCGCCCAAGAAGCGCGACTGCTCGAGATCGTCGAGCGAGAAGCGATCGACCTCGTCGTGCTCGCGCGTTACATGCAAATTCTCTCACCCGACCTGTGCGCGAAACTCGCGGGCCGAGCGATCAATATCCATCACTCGTTTCTCCCGAGTTTCGCGGGCGCAAAGCCGTATCACCAGGCGTATGCGCGTGGCGTGAAGATCATCGGCGCGACGGCGCATTACGTGACAGGCGATCTCGATGAAGGCCCGATCATCGAACAAGATATCGCGCGCGTTTCGCACGCGGCCACCGTCGACGAACTCGTGGCGACCGGCCGCGACATCGAGTCGGCGGTCCTGAGCCGCGCGGTCAAGCTCTTCGTCGAGCGGCGCGTGCTGCTCAATGGAACGCGAACGATCGTCTTTCGCTAAATCGTCGCGCGCGATCGATGTCCGCGCGCGTTGGGATCGGGCACTAGGCTCTGCGTGGAGGAGACGAGTGAAGATCCTTCGAGCTTTACACGACTCGGAGATGCGGCGATCGCGATCGGCATCGCCCTCGGCGGCGGTGGGCTCTTGCTCGCGGCGATCGTGCATCTCGCGGCACCGGTGATCTCGATCGCGCCCGTTGTTGCGATCGACCCGCCGCATCTCGTCGCGCCGCGCGATATGCCGCGATTTTCTACGCGGCCCGTTGTGGCACGCACGGTGCCGCAGGCAATCTCGCATGTGACGGCACGTGCCCCGCTGGGTCGCGGGGCTCGATCGGCAGCTCATGCGGGGATTGCCATTATGCCCGCGCCGATGCAGGCACCGCACGGGGTGCGACACGCGCTTCCCATATCGCGGCGACCCGTCGTGGTCGGCGCAATCGCAACGCAGGCTCGTCCGATCGTCGGCGCGCCTGCTCATGGCTTCGTGCAGCGTCGCGTCGACCGTGTGCTCGAGCGTGCGAACGTGGCGCCGACGAACAAAGCGGTTGGTGCATCGATCGCGCGTACGCAGCGCGGTCGTGTCGCGAAGGCCGCGTCTCGATCGAAGGCGACCGCTTTGGCAACACCGGAACCACCGGTTGGATTCAACGACCACCCGACGCTTGTCGAAGCGCCCAATGTCGGTACAGCGGCCACGACCGCTGCGCTCGCGAATGATGGCGGCCTCGCGGGCTTGCGACTCCGTGGCCGTTTACTCGCGACCCCTGCTCCGCTCGCGAGCACGAACGCGTCACGGTAGGTTCTCCTTGCCGAAAGCGGCTTTCGTCGCGATAGATCAGTCGATGTGGATCTCAACGGCGTTCGCGGCCCTCTTTCCGGCGATGTGCCTCGGCTGCGGTCGTGCCGGTACGCCGCTGTGCATGGACTGTGCCGGGCGAACGAGCCGAGCGCAGACGATCCATATCGCGGGTTTGCGCGTGCGGAGCGCCGGAGGTTACGCGGGGACGCTGCGCCGCGCGATCCTCACGTACAAGCGCGGGCGGCGCGATGTCGGCGACGCGCTCGCGCGACTCCTGGTCGCGGCCGGCAACGAATTCGCGCCCGACGGGGCGATCGTCGTGCCCGTTCCGACGGTCGCAGCCCGACGGCGCATCCGCGGCTTCGATCAAAGCGCACGGCTCGCGTTCGCGTATGGCGCGGCGTACGATCTTCCCGTGCTCCTGGCGTTGCAGCCGACTGCGCGTGACGCGCAGCGCGGGCGCGATCGCGCCGCCCGGCTCCGCGCCCGCGGTCGGTTTCGCTGCACGGCGCCGGGGCTCGTCGCGGGCATGCGCGTCGTGCTCGTCGACGATGTGGTGACGACGGGTGCGACGCTGCGCGATTGCGCGGCCACGCTGGTTGCCTGCGGTGCGCGTGTCGAGCATGCAATCGTTATCGCTCACGCGTAGTCGGGCTGCATCGCCCGTGCGGGTGAGCGGGTTATAGAGCGCGCTCGCGCCGAACGATGCGCGAACGAGTTACAGAGGAGCACCGATGCCAAAAGCCATGTGGAATGGCGCGACGATCGCCGAGAGCGACGTCACGGAAGTCGTCGAAGGCAACCATTACTTTCCGCCGTCGTCGATCGACAAGTCGAAATTCGTCGCGAGCCCGACGCATTCGCATTGTCCCTGGAAAGGCGATGCGAGTTACTACACGGTCGTCGTCGACGGCAAAGAAAATAAAGATGCGGCGTGGTTCTACCCCGCGCCCAAAGATGCGGCGAAACAGATCAAAGACTACGTTGCGTTTTGGAAGGGCGTCGAGGTCAAGCCGTAGTCGCGCTCTCCGGCCTCGATCGCGTGTACCTGCGCCGCGCCTGCGAACTCGCAGCGCGCGGTCTCGGGAGCACCTCGCCGAATCCCGCGGTCGGCGCTCTTATCACGGCCGGCACGCGAACCCTCGGTGAGGGTTTTCACCGCGTGCGTGGCGGACCGCACGCCGAAGTTGAAGCGCTTCGCGACGCGGCCGCGCGCGGCAACGACGTGCGCGGCGCGACGATGTATGTGACGCTCGAACCGTGCGACCACACCGGGCTCACGCCGCCGTGCTCGCTCGCGGTTTGCGATGCGGGCATCGCGCGCGTGGTCGTCGGCACCATGGATCCCAATCCACGCACCGCAGGCGGCGGCATCGCACGCCTGCGCGCCGCGGGAATGGTGTGCGATGTTGCCGAGGATGCGTGGTCGCGTGATCTCATCGACGCGTTTGGCATCGCCGTGGCGCGTTCGCGGCCCTACGTGCGGCTCAAACTCGCGGCCTCGCTCGACGGATACGTCGCGCCGCGCACGGGTGAACGCCATTGGCTTACGGGCGACGAAGCGCGCGCATACGTGCGCGAGTTACGCGCGACGCACGACGCCGTGCTCGTAGGTGCGGGAACGGTGCGTATCGACGACCCGCAGCTCTCCGTGCGCCCACCGCGCTCGCGACGTCGAAATGCCGTTCGCGTGATCGCGTGTGAAGATGCCCCGGTACCGAGCGAGCGCGCGATCTTCGCACCGCTCGAAGGCTACGATCCGACGATCGTGCTCGCACCCGCGGGGCTCGCCGACCGCTTCGCGCCGCTCGAAACGATTGCCGACGTCGCATACGTGGGCGAGCCGTCGGCGGTCACGCTCGATCTGCGACTCGCGCTTGAGACATTGCGCGCGCGGGGGATCGCAAGCGTGCTGTGCGAAGGCGGGCCGACGCTTGCGGGACGGTTGATCGAAGCGGGGCTCGTCGATCGTATCGATTGGCTCGTGGCGCCCGCGTTGCTCGCGAATCCGCACGCTGTGCCCGCGCTCGGGGCGGGCGCACTCGGCACCAAACTCGTCTTCGATCGCGTCGAACATCTCGGTTCCGACGTCCTTCTCACCGCACGACTCACCACGTAAAGGCAACCATGTTCAGCGGACTCATCGCCTATCTCGGACGCGTGCACGCGCTCGATCGCGACCCTCGCGGTGGCGTACGGCTCGTCATCGAATCGCCCGAGGCGATCGCCGAGGGCGTCGCAATCAAAGACTCGATTGCGGTCAGCGGTGTGTGCCTCACGGTCGTCGCCTTCGATGCGATGACGATGGCGTTCGATGTGGTGCCCGAGACGCTCGACCGCTCGGCATTAGGCCTCCTCGTACCGGGCGCGGTCGTCAATCTCGAACTCTCGCTGCGCCTCGGCGACCGCCTCGGAGGCCATCTCGTCTACGCGCACGTCGATGCGACCGCGAAGATTTATAACAAAATTATCGAGGGCCAGGGGCACCGACTCTTCGTCGATGTGCCCGAGTCGCTCGCGCCGTTCATCGTCGAGAAAGGCTACGTCGCCGTCGACGGCATCAGCCTCACGGTCGCAGCCACGCGCGACGGCCGCTTCGAAATTGCGCTCATTCCCGAGACCTCGGCGCGGACGACGCTCGGCACGAAGGGCGCGGGCGATCTCGTGAATCTCGAGATCGATCCGATCGCTCGGTACGCACTCGCCGCGACCGCGCGGTACGGGCGCGGGGGCGGGGTCACGCGCGACGAACTCGCGTGGGCCTATGAAATCTAGCGCGCGCCATGGCGGTCATGCCGGCGTGGACGCGTTCGAGCGTACGGCACGCGTCCGGCTCGCCGACACCGACGCCTCGGGTGCGATCTCGCTCGGTGGCTACGCGCGTTTCTGCGATATCGCGGAGACGGAATTTTTCCGCTCGCTCGGATTCTCGCCCGCGACGTTCACCGAGCGCGAAGCGGTGCTCACGCGCGTTCACGTCGAGTTCGATTTCTTTCGTGCGGCGCATTACGACGAC
This sequence comes from Rhodospirillales bacterium, assembly GCA_043743145.1. Lineage (GTDB taxonomy): Bacteria > Vulcanimicrobiota > Vulcanimicrobiia > Vulcanimicrobiales > Vulcanimicrobiaceae > JANYGA01. The sequence continues at coordinate 9,703 of JAYTXC010000344.1, forward strand.
GTGCTGACGATTCGCATCAGCGTCGCCGGTGTCGGCGTGCACTCCGTGCGGTGTAACGTCGAGATCCTCAATGGCGATCTGCTCCTGATGGAATCGGTGATCGTCAACGCGTTTCTCGATACGGCGCGCAAGTCGATCGCGATCCCCGAAGATCTCGCGAGCGCGCTGCGCGAACGCATCTTCATCGAAAGGTAAGGCCCGTAGCGAATGCGAGCCGGATACCTCGTCGCGCCGGGGCACATCGAGATACGCGACGATACGATGCCGCACCCCGAGCCCGGCGGTGTCTTGGTGCGCGTGCGCGTCGCGCTGACCGATGGAACCGATCTCAAAGCCTATCGCCGCGGCCATCCCAAGATGCCGATGCCGACACGCTTCGGTCACGAATTTTCCGGCGACGTCGCGGCGATCGGCGCCGACGTAACGGCATTCGCGGTCGGCGATGCGATCATGAGCGTTCACTCCGCGCCCGACGGCACGTGTTTTTGGTGTCTGCGTGGTGAAGAAGAGCTCTGTGAATCCGTGATGGCGACGAAGATTCTCGGCGCGTATGCGGAGTATCTTGCGGTCCCGAAGCATATCGTGGAGCGCAACGCATTTCGTAAGCCGACGAACGTGACGTACGAAGCGGCGGCGTTTCTCGAACCGCTCGCGTGCGTCGTGCACGCACAATCGGGGATTACCAGGCGTGCGGGCGATTCGGTCGTCGTGATCGGCGACGGTGGCTTCGGGATCTTACATGCGCTCGTCGCGCGCGCGAATGGTGCGCGCGCGATCCTGGTTGGTCGGCGCACGGAACGGCTCGCGCTCGCGCGTGCGCTCGGCGTTACCGAGACGATCGATGCGCGCGCGACAGCCGATATCGCGGGCGCGATCCGTACGCTGACCGCGAGTCGCGGTGCCGACGTTGCGATCGAATGCACGGGCGCGCTCGAAGTGTGGGAAGCGACGCCGCAGTACGTGCGGCGCGGCGGCACGATCGTACTCTTCGGCGGATTACCCGGCGGGACGCGCGTCGCGTTCGACGCCGCGCGTCTCCACTACGATGAGATCACCGTGCAGAGCCCGTTTCACTTCACGCCACGCGCGGTGCGCTCGGCGTACGAGTTGCTCGCATCGCACGCATTCGACGTCGAGCCGATCATCAGCGAGCGATTCGCACTCGACGATCTCGGCGCTGCATTTGCGTCGCTCGAAGCGGGGCGCGGTCTCAATTTGAAATACGCGGTGATGCCGAATTAAACTGACGACGTGCGCAAGACGAGGGCGGCGAGGACGAGGATCGCCGAGCCGACCCAAAACGGCCGCATCGCAAGTTGCTCGCTTCGATTGACGATCGCATCGATGATGAGATGCTGCGTGAACGCAACAAAAACGAGCGCCGCGACGAGCGATCCCGCAAGCAGAGGCTCGCGCGACGACGCGGGGATTGGCACGAAGAAGGTCGCGAAAATCAGCGCCGCGGTAACGCTGAAAATGCCGAGTAGCACGAGGCGCGGCCCGCGAAAGCCGGGTCGCCCGCGGACATCGAATCGCAGCGGGACGATCGCCGGTAATTTCCGATATGCGAGCGCGCCCTCGGCGAACGTGACGACGGCTGCGGCCGAGGCGATGGCCCACAAAATCGCATTCATGCTTCACGGTATCTTGCGGAGATGCGATGGTTTCGCGCGCCGGAGCAACTCATCGCCGTGCGCGTCAGTTACGGGCTGACGATATGACTTCGCCGACCCTGCCCGCAACGATGCGCGTCGCCGTCATGTACGATGTCGACGATATACGCATCGAAGAACGGCCGTTGCCGACGCTCGAGCCGGGCGATGCGCTCGTGCGCACGGCTGCGAGCGGCGTTTGCAGCGGCGATCTCATGCCGTGGTACGTGCGCAAGAAGGCGCCGTTCGTTTTCGGTCACGAGCCTGCGGGGACGATCGTCGCGCTCGGTCCCGAGCCTTCGGGAACATTCGGTGTCGGCGATCGCGTTTTTGCCCATCATCACGCGCCGTGTCTCGCATGTGCGACGTGTCACGCGGGGCTCTACGTGCACTGCACGACGTGGCGAAAAACCGCGCTCGAGCCGGGTGGAATGGCCGAATACTTTCGGCTCCCGCGAGCGAATTTTCTCGATACGCTTCGCTTACCCGATGCGGTCTCGTTTCTCGATGGCTCGCTCGTCGAACCGCTGGGGTGCGTCGTCAAGTCGCTGCGGCGCGCACTCGGCATCGCACCGTCGATTCCACTCGTCGCGACGGAATCGCAGCCGGCGCCCGATCTTCGCGGCCACACGGTCTATGTGATCGGAGCGGGCGTGATGGGCCTCATGCACGTAGCGGTTGCGGCCTCGCTCGGTGCGACGGTCTACGCGAGTGATTTCAACGCCGCACGGCGTGCGGTCGCGCTCGAACTCGGCGGGGCGCTCGCCTTCGATCCGGCAACGGCCCACGCCGACCTCGTGGCTGCGACGAGCGGACGGCTCGCCGAAACGACGATTTGCGGTCCCGGCGTCCCGGCAGCGCTCGAATCGGCGGTGGCCGCGACGGGAAACGACGGCACCGTGCTGATGTTTACGCCAATCGAGCCCGATCAACGCTTCGCGTTCGATCAAAGCGCGGCATATTTCCGTGATATTCGGCTCGTTTCGTCGTACTCGTCCGGTCCGACCGATACGCGCGATGCGCTCGCTCTTCTTACGGCGGGAGTCGTGACCGCCACAAAGCTTCATGCGACGGAATTCCCCTTTCCCAACGTACGAAGTGCGTACGATGAGATGCGGCGGGCGCACGTCGTGAAAGCCATTGTCACGTTCTAGCTGGACCGTTACGTTTGTCAACTTGACCTCATTAAGTTGACAAATGTAAACCAAGGAGCGTCTCATAGGGACATGAGCACCTTTGCCGATGCCTTGCAGACCGCGATGGATCGCGAAAACGTCACCGCGGCCGAACTCGCGACCCGGTCCGGGCTCACCGAGAGCGGAATCAGTCTGCTCCGCTCCGGGCGCCGGACGCCGTCGTTTCGGTCGATTCAGGCGCTCTCCAAAGCGCTTCCCGAACTCGCGAGCCAGCTCGCGAGTCACCCGCCCGAAGAGCCGCTCGTCGATCATATCGAAGATGCGATCGCGGATATCCGCGCGGGCAAGATGGTGATCGTGCTGGATGACGAGGATCGCGAGAACGAAGGCGATCTGGTGATGGCCG
>JAYTXC010000345.1:0-6752 GCA_043743145.1 Rhodospirillales bacterium
TCAACAACAGCTCGCCGCGATGGGCTACAAATTCCAATTCATAACGCTCGCCGGTTTTCACGCGCTCAACCATTCATTCTTCCAACTTGCCAAAGAGTACAAATCGCGCGGCATGGCGGCATACTCGGAGTTGCAGCAAGAAGAATTTGCGGCCGAAAAAGACGGCTACACCGCAACGCGCCACCAGCGCGAAGTCGGTACCGGTTACTTCGACGAGATCGCGCAAGTCGTGAGTGAAGGCAAGTCGTCGACAACGGCCCTGCACGGCTCGACCGAAGAGGAACAGTTCAGCGGAGTGGCCGCGCACTAAGTTCGAATTGCCACGCGAAAACGAACGGGCGCCGAAGGTGCGCCCGTTCGTTTTTTTTACACTCGGGCATGGGACTCACACCTTGACGATCGATGTCGACGTGCAGCCCCGTGCGACATTCACGCGCCATTATCTCACGACGTGGCGCAAACAAAAGAACGGCGTCGCGCGATCGCTAAATCGGTTCGAGGACCGCGACGGGAAACGGAGTGAGGGCAGCCTTCGCCGTGAGGAAGGGCCCGATATCGTCGCGATCGGTAAGGAGTACGGTGCCGGTGAATCGGTCGCGAAAACGCTCGGCCGCATCGGCCCCGAGTCGGATCGCAACGTCGTCGCACTGCAAGGAAAGATCGCTGTGGTCGATTGCGAGCAGGGGGCGGACCAGTCGCGGTGCGATCGTGACGATCTCTTCGCGCGCGAACGCCACGATGTGATCGGCAAGCGTGCCCGTCGTCGTGAGCGGACGGTACGACGACCCAAGAAACGTTGCAGCACGTTCGCGGCGTAAGTGCAAGAGTCGCCACGTTACGTAGGCTTTGATGCGACCGTCACACCACGTCGCGAGTAACTCGTCGCAAAGATCTGCGCTCTCGCCCGCGTCGACGCGGGCGAGCATTTCGCCGAGCATGTGTGTGCGTTCGATATAGTCGACGGCGCAACGGTTATCGGGATCGACCAGTGAGAGATCCCAGAGTTCGCATCCTTGATAGATATCGGGGACGCCCGGTGCGGTAAGTTTGAGGGCGATTTGTGCGAGGCTCGAAATCGCACCGATCGGCGCGAGCACGCGTGCGAATGTTTGGAGTTCGAGAACGAACGCGTTGCCGCACCGCGGTGAGAGGATCGTGCGGATAAACCCCAGTGTCGCATCTTCGTAAGCACGATTTGGATTCGTCCAACTCGTACGGAATTTCGCCTCGCGCAGTGCTTTGACAAAGTACGCTTCGATGCGTTCGCCGTATGTGCGAAGGGCAGCCTCCTCGATCGCCTCGGGCGCGAGATCGAGCCACGCCATGGGCCAGGTGCCGAGCAGCGTTTGATAGAGGTGGTATTCGTCGTTTTCCGTCGGAGCGGGCGCGGCATCCGACGTACCCTTGCGCGGCGCGTTGAGGCGTGACCAACGCTCGAGAGTGCGCTCCCAGAGGCCCGGCATCTCGGAGAGCGCGTCGATCCGCGTGCGTGTGTCTTCGCCGCGTTTATGATCGTGCGTCGCCGTGGCGAGCATGGCGTGCGGGTGTTTCGCGGCGCGGTCGGCGTTGGTCGCGTGAAACGTCGCGACGCTCGTCCCGAAATGTCGCGGATCGCCGCCGACTTCGTTGAGCGACGCGAGGCGAACGTAGCGGTAGAATGCGGTGTCTTCCACCGCTTTCGCCATTACCGGGCTCGAGTATTGTTGAAACTTCATTGCGAACCGCAAGACTTCGCGCCGATCGTAATTTTCGGATTGCTCGGAGGTTTCAACTGCGAGCACGTGCGCGAGAAAATCGAAGACGCGATCGTCACCGAGCTCGCTGCGTTTGCGCGCTGCATCGATCGCGAGGGCGATAAACCGCGCGTCTTCGGATTCGATCGCTTCGTCGGTCACGTACGTGCGATAGACGGGGAACGATGCGAGCACTTCCGTGAGCGAGTCGCGCAACACGTTGTACGTGTAGTCGTTGGAGCGTCGGTCCATGCCGGCGATGCGATCGAGCATCGTGGCGAGCACTTCGAGTTCGCTTGCGAGCGACGAGCGCATGATATCTTTTTTCGCGCGATAGGCGAACTGATCGAAATTGGTCGCGATTCCGGCGAACTGCCGATAGATGCGGTCGAAGGCTAGCTCTGCTGTGGGATCGACGAAGAGACCGTTGACGATGTTCATGAAATCATAGCCGGTGGTTCCCGCAATCGGCCAATCGGCACGTAACGTTTCGAAGCGCGCGAGAATTTTTTCCACGACGAGATATTGTGGCTGACGCAGCGCCTCCGCGCGATCGGCGAGGAATCGACAATAACCGCCCGGGTTGAAGAGGCCGTCGACGTGATCGATGCGCAACCCCTGAATTCGCCCCGACGCGATGAGATCGAACACGAGCCGATGCGTCTGGCCCAAGACCTCGGCGTCTTCGACGCGTAAACCCGCAAGATCGTTGATGTCGAAAAAACGACGGTAGTTGATCTCGTCGGCCGACACGCGCCAGTATGCGAGGCGGAAATTCTGTTGCGAGAGGAGCGCGTCGAGTCGGTCGATTGCGGCTGCATCGTTGTCGACCGTAAACGTTTTGAGCGCGGCATCGATCGCGGCGACGACGGCGGGATCGCGCGCTACCATCGCGAGCTCGCTTTTCAATTCGCGCGCACGATCGGGCGACGCCGAGGCAAACTCTGCTGCAAGCGCGCGTAGCGACCACGCATCGCCCGTCGCGCAATCGACCGCGAGCGCGAGCACGCCAGCATACGACGAGGTCGCGAGCGGAAACTGACTCTCGAAATAGGCGATCGCGAAGCTGCCCGTAGCCGCATCGAAGGTCGGTACGAGTTCGCCACGTTCGAGCACGCGGCCGAAGTAGTCGCCGAGGAACGGCACGAGCACCTTTCCGCGCATCTCGCTTCGAAGTGGCGCCCAATCGATATCGAAGTATTTCGCATACGGCGATGCCTCACCGACTTCGAGAACGTCCTGCCACCACGGATTTTCGCCGCCGCCGATTCCCATGTGATTCGGCACGAAATCGAGGAGATGGCCGAGCCCCGCAGCTTGGGCGGCATCGATCATCGCCGCATGCTCGTCGATCGTGCCGATCTCAGGATTGAGCCGATTGGGATCGACGACGTCGTACCCGTGCGTGCTGCCTGGGCGCGCGCGGAGATACGGTGAGGCGTACATGTGTCCGATCCCGAGTGCGGCGAGATACGGCACGATCGCGCGCGCATCGTCGAAACGAAACGTCGGCGCGAACTGCAAGCGATACGTCGAGAGCGGGACGTGCGAGATCAATCGATCGTCCATCGCACGCTCCACGGCGGCGCGATCCCGTCTGCAAACGTGGGATCGTGCGTGGAGAAAACGACGCAACCCTTGGGATATGCCGAGAATCCGTCCTGCGCCGTTTCGCCGAGATTGGTTTCGAGCGCGAGTGCGCTCCCGTCGTCGAGGCGCCACTTTGCCCGTAAACCGAATTCCCCGATCGCGTCATATTCGGCATCGACGCCGCACGCACGCGCACTTCGCGGCGCGATCTCGGTCGCACGAATGCGCAGGAGATTCCGATAATATGCGAGCCAGGCATCGTGGGGTGACGTCGTGCGTTCGTCCCAGAGAAGGGTACTGCGTACGAACGTCTCCGGAGAATTCGGGTCGGGAATTACGTCGCGCATCTCCGGATCGGCGATATCCGCGAACGCAGCGAATCCGTTGCGTCGCCCGGCCGTTATCGACCTCGCGAGATCGGGTGCGAAATCGCAGAAGAAGAGGAAGGGCGTGCTCGCGCCCCATTCTTCGCCCATGAAGAGCAGCGGTACGGGCGGCGCGAGAAGCAACGCTGCGACGACGGCACGTACCGCGTAATCGGGCGCGAGTGCGGTGATGCGTTCGCCGTGCGGTCGATTGCCGATTTGATCGTGATTTTGGAGAAAGTTCACGAACGAAGCATGCGCGAGATGGTCGCTGAGGCTGCCGCGAAGCTTGCCGTCACGCACGCTCGAAGGCTCGCCCTGATAGCCGAAACCTTTGGTAAGCGTGCGACCGAACATCGCCGTTGGCGCGTCGGCGTAATCGGCGTAATAGCCGTCGCGTTCCGCCGTGACCGTCACGTGTGCGGCGTGGTGCGCGTCGTCGTTCCATTGCGCGCGGAAGCCCGCTTCCAGGAGCGCACTCTCGTTGTCATCGTTTTCGATGATGAGGTGAACGGGACGTGTCACGCGTTTGTGGACGGTCGCCGCGAGTTCGCGTAAGAACGCACGGTCGTCGCCGTCGTGAATGGCGTGCACGGCATCGAGCCGCAGACCGTCGAACCGAAATTCTTCGAGCCAATAGATCGCGTTTTCGATGAAGAACGCACGAACGTGCGCGCGCTCGAGGACGTCGATAGCGGCGCCCCACGGCGTATCGTGGCGATCGGTGTAGAATTCAGGCGCGTAGGCGTGGAGGTAGTTCCCTTCAGGACCGAAGTGATTGTAGACGACGTCGAGATACACCGCGACGCCGAGCGCGTGCGCGCGAACGATGAAGTTTTTGATGTCCTCCGGCGTCCCGTACGTATGTGCGGGCGCGTAGAGCAAAACGCCGTCGTAACCCCAGTTCCGCGCACCCGGTGCCTGCGCGATCGGCATGAGTTCGACCGCGGTGATACCGAGGTCGACGACATGCGGCAGTTTCTCGGCGGCCGCGGCGTATGTGCCCTCGGGGGTAAACGTGCCGATGTGGATCTCGTAGAAGACGTGCTCGTTCCACGCGCGGCCGTTCCATTGGTCGTGCGGCCACGGAAACGCAGCGGGATCGACGACAACGCTCGAGCCATGCGGGCCGTCGGGATTGAATCGTGATGCGGGATCGGGAACTCGCATTCCATCGACGAGGAACGCATATCGCGAACCCGCTCGTGCGCGCGAATCGACGCATTCGAAAAACCCGTCGTCGACACGCCGCAGCGGCTCGGGCGCAGAGTCGTCGAGCATGAGATCAACGTGCGTCGCGCTCGGGGCGTAGAGCCGAAAACGGACTCCGTCGAGTGGCGTGAGCTCGGCCCCGAAGGGCATCGAATGGGTTGAGGTCGGGGGCACGTTACAAATTTCCCCGACGCAACGCTTGCCAAACCGCCTAAGCGAGAAAGGTGCGATGCGGCCGGAGGGAAGGGTGACGAACGACTCTACCGGTCCCGTACCAGGCTCGCCGAAGGGCAAGTCAAGGCGAAGCGAGGTCTCGCACCCTATTGCGTCTCCGGAGCAATGGCCATTTCGGTGGATTGCAATATCGTCGATCTCCTGGTTACTATCGCAATCGATGTTGGTGTCAAACTCTGTCGAGACGTTCTGGAAACGACAACGGAAGTCTCGCGGCGTCGCACTCGCCGTTTCCGTAATATTCGTTCTTGCCATTGCATTGGTTGCTCGACGTTCGCGTATCGTAAGCTGGCTACCAGTGCCCACCGGATCGTCGCGAGTCGGGACAGCAATCGTGACGTTGCCAACGAAGAGTAGTGACGCCGATGCAACGCCCCTCGCCGTCCAGATGTGGTTTCCGACGCTCGATTTTGGCGAAAAGCACGCCCCGTATGCGTACGGATTACCGTTGACTTTGCGCGACCGAATCGTTGCCTCGCTGGTTCGAACGAATGCGTTTGCGAATGCGACGATCCGGGCGGGCCGTTTTCCAGTCGTTCTCTATCTTCCGGGTGCGGGCGGTAGTCGATCGGCAAACACCGCGCTTTCGGAAGAACTCGCAAGCGTCGGATATATCGTCGTCGCGTTGAATGATACGCGTCTCCTAAGCGGTGGAACAAATTTTTCGAGCGCCGAAAAAATCATGGGCACCTACGCCTGGGGTGCACGACGCGTCAGATCCGAGACGACTGATATCAGTCGTGCGATCGATGCGCTCGGACGAATAAATCGTGACCCTAGGAGTTCGTTTGCCGGACGTTTGGATCTGACACGCATAGGAATGCTCGGATATTCGTTCGGCGGCGCTGTGGCGGCCGAAACTGCAGATCGAGAACCGCGTCTTCGGGCCGCCGTCGATCTCGATGGAGCCCTTTTCGGTGAGGCCCTGACTCGCGGCGTCGTACTCCCGTTCATGATCGTTTCATCGGAGCCACTGGTCGATCAGCCCTTAAAAGCGGGGCCGGTCGTCGACATCGATGGGTATACTCGCAAATCGACAAGTCTTAAACTTTCGGGTTTGCGCCGTCATGGTGGGTACGCCTTGACCCTCGCCGATGCAGGGCATTATAGCCTCACGGATGCAGCATTGACGCCTTCGTTTCGTCATAAAGGCCAGGGAACGGTGGATCCCGTCCGAGCCTTTCGATTACTGTCGAAATTTGTCGTTGCGTTCTTCGACCGACACCTCAAGGGCATACCGAGACCGCTTCTTCTTCGGTCGGAAACGAATAAGGATGTGATTTTTCGTCGATTTCCTGGAACGGCGAATGCGAAACGCGTAGCGCGGATTCGACGCTCGAACCACAAGCGTTCTTGTTATGGAGTTGAAGCCTTCGAAGACGTAAATGTCAGCGCGGCTCCATTCATGCAATAACGCAAACCCGTGGGTTTGGGCCCATCGTCGAATACGTGGCCGAGATGGCCGCCGCAACGTCGGCAGTGCACTTCCGTGCGCGTTTCGAAGAGCGACGTATCGGTCGTCGTTTCGATCGCGTTCGGTAAGGGTCGGAAGAAGCTGGGCCATCCCGTCCCGCTGTCGTACTTCGTCGAAGAATCGAGAACGGGGAGCGCGCATCCC
>JAYTXC010000346.1:0-12463 GCA_043743145.1 Rhodospirillales bacterium
GTGTGTTGGATGTCTGCGCCCATCGAGCAGCATCGCGTCGCTGACGATTTTCGGTGGATCGAGCGGCGTGCCGCGTAGTGCGGTCATGTCGATCGAGCGCGACGCATGCGACGTCACGTCGTTCTTGTGGCGCAAGCTCGAAACCGTGAGGACGATCGCAAATATCATGAAAAAGAGCGTGCCCGCAACGGCGACGAGACGCCGACCCATCGGAGAGAAACGCAGTGTCATGCCGTAGCCGGTACCACATGGGGCGCACGGCGAAATGCGAGCACGGCAAACGCCGCTGCGAGACAGAGGAGGCCCGATATTTGGAATGCGGGCGTGTAGCTCGCAAAGATCGTGCGAATCGATCCCGCACCGAACGCAATCGCGCCCGCGCCGAGTTGATGCGCCGCGCCGATCCAACCGTAGACGATCGGGCCTTCCTCCGCGCCGAAGGCTTGCGTTGCGAGGCGCACCGTCGGCGGGACGGTCGCGATCCAATCGAGACCGTAGAAGACGGCGAAGATCCAGAGCCCCCCGAACGACGCGTCGAGCGCGAATGGCAACGCGAGAAGCGAGAGACCGCGCAGGCCGTAATACACGAAGAGCAAGACGCGGTTGTCGACGCGATCGGAGAGCCACCCCGATGCCGTCGTTCCGATGAGATCGAAAATTCCCATCGCTGCGAGCATCGATGCCGCGGGAATCTCCGCAATGCCGTGATCGCCACACGCCGCGATGAAGTGCGTGCCGATCAAACCATTCGTACTCGCGCCGCAAATAAAAAACGTTCCCGCGAGAATCCAAAACGACGGCGACGCGGATGCGCGGCGTAGCGATGCGAGCGCGATTGCGATCGGGTTGCCGCCGCGCACCGGTACGTTGCTCGACTCCGTCGCACCGACCGCCATGAGACCGACGTCGCTCGGCCGATCGCGCACCAACGCGATGACGGGTACGATCGTTACCAGTGCGGCGGTCGCGACGATCCACGTGGCGGCACGCCAACCGACGTGTTCTGCGGCTTGCGCGAGGACGGGCAAAAAAATGAGTTGCCCCGTCGCCGTTGCGGCCATGAGCGCACCCATGACGATGCCGCGTTGCGCGACGAACCAGCGATTGGCAATCGTCGCTGCGAGCACCATCGCGAGCATGCCGAGCCCGGTGCCGGCGCCGATGCCGTAGGTGACGATGAGCTGCCAGGGTTCGCGTGCGAATCCCGCGATCGCGACGGATACGGAGACGAGTGCGAGCCCGAGCGTCATCGTGCGCCGCACGCCGAACGTTTGCATGAGTGCTGCGGCGAAAGGCCCGATGAGGCCGAAGAGCGCGATGTTGATCGCGGCTGCGGCAGAGACCGTTTGCGCGCTCCAACCCATCTGACGCTCGATTGGGAGCATGAGCACTCCGGGCGTCGAGCGCACGCCTGCGGCGATGATGAGCACGAGAAAGGTCGTCGCCGCGACGATCCACGCGTAATGGAGTCGTCCGATCTGGAGTGGCGGGCGCGAGAGCACGACGCGACGCTAGCAGATCACTACGTAGCGGTCAACGTTCGCCGCGCGTCCTAAATGGGATCGGCAGGCTCGCCCGTCGGTCGCTCGTCGATGAAGTCGCGTGTGCGGAGACGCGCCGCGAGCGGGACGAATGCTTGCGGTTGTAGCGTGAAATCGAAGCAATCGAGTAAATCGTCGGCGCGCGCGTCGGTCACGCCGAGGCTCGGGAGGCCGAACGTCGATTCGGCGAAGTGCAAGAGGCTGCCGAATTCGTGACGCACGTGGGAAACGTACCCACGCCGCGCCCACGGCGAGATGACGATGAGCGGGACGCGAAAACCGAGGCCGTACGCATCGAGTTGCGGCGGCGCGACGTGGTCGTACCAGCCGCCCCAATCATCCCACGTGACGAGGATCGCCGTCGAATTCCAATACGGGCTCGCACCGACCGCGTTGACGATCGAGGCGACCCAACTCGGGCCACGCGAGTCGTTGCCGAGCGCATGATCGGAGTCGGCAAACGACGGGGTCACCCACGTGACCTCGGCGAGCGAACCGTTTCCGATATCGGTGAGAACGGTCGTCTCCGGCGTCACGACGTTTGCCCAATCGGGACCGTTGCGGATATGGGCGATTGCATCGAACGGGCTCGCAAACGTGCCGCCCGCGGGTGTCGCGAGTGGCGGCGAATACGATCGCCAACGCAGGTGTGCCGCATCGAGACGATCGCCGAGTGTCGCATAATTGAAGCACGGATAAACGCCACTCGATTCGCTGCCGTCGTCGTTGAGTTGGGGAACGAGCGAGGCGGGTGGTGCATCGCAACCCCACGGCGAGATCGACGGAACCTCGCTCGTCCCACCCGATTGTCCGGCAATTAAGTATTGATGCGCCGGAAAACTCGGACCGCCGTTCGATGCGAACATCCGATCGGCGAGGGTAAAGCGCGACGCGAGGGTCAGATACGGCCCGATCTCGTTTCTGGGCACGTAGGCATACGGATACGTTGGCGATTGCGCGACGGGACCGTAGCCTGTGGGCGTAATTCCGAATCCTTGCTCGAGATCGAAACCATCCATCTTGCCTGCATCGAACGCCGTTTTAAACGAAAAGTGAAAGTGTCCGATGTCATGACCGTCTTCGAGTGGAACCGGCGCGAGCGTAACCTGCGTGCCATCGTGAAGCGTCCCCACCGTCGCCGTATCGGCGCCGGGAAAACCGTAGAACAGGTTATCGAAACTGCGATTCTCTTGCACGACGATGATGATGTGCTTGATCGGCGACGCGATCGCTCGCGCTACGGGCACGACGGCGACTGCGGTCGTGCTGCCACCCGAGCAGGCAGTTGTGGAAAGGGCGATGATGGCAGCGCAGATGCGGGCGATGTTGCGACGAGACGAGGAGACGGGCATGACGAGTACGGTATGGTCGAGGCGTTACGTCTTCGTTACGTTGAAGAGCGTGAGCGATGCTTCGCGTGATGACGTTCAGCGCAAACGGGATCCGGTCGGCCGCGCACGTCGTCGGTACCTTACGTACCCGAGCCGCTCCCAAAACGAATCACGTATTTCACCACGACGCGTTGGATCGTGGAACTCGCGGCCGGCGTGCCGTAATTGATGAAGAGCTCACCGGCGTTGGCGAAGCGTTGATGATAGCTTGCGGAAACGTTGATGCCTGGGCTGCCGAAGCCCCCGCGACCGTTGATGGATCGCAGGGAGAGCGAGAGATTCGACTCGTTCCCGAATGCTTCGCCAAGTGAGAAGCGTCGCAGCGTTTGGCCGTCGTACGCGGAGCGCGTGTTCGTCGTGGTCGGAAACGCTTCGAGCGTGCCGTCGATCTCGGCACTCGCGGTAAATTTTGACCCGATCGGTCGCGACGTCGAGAGCGAATATTGGCTCACGTACGTCGACCGCGGCAAGCCGTTGCCATCGAACGTTTCGAAGGGCCCCCATGAGAGCGATGCGTCGTAGGGAGTTGGCGTGCCGTCTTTATAGCCGAGGCTCACGCTATGAGAATTGAACGGGACCGTTACGCCGCCGCGATAGCCGCCGTCGTATCCCACGAGCGACGCGCCACCGTCGTAGAGGCGCAGTGCGCTCGTCGACGGACCGAAATTGAAATGGATCAAATTCTTAAACGTCACATCGGTGTTGATGAAAAAATCGGCTTGATGCGCGGCGCCCGAACGATCGACGAGCCGATCGCCGAAGATAAAGACGTTCGCTTTTTTTATCACGCTCGAAGCGCCGGGTGTCGTCGAGAAGGTGGCAAAGGCGCCCGGTCCGCGAATATCCGCGAGGCTCGTGAACCCGTCGATCGGATTCCACTTCGGGCCAATATCACGATAGAGCAAGGCGACTTCATAGTTGGGTTTGTGAAGGTCGATGAGGTTTTCCGACTTGTACGCAAGTCGCGGCGTCGTATTCGCGATGCTCCCGCGTTCGCTGCCATAATTCAACGATTCGCCGAAGCCCGTCGTTTGGTTCGTGTTGCTTATCGATGCGTTATAGGTCACGTCGCTAATCGCCGAGGGAAAGGCCGTGAGGTTACCGTCGGCGTGATGCGCGCTTACGGCTTGCAATGAATACGCGAAGTTGCGATCGTTCGTGACGTGCTGGTATCCGAAGACGGAGTCGTTGAATCCGGCACCGGCAACGTTGAGCAACCCGAATGACTGCGCGCCGAAGGTTCCCTCGAACTTCGTCCCGCGATCGAACGGGCCGATACTCGGCGAATAGAACACGGAATTCGGCGGCCCGTTGACCGAGAAGCTGCCGATCGGACGAAAAAATTCGGCACCCTGTGAAAAAAATGGCCGATATTCGGAGAGGCCACGGCGGAATTCTTGTGGCGCGATCGACTGTTGATCGATCTCGACGTTGGAGAAATCGGGTGCGAGCGCGCCGACGAACGAGATCGTACTCGTAAGCGGGATGCTCGCATCGAGACCGACGTGGCGCGTGCCCTGTGGAGCGAACCCGCCGGTCGCCAGTTGATACCGATCGCGATCGAGGCCGACGCTCTCGAGGCCGAAGATCTCGGCCCGCGGTTTGGGACGATTGGCACGCGAAGCGACTCTCACGCCTGCGAGCGACGGCCAATAGCGTACGTCACCAAAATTTGGAACGTCGTCGTTCATGAGGCGATCGTACGCCCACGTTTGATTTTCGTTGAGGCTCGCGATGTGGCGGATAAGATTAAACCGCCACGTTTGGACCGGAGCGTTCTGCGTGCGTAAGATCGCGAGCGGAATGACGAGCATGGCATCCCAATCTCCGCCCGCTACGCTCGCCGTCGCGCTCCAGATCGGTGAGAATTTGACCGTCTCCGCACTCTGCTGATAGCGCACGCCGTTCGGCGTCGTCTCGAAAAAATACGTTTGCCCGTTCCCCGTCGTGTCGAGCCCGATGCCCACGAAATCGTCGAGTCCGAAACCGACATTGTTCGTCGACTGCGTTCGCACGAGCGGGACGCCTTGTTGCACCGCGTGGACCGCGACGTAAATAGTATCGTGATCGAAGACGATGCGCGCCGTCGTTGCATGTTTCGTCGCAAGACGTTGTGTCGTAATATTTTCGAAATCGGCGATCGGTGCGGCCTGCGACCACGGTAACGACGCGAGGTCGACGTTCGTGGGCGGCGTGTCGACGATCGTTGCGGTAAAGGACGCGTTGCGATCGGTCGTCGCGGAAGCGGCGCGCGGGAACGCGGCGAGAAGACCGATCGATAGGAAGAGCAAAGCACGAAGCGTGCGGTGCGTCGCGAACGTCAACACGTGAGCAGATACGGCTAGGGTGCTTCGATGTTTCACCGATAGGCCACGTGCCGCACGCGTGCGAAACGTGAACGAATGCCGAACGTCCTCATCACCGGAGCGAACCGCGGTCTCGGTCTCGCGCTCGCCGAAGCGTTCGCGTCTCGCCACGACACGCGCGTACTCGCGACCACGCGCGACACTGCGAGTGCGAGCGATCTGCATGCAGCGGCGCGCCGATGCGACGATCGCATCGAGGTGATCGAGGTCGACGTGGCGAGCGGAACGTCGATCGCGGCGCTCGCGCAATCGCTCGCGGCGCGCGATATCATGCTCGATCTACTCGTGAATAATGCCGGTACCGCAAGTTGGACGTCCTTCGGTGAGATCGATGAAGCGACGAGCGCCGAGATCATGCGCGTGAACGCGCTCGGGCCCGTCCTCGTGACGCAGGCGCTCATCGGAAGGGTGCGCGACGGAGGTAAGATCGTGAATATTACGTCGATACTCGGCTCGATCGAACGTGCGTCGAGCTCGCGGGGGCTCGTCTATTCGATGAGCAAAGCCGCGTTGAACATGTTCTCGAAAATCCTCGCGATCGAACTCCGGGATCGCGGGATCGCGGTGCTCGCGATGCACCCGGGCTGGGTTCGCACGCGAATGGGCGGCGATGAAGCGCCACTCGATGCCGCGCAATCGGTTGTGGGAATGGCGACCGTGATCGACGGCCTCACGCTCGAAATGTCGGGTCGGTATCTGACGTACGCGGGCGAGCCCTTACCTTGGTAGAGCGGCCGCGACTGGCGCGATCTCATCGCGAAACGCAGCCCACGTGCCATTCGCGATCGCGGTACGGGCGTCGGCCATGAGCGCGGCGAGGAGCGCGAGATTATGATACGAGAGTAAACGCGGTCCGAGCATTTCGTCCGCACGGAAGAGATGCGAGATATACGCGCGCGAGTACGTCGTGCAGACCGCGCACGCGCATGTCGCATCGAGCGGACCGGGATCGCGCGCGAAGGTGGCGTTGCGGATTGCGAGATCGCCCGCGCGCGTGAGCGCGCGACCGTTTCGACCGCAGCGTGTCGGATAGACGCAATCGAACATGTCGATGCCGCCGTCGATCGCCGCAATGAGGTCGCGTACCGCCCCGACACCCATGAGATACCGTGGCTTGTCGGCCGGTAAGAGCGACGCCGTAAAGCGTGCCATACGATAGAGATCGTCGCGCGATTCGCCGACCGAGAGCCCGCCGATTGCGTAGCCGGGAAAATCGAGCGCGATGAGATCGCGTGCGCTGTGCTCGCGCATCGCTTCGTCGAGCCCGCCCTGCACGATGCCGAAAAGCGCGGTCGCCGAGCGCGTTCGCGCGGCCATGCAACGCTTCGCCCAAAGCGTCGTGCGGCGTACGGCTTCGGCGACGTCTTCAGGAGTCGTCGGCAATTTCACGCAGACGTCGAGCGCCATCGCGATATCGACGCCGAGACGCTCTTGAAATGCGACCACGTTTTCCGGCGTAAATTCGTGCGCGCTGCCGTCCAGATGCGACCGGAAACGCACGCCGTCGTCGGAGAGTTCGCGCCGCGATTCGAGCGAGAAGACTTGGAAGCCACCGCTATCGGTGAGGATGTTGCGAACCCAGGCCATGAATGAGTGCAAACCGCCGAGATCCGCAATCGTCTCGCCGCCCGGGCGTAACCAGAGATGGTACGTGTTCGCGAGCACGATGCGTGCGTCGAAATCGCGCAGATCGTTTGGCGTTAAACCTTTGACCGTCGCCGCCGTGCCGACCGGCATGAATGCGGGCGTCTCGACATCGCCGTGTGCGAGTGCGAGCGTGCCCCGCCGCGCCGCACCATCGGTCGCGTGAAGCGTGAAGATGCCGGGCACTACGTTTTTCGCAGCGCCTCGATGGCAGCGATGTAATCGAGCGGCGGCGGCGCTTCGAAGGCGAGTGCCTCGCCCGTGACGGGATGCGCGAAAGTGAGCCGCCACGCATGGAGTGCCTGCCCCGGAAGATCGACGCGAGCGTCGATCTTTCCGTAGACGGGATCGTTGAAGATCGGATAGCCCAGCGCCATCATGTGTACGCGAATTTGATGCGTGCGCCCGGTTTCGAGCACGAACATGCATTCCACCGTATCGCGGAAACGTTCGCGCACCTCGTAATGCGTGACGGCGGGTTTTCCATCCGCGCGAATGGCATGTTTGAGGCGATTGTGCGGGTCGCGGCCAAGTGCGCCATCGATCGTGCCTTTGGGATGCGTCGGAATGCCTTGCACGAGTCCGAGATACGTCCGGCCGATCTGGCGACGCATCATCGATTTGCCGAGCGCCGCGAGCGCGACTTCGGTCTTCGCGACGACGAGTAAGCCCGACGTATCGCGATCGAGACGGTGCACGAGCCCGGGGCGAAGCGGATCGCCGGGCAGATTCTGTGCGTGGGCGAGCAGGGCGTTGACGAGCGTGCCATCGCGCGCGCCGTGTGCGGGATGCGTTACCATGCCCGCGGGCTTATCGACCACGAGTAAGACGTCGTCTTCGAAGACGATGTTGAGGGCGATCTCCTCGGGCTTCGCATCGAGCTTGACGCGTTCTTCGATCGCAAATTCCAGCACGTCGCCCGCGGAAACGGGCGTCGCTTGCTTCGGTGCCAAACCATTGAGGCGAACGCGACCCGCACGGATGGCGTCGGCGACTTGGCCGCGCGAGGCACCCGTCACGCGTGCGATTGCAACATCGCAGCGGGCGCCGGCTTCCGCTTCGGTCACGACGTGAGTTGGGATTGCGGGCGTTTCGATTACGTGGTTCCGATCGGCGTTTTGGCGTTCTCGCGCTTGAGCGAGCCGAAAATTAGGAGGACGACGCCGACGGAGATGCACGAATCGGCAACGTTGAAGACCGGCCACCACCGCAGATCGACGAAATCGACGACGAACCCGTAATGGAAGCGATCGACGATATTGCCGATGGCACCGCCGACGATACCGCCGAAAGCGACGCGCACGAGCACCGATTGCGCGGCGGCATCGCGAAACGAGAGCCAAAAGACCGCGAGCACCGCGATCGACATACCGACGAGCACCCACGCCTGCGAGCCGAAGAGCCCGAATGCACCACGATGATTCTGGACGTAGGTCCAGTAGAGCACGCGCGGAATTGCGAGGCGACTCTCACCGGGCGCGAAACTCGTCGCGATGATCTGCTTCGTGAATTGATCGAGCGCGAGTGCGGCAACCGCCGCGAGCCAAAAACGTCCCACTACAGGCTCGGCGGTTTGACGTATTGATAGAAGAAGCCCGCGATGCGCGTAAATTGATCGGTCGCAACGACGAACCCGGTTGCGACCAGGATCGCACCCGACGTCGCCTCGATCGCGGGCAAGAACCGCTTGATCTTATTGAGCGCACCGAGCGCTTGCGTGATCGCCGCGGCCGTGATGAGGAACGGCACCGCGAGCCCCATCGAGTACATGAAGAGGAGGAACGTCGCCTGAGGCAATTTTTCTTGTGATGCCAAGAAGATGATGCTCGCGAGAATGGGCCCGATGCATGGCGACCATCCTGCCGCAAAGCCGATGCCAACGATGAAGGAGACCCACAGCGAGCGTTTTTTCGGCGTGAGATGCATTCGCTTGTCCATCATCAAGGCCGGAATTTTGAGGATGCCCATCATTTGCAATCCGAGCGCGATGATGATGAGGCCGCCGACGATTTCCACGGGGCGTTTGTTGCTCAAGAAGACGCCGCCGATCGCGCTGGCAGAAAGCCCGAGAGCGATGAACACAATCGTAAAGCCAGCAATAAACGCCAGGGCGTGCGCGATCACGCGCGCTTTGGCCGCAGCCGTCGTCTCCGCTTTGAGATCTTCGAGGCTCGTGCCCGTGAGGAACGAGAGATAGCTCGGAACCAGCGGTAGAACGCATGGCGAGATAAACGAGACCAAGCCGGCCAAGAACGCGGTGGCGATGTTGAGTTGATGCACTTCCGACATTCTACGCGACCGTGCACCGGGTGCCTGTGTGCTGGCTTTCGGGTCGCTCTGCGGCAGAGAAGGCCGATCGATGTCAGTAACGAAAACAAAGGTCAATCCTCGTATGAGGCCCCGCAGCACAGGATCGCGTCGACGAAGCGTTGGCACGATCCGGACCAACGATTCGTCTTACTATGGTGATCTCCAACACCCGCTCCGCCGCGACCGAACTCGCGACCATCGCCGCCGACATCCACCGCGCCGATGGCAACATCGAGACCCTGCTCGCGATCGGCATGCGTCTCTCGACGCTCGGGTCCACGGTGACGCTCGCATGCGAACGCGCGTTTACCGCATCGCTCGCGTCTTCGGCCGCCTAGAGCGGGACGCTTGGTTCGGGCGACCGCAGGCTCGCCCCGAACCGTAACTCGAGGCCGTCGTAGGCAATTCCGAACGCGGCTGCGCGCAGTTCGCGTGCCGCATCGGAGCGCTCGTCCAAAAGCGGGCTCGTGTTATTGAGATGCGCGTAGAAGCGCCGCGCGCCCGGAGGCAACCCGCGTAAGATCGCAAGCGAGCCGTTGGGACCGCCAACCGGGGCATGTCCGAGCGAGCGTGCCGCCTTCGCGACGCCGACATCCGCAAGCTCGTCGTCGGACCAGAACGATCCGTCGAAAAAAGCCGCGTCCGCTTCGCGCGCGGCGTCGACGAGTGGTTGCGTGACTTCCATGAAGACGGGTGCGAAGAGCACGGATTCGCCCGATACCCGATCGGTGATCGCGTACGCGACCACCGCATCGCGACGCGGAACGCGTCCGGCATAGCCCGGCGTGAGGCCGGCGATCGGGACGACGGTCACGTCGAGGGCGTCGTCGAGCGCGAAGCTGTCGCCTGGTTCGATCGCATTCCATCGATGCGGCGGTGCGGCGAAGGCAGCAAAGGCTTCTTGCGCGGTTGCGAGCGCGCGCACCGTCGAGGTCGAGTAGACGGTGAACGTGTGTTCGCCCGCTTGACGCAGAACGGCGAGCCCGCCGAGATGATCGACATTGGCGTCGGTCAGGAGCATGCCCGCGATCGGCGTGCCACGGCCCGCGCGCGGCTGTAACGGCGCATACGACTCGATCTGTTGCGCGATATCGGGCGAGACGTTGACGAGCCAAAAGCGGTCGCCGGTCGCCGATACGGCAAACGACGACGATGAACGATGTGGCGCGTTACCCGCGCGAGCGGCGGTGCAATTCGCACACGCGCAATTCCATTGCGGAACGCCACCGCCCGCTGCCGATCCGAGAACGCGAACGATCACCGCAACGCTTCGGCACGTCGCGGCGACCACGTCTCACCCGGCGCCGCATCGCGATAGGCGGCGACCAGATGATGATCGGGACTCTTCGCACATGCGGGGTCGGTCGCGGCGCCATCGCCCGTGAGCAAAAACGCCTGACAGCGACAACCGCCCCAATCTTCTTCTTTGCGTTCGCACGAGCGACACGGTTCGGGCATCCACGCCGTGCCGCGATACCGCGAAAACGCATCGGAATCGTACCATGCCTCGCGGACCGACGTTTGTGCGACGTTCGGAAACGCGAGCGTCGTGATCGACGTCGCCGCGGGACACGGCAAGACGCGGCCGTCGGGTGTTACCGTGAGCGCGAGTTGGCCCCAGCCGTGCATGCACGGTTTGGGAAGCTCCTCGAAATAGTCGGGAAGCACGTAGGTTATTTCCATCTGGCCGCGCATGCGCTCGCGAAATGCATCGACGAGCGCCGCGCCTTGCGTGACTTGCTCGCGCGAAGGCATGAGTGCCGCACGATTTTTGAACGCCCATCCGTAGAATTGAACGTTCGCAAGTTCGAGTCGCCGGATGCCTTCACGCTCGGCGAATGCGAGCACCTCGGGCAACGCATCGTGATTAATGCGATGCAACACGCAATTGAGCGTGAGCGCAACGTCACGTTTTGCAACGCGACGCAACGTCTCGAGCTTCTTTTCGTGGACGTCGGTACCCGCGATGAGCGCGGCACCTTCGCGGTCGGGCGCTTGAATGCTGATCTGCACGTGCGCGAGGCCGGCATCCAGGAGCTCGTTTAAGAGCGAATCGTCGAGAAACGTCCCTTGCGTGATGAGATTCGTATACGCGCCGCGCTCCGTCGCGCGCGCGGTCATCGCGACGAGTTCGCGCGGTCGCAGCGTCGGTTCGCCGCCGGAGAATCCGATCTGCACGACGCCGAGATCGATCGCTTGGTCGATCACCGAAAGCCACGCATCGCCCGAGAGTTCGTCACGGGGTCGACCGAGATTAAGCGGGTTGTAGCAGTACGGGCATTGTAAATTGCAGCGGTAGGTTAACTCGCAAAGAAGCGACCGCGGCGGGGCGACGATGGCGATCACCGCAGCAGGTATCCGCGTGCGGCAAATTCTGCAAAAAGGTCGCTTACGTCGGCTTCGAGCGCTCCATCGGGTGCGTCGAATCGCGCCGCGAGGGTGGAGGAAATCGCGGCAGTCGAGCGTTCGCCGTCGGCGAGTTCGAGCGCGGCGAACGCAGTTTCGTTAAGCGTGACGATTCCCTCCGGAACGAGCATGAGGACCGACCCGTCGGCTTCACGACGCAACCGAATGCCGCGTGCGAGACGATAGGTCGCGGTCTCGGTCATTTGAAGACGCCACATTCGAGCGCCGTCGCATCGAGCATGCACCATAACACGTCGCACTTGAAGCGCAGCGCTGCGACGCACGCGTTTTGCTGCTCCTGCGTGGTCGCGGCTTCGACGACCCACGAGAGCGCGAGATCGGCATCGTGTTTTGCCAGATCGAAGCGATCTTCGAAATATGCGAGACCGGCGCGTGTAATCCACGGATATTGCTCGACGATCGCATTCACGCGCGCCGCCATCACGGGCGGTCCGAAGAGTTCCGTAAGCGACGACGCGACGGCCTCGAGCCACGGTTTGTGGTGTGCGAATTCGACATATGCGTCGACCGCAAAGCGCGTGCCCGGCGCGACGCCCTTCTCCGAGCGGAGATAGTCGTCGGTCAGCCCGACCGCGCGACCGAGGGCAAACCATTTCTCGGTTCCGCCCGGACGCGTATCGTTTCCGTCGTGATCGGTCACGCGGGAGATCCACTCGCGTCGATGCGCACGCGTCGGCAAAGACGCCAAGACGTACAGATCTTTCACCGGGATCATCTTCTGGTAGTAATACCGATTGGCGACCCACGACCGCACCTGCGCTTCCGTGAGCTCGCCTGCGACGAG
>JAYTXC010000347.1:0-1832 GCA_043743145.1 Rhodospirillales bacterium
GCCTTTCACTCAAAGGCGCGTGCCTCGGAAAAAGTCTCGGTCGATTATACGGAGCGCAAACACGTGCGCCGACAACAAAACGCACCGCCGGGACTCGTATGGTATACGAACGCACGCACGTTGCTCGTGACGCCTCGCGCGGAGAATGCATGAGCGCTGCCGCAAAACCGAACGCGCGCGCATCGATCGCGCTCTCCGATGCGCGACCGATCTGGCAGTCGCTCGGGATCTTCCTGATCCCGCTCATGCTCAGCAACGTGTTGCAGTCACTCGGGCAAACCGCGAATGCGATCTATCTTGGCCGACTGGTCGGCCCAACATCGCTCGCGGCCGTCTCGGCGATCTTTCCACTCGTCTTCTTCCTCATCTCGTTTCTCATCGGGCTTGGCGCCGGGAGCAGCATCCTCATCGGTCAAGCCTTTGGGGCGCGCGACGATGCGAAGGTCAAGCAAATCGCAGGCACGACGCTCGCGCTCACGTTCCTCATCGGGATCGTCGTCGGCGCGCTCGGCGGCTTCTTCTCGCCGCAACTCTTGCGTGCGCTCGGCACGCCCGCCGACGTGCTGCCGATCAGCGTCAGTTATGCGCGGTACACGTTCTTCGCGATTCCGCTGTTTTTTGTGTATCTCACGTACACCACGTTCTTGCGCGGCGTTGGCGACACGAAAACGCCGTTCATCATCCTCATCTTTAGCACTGCGATGACTTTTGTGCTCACGCCGATCTTTATTGTCGGCGCGTTCGGAATCCACGGTCTCGGCACGAATGGCGCGGCGCTGGGCAATATCGTGTCGAACGCGCTGGCGCTCGTCGTGCTGCTCGTCATCTTGCGGCGAACGAACAATCCGCTCGCACTCGATCGCGCAATGGTCGCGAATCTCCGCATCCGCCCAGCGCTCGCGTTGAAAATTGCGAAGATCGGCATCCCGACGAGCGTCAATTTGTCGATGGTCTCGCTCTCCGAGATCGCCGTGCTCGCATTCGTCAATCATTTCGGTTCCACGGCACTCGCGGCGTATGGGGCCGTCAATCAGATCGTGAGCTACGTGCAGTTTCCCGCGATCAGCATCGGGATTGCGACCTCGATCTTTGCCGCACAATCGATTGGGGCCGACCGCGCCGAGCGTCTCGGGCCTATCGTTCGCTCGGCTGTAGCACTCAATTACGCGATCGAAGGCTTCCTCGTGATCGTCGTGTACCTGCTTTCGACGCAAGTGATCTCACTCTTTATCACGGTGCCCGCGACCGTCGCGATCGCGCATCGTCTTCTGATGATTACGCTCTGGAGTTACGCGATCTTCGGCAACGCGCGCATCATCTCGGCCGTGATGGTTGCGAGCGGCTTCGTCGTCTGGCCGACGCTGCTCTCGATTCTCTCGATTTGGGCCGTCGAAGTGCCGGTCGCGTATGTCTTGATGGGGCGCATGGGTCTCGATGGCGTCTGGTACGGCTATCCCGCCGCGTATATCGCGGGTCTCCTCATGCAGCTCGCATATTATAAGTTCGTTTGGAAACGAAAGACGATTCGGCGAATGGTCTGACGTCAGTACGCTAAGTGATTTACGGCTGCTTTTCCGCGAGTCGCATCCAGAGGTATGCGCTGGAAGCCTCATACAATGAACGTGTCTATCGCGGGGAAATGCCGCTCGCTGGGCGACGTTTCGTCATGCTATCAGACCAGGATTGTTTGGCGCGTACGCGATCGCCAACAGCAAAGGAGGCGATACCTGAATATCGTGAGACTTCCGAGGCGGTTGGCGCAATCCGGTGGCCGTCGTTAAAGTGATGTTGGGTCGATTCCGTGGCGGCTTGTATGTTTGACATAACGCTGC
>JAYTXC010000348.1:0-2999 GCA_043743145.1 Rhodospirillales bacterium
CGCGGGCACGACGGGCGACTCGTGACACTGCGCGCAGCGGGCTTCGAAAATCGTCGCCCCGCGCATTGCGGTTCCGCTGCCCGGCGGTAACCCGGCACCGTCGGGCGTCACGTCGATGTCGATGGCTGCGAGTGTCGCGGCATCGACGGGCGTCCCGATCCGTCGTGCGCCGGAGGATGCGCGTTCATCGTGCGGCGCGCACGCATGAAGCGATGCGAGCGCGCCGATCAGCGCGAGCGTGCGAACGACCTCACGCACCGTTGCGTACCGTTCCGCTATGGCCGATGTGCCACACGGCGATCGCGTTGTTATGATATTGCGAGAACAGACCACGCTCGGCGACGAGCGCGGCATGCGTTGGTTGGACCGCACCCGTTTCATCCGTCGCACGACTACGCAGGGTCATCGGCTTTCCGTCCCACAAAAATGGCGCGTCGAATGCCGTGAACGCGCGTGTGAGGATTGGCGGGCGCCGTCGGGCGTCGTGCCACGTGTGCCCGTCGCTCGAGACCTCGACGCGCGCGATCTTTCCGCGACCCGACCAGGCGAACCCGCGAAGCATCTGTGCGCCGGGTTCGCGTAGGCGATCGCCGGCCGATGGTGAGACGATCACGGATTTCACGCGCATCTCGAAATCGAACGCCCGCGCGCGCCCTGACGGCAGTAACTCCGTATACTCCGCCGTCTCTTCTCGCGTGGCCCACGGCGCACGTCCGAGCTTGAGACGATGCAGCCATTTGATATTCGTGCTGCCTTCATACCCTGGCAAGATTAAACGGAGCGGCCCGCCATGACGTGGCGGAAGCGGTTTGCCATCTTGCGCGTAGACGAGCATCGCATCGCCCAGGGCTTTGCCGAGCGGAATACTGCGATCGTATCGTGCGGAATCGGCGCCTTCGGCAAGCAACCACAAGGCATCGCTCGCAACGCCGACTTCGGCGAGCACGTCGCGTACGAGCGCGCCCGTCCACGATGCACATGAAACGAGGCCGTGCGAGTGCGTCACGTCGCGCGCGCTCGGGCCTTGCCATTCGCTCCCACTATTTCCCGCGCACTCCAAGAAATGCGTCCGCGTGACGGCGGGAAATTTCGTGAGATCGGCAATCGTGAATGCAAGCGGTGAGCGGACGAGGCCGTGCACGATGAGACGATGGCGCGTGGGATCGATCGTCGGCACGCCCGCATGATCGCGCACGAAAAAGCGCGCGGTCGGCGTAATGATGCCGCGCTGTTGCGCGAGTGGAGAGAACACGATATTCGGCTCGACATACGCAGCTTCGGCGCGGTCGCGAAGCGCAAACGGCGCAAGCGCGAGCGCAGACGCGCCGCGAAGGACGTCGTGGCGGCGCATGGATTAGCCCGTTTGGATGTGCGTGCCGTCGGGCGTAATCGCCCGAATCGAATCGATCTTCATTGCGATGGCCGGTTGAAATTTCGTGCCGTGCGAGAAGACGTGCGCTTCGAAGGGGTCGAGCCCCGTCGCGAGCGCGCGATATTTTGCGAAGCCGAACGGAACGTCGGGCGTCATCCAGAGATCGATCTGCGTGAGCTTGTGTTTGCTCGACGTTGGTTTCGCGAAACGCGCGACGACATGCACGGTCGCTCGCGTACCGAATGGGAATTTTACGCGTTCGTGCGTGCTCGAGACAATCGTTATCATACGATCGTCGTACAGATACGGTGCGTCGAAAAGGCGCAGTCGCGCGCTCTCCTGAGTCTGCGTTTGACCGCCGCCGATATCGCCCCAGCGCGAAAGAATCGTGCCCGAGTCGGCGACGTTTGCGAGCACGGGCATTTCGGTGATAAACGAGCCGATGCGTTGCGATCGCAGGTAGACGCGCTTCATCGTGTTGGGATTACACGAGCCACCGGGCGTGCCGATTTGCGTTTCGACATACGTGAGTTCGCCGCTCTGAGCCATCTCGGTGCCGACGCCGATCTGTTTTTGGTAATCGACACCCGAGCCCATGATGATGCGCGACCAGTCGCCCGCCTTCGGACGAGGGAGCGCTTCGAAGAGGTCGCGCTGCGTGGTGCGGCGCGCGGCGACGATATCCGCGAGTGCGCCGAGGGGCATCCCGGCAGCGAGGCTTCCACCGAGCATGGTCATGAGCGTGCGACGATCCATGTTACCGATCATACCAAAGTCGCAGGTTTTATGGAACTCAACGGGTCGGTGTAGAGGCCGCCGCGCTCGCGTGTAGCGCTACTCTGGTTGCCGTGAGGCCGCACGGGGGTCATCGGCGGAGTCTTTGCCAGCTTCGATCAGCGTCTCGCGTAGGACGTAGCCGCCGGCGAGGGTGAGCGTCGAGCTCAGGACCGTCTTCCACTTCGCATGAAAGGGCAAGAAGCCGAGCACTGCTGGGATCACAATTCCACCGAGCAACGTGGCGAGCTCCATCTTGCGACCGTGCTTGCTCGCAAACATGGGATTCGCGATCGCGCCCGCGTGACGCCGGAAATCGAGGATAATGGCGGCTTCGGCCAGTGAGGCGACGAGTTCGAGACGCTCGAGGCGGCGCCGCGTTACGGGATTGGGATTGCCGCCGAGTTCCAGGAGCGCTGCGTTGAGCGCGCAGGCACCCGCGATGCCGGAGCATGCCGACATCGCGGGGATGTGTCGCTTACCCTTGGCCCAGACGGGAATCGCGGTGGCCGAGAGCAGCACGCCCGTGTACCCTGCGATGAATGCGCCAAAGAACGCCGAGAGCGGATTCGTCATCGCCCGCGGGCCGACGAAGCGCAACCATCGGAGTTGCTTCGGTAGTAAACCATCGCGTGCGGCTTGTGCGGTCGCGCCCGCGGTCGCCGGAAGCGAGAAGGCGATGAGGCCCCACACACCCATCGACATCACCGATTTGAACTTCACGATGCGTAGCATGTTGAGAAAGCGTTCGGGCCGGCCGAGGTGCTTGATGAGCACGAGTGGGCACGTCGAGGCGAGCACGAAGGCGACGTAGCGTGCGTTGCGTGCGAGTTCGGCGTCCTCGCCGCTCTCA
>JAYTXC010000349.1:0-3890 GCA_043743145.1 Rhodospirillales bacterium
GCGCTCGTAACCGTCGTTCCGAGACCGAGCCCCCCCTCAGCTTTCGCCTGCGAGAGCAGGTCGCCCATCGATGCGCCGAGGGGGCGCGTGAGAACGTACGCGATCCAAAATGCAAGCACACCATCGATTTTTAAAACGAAATACGCCGCCGCCGTGAGCGCGATGACTCCGGCGAAGACGAGCGCGGAGAGCGCGTACCCAAGGTGCGATTTTTCGGCAAGGAGATCGCCCGATGCGGTACCGAGGGCGAACGTGAGGAGAATCGCCGCCCAGTAGAATCGTTCGCGCGGCGTCGTCTCGATGTCGTGAACGGAGAGCGTCCGCTCGCGGAGCCACCACGTCGCGAACACGGCGGCGAGCCCGACCGAAAAGACGAGCGCCGTCGTTTCGAGCGAGATGTGCAAATTGTCCGTGAGATTATCCGTGATTAACGTGCCGACCACGCTCACGAGCACCACGGCGAGCCAATAAATCGACGGCACGTAGCGGCGACGCGTAAGTTGCACGAGGAGCACGATCAAAAAGAGCGCTCCCATCACAAGCGAGGTCCCATTCAATCCGAACCCGAGCTTCGTGTTAAGAAAGTCTGCCACGGTCTCGCCGACCGTCGTCGCCAAAACTTTGATGATCCAAAAAACGGCGGTGACCGCCGGGACCTTGTTGAGCATCGTCCTGGTAAGCACGAGTGGACCTTTCCCCGAATCAAATCATCCGACGCGGCGATCAAACATTTGCGCGGGCGATCGAAGATCCTCGAGAGCCACCGTAAAGCCGCATGGCTTCCTGCCGATAGCCAAACCATGAACGTGTCCGCGACAATTCGCGCAAAAAAATTGGGGATCAATCGGCGGACACCCGCACTCCATCCCGGTTTGCTCATCGCACGAGAATATCTCGAGCCGCTCGGGCTCAGCGCGACCGAATTCGCCCATCTCGTTGGGATGGATCCGGCGCGCCTCGAGACCATGCTCGCGGGTACGGCGTCGATCGATGTCGATGCCGCCGTTCGGATTGGGCGCTCGATCGGTATATCGGTCGAGCGTATCATGCGCGCTCAAATTCGGTACGATTTCGGCCTCGTCCGCGAAACGGAACATCTGCGACCCGTCCCGCCACCCGACACCCTCGCACATCGCCCATTCCCCGAACGCGCACTGCGCGGTCATCTCGCCCTCACGCGCGAATCCAACGATAACGTCGCACTCTTTTTCGTCGCCGATCGCCGCCCCGGTGACGCCGCGGACGACATGTCGAGCGTCCACCCGGTGCGCATCGGCGATGCCCTACGCGTGTACGATGCGAACGGACGATGCGCGTGGGCCGGTCCGATCTTACGCACACTCGATGGCGCCCCGCTCTTCGCATTCGTGCCACCAAACCTTTGGAAGTCGTGGTTTGAAGCCAATGCCCGTGCCGACTACGTTGATGGCGCCGTCGCGATTGCGCCGTAAGGCACACCGGCCCACGGAGATCTCGTCCTATCTGCGGTACCATGTCGCATGACCGTTCGCACGAACGTACTCGGCAAGCACGCATGAACCGCCGCTTACGCGATGCGCTCCCGGGCATGCTCCTCGGAATCGAACTCCTGGCGCTCCTTGCCTTCGAAGCTCGACGACCGTTGCGAACGAAGACCGAATCGAAGTGGCGTCGCGACATTCGCAACGCGGCCGTCGCTGCGGTCGCCGCGCTACCCGTAGCCACGATCGAGCGCCCGATCGCCATGCGCCTCGCGCGCATGACCGAGCGTCGCAAGATTGGCGTGGTTCACCTCATTCGTCTTCCAGAGCCGCTGCGAACGCTCGTGGCCGTCGTCCTCATGGATTATTCGATGTATTTGTGGCACGCGCTCACGCATCGCATCGAGTTCTTATGGCGCTTTCACGCAGTCCATCACGTGGATCGCGACATGGATGCGAGCACGGCATTTCGCTTTCACGCGGGCGACATGTTGCTCTCGGTGTTGTGGCGTGCGTTCCAAGTCGTCGCAATCGGTGCGTCGCCACGGGCGTATACGATCTGGCAAACCTCACTCACGCTCTGCATCGCGTTCCACCATGCCGATATCGCCCTCCCGCCCGCGCTCGAAAAGCGCATCGCCTGGCTCATCGTCACGCCGCATCTCCACGGCATTCACCACGCCGATTGCGAGGATCTCGAAGCGGCGAATTGGTCGAGCGGCCTCACCGTGTGGGATCGTATCCATCGCACCTATCGCGACGACGTCGCGCACGACACGTTGCGCATGGGGTTGCCCGCCTATCGCGACGATCGCGACGCGGCCTTCCCATCGCTGATGACGATGCCGTTCGGAGCGCAGCGCGATGCATGGATTCCTCATCGAGACGCGATGGCATAGCCGACGGCCGCGCTGAATTCCGTCTGTGGGGCGGCGGTGCACCCGCGCAAACGCGCCGAGCGTGCGCGACATCGGTATTGGCGGCGGATTCGAAGCGCTCCAATTTGCTTTCTGCACGCGACGCGAAGACGCGATTTTTCCAGAGGGCGATGCCCTCAGATTCCCTGTGCCCCGTGCGAGCATCGATATCGTCGCAGAACCAGACGATCGCACGCGCGCACGCGCCGTGGGGTATAACATGCCCGTCGCCGCCGAAGGTGCGTGCGTTTTACGGAAAAGACGCCAACCGACGTGTGCGATAAGACGGCGGAAAATCTCGCACACGATCCGCATCTCCTCCTCTCGACGTCGACTGGCATCACTCGGGTGCGGCCTGCGGTTCGTCGCGATGCGGCCGGTACATCCGCGCGAGGCGCGCGGGCGGCACACCCGCATAGTAGAGGACCATAATACTCACCCATAACGCGAGCGCGCGAAACGGATTTCGTTCGAAGCGCCGCGACGATGTCGTCACGGCGAGATCGAGGCGCCGCGTACGCCCACGACGCCGAAGACGCCGAACGAACGCGTAATCCTCCATCAAAGCCATTCCCCCGAAGCCGTCGAGTTCGTCGAAGACGACGCGACGAACGAAGATCGCACTATCGCCGAAAAATGCTCCGAACACGCGCTGCTGATTCGCATAACACCAGGCGAGCGAACGTGTAAAGAATCCCTCGCCGGTGAATCGCAAACGGAAGTTGCCGCCAACGATCTGCGGATCGCGAAGTGCACGTCGCATCGCGGCAAACGCGCCATCGGGCAACGCCGTGTCGGCGTGTAAGAAAAGCAAAATCTCACCGCTCGCGACACGCGCTCCGGCATCGAGTTGTCCGCCCCGTCCGGGCGGACACGCGATCGTCCGCGCGCCAAACGACGTTGCGAGTGCGACCGTGTCGTCGGAACTGCAACCATCGGCAACGATCCACTCGCAAGGTCCGTCTTGTCGCGCGATCTCGCGCGCACGCATGCGCATGTTCGCCGCTTCATCGAGCGTTGGCATGACCACCGAGACGAGCGCCGCCTTCGCCTCGCTCATAGCGCCTCGCCACGAAATCGGAAGATGGTGCGTACGATCCGCCGCACGAACGGCGTCGCGAGACGTTCGTACCACGCATCGGCCGCGCGACGCACACCGTAACTATAGGACGGATACGGATGCATGGTATCGGCGATCTGCGCGACCGTGCGTTTGGTACGAATTGCCAGCGCAACTTCGCCCGCGAGTTCACCCGCTCGCACGCCGAGAATCGATGCGCCGAGCACGCGTCCGCCGCGACCCACGAAGAGCTTCGTGCTGCCCGGCGTCGCGTCGTCGACGATCGCGCGATCGAGCGCGTCATTCGCAAACGTGTACGTCGTGAATCGCGTCCCGCGCGCGCGAAGCGCGGCCGCCGTCGAACCGACGTGCGCGAGTTCGGGGCTCGTGAACGTGCACCACGGCACGGTCGCCCGATCGAAGCGTTTCCGCACGCCAAGGAGTGCATTTGCT
>JAYTXC010000350.1:0-5186 GCA_043743145.1 Rhodospirillales bacterium
CGAAGCCTTGCGTATCCGAAGTTATCGTTTCGAAGGTGGGCGTTGTGCGGACGATTGCGTTATAGGCGGTCGAGCCGATACCGAACCCGAGTAACGTGAGCCCGCCGCCGAGGCCCTTGGCTTTCGGAAACCATTTCATGACGGCCGAGAGCGCACTGATGTACGCAAATCCGCAACCGAGCCCACCAACAACGCCGAAGAAGAGATAGAAAGCGATCAGGCTGTGCGACGCCCCGAGCGTCGAACACGCAGCGAAACCCGCCCCCCACAAAATGACGCCAGTCACAGCGATCGGGCGAGCTCCGATACGATCGCTCGCGATTCCGCCGATGAGCGCGCCAATCGCGAGGAAGACGTTGGCGATCGCAAACGCCCACGAGACGCTCGGTGATGTCCATCCGAAGGCGGCCGTTAGCGGCGTGCTGATGAGGCTGAACGAGTAGAGGGCACCGGGCCCGAGGACCGTGACGATTCCGGCGAGCGCGACGATCCATCGTTTCATTGGGTTCTCGACCTCTGTATTTTTGGAGAATTGTTTGCTTGGCTTTACGTTGGGCTTCGGCGTTGAGGCACGCTTTCTGAAGCCGCTTCAGAATTTACGGCGGGCTGCCGATTCAACAAACGAGCCGTTGTGGCGATACATGCATCGGGCAGGAGCAGCGCATCATGTCGGAACGATCCGAAATCGAAGGCATAGTCGAAAAACCGAGCCGACGCGGAGCCGTCGGGTTCACGCTCATCTTGCTCTTTGAAGTATTTATTTTCATGGCTACGGTCTTCGGAATCTCCGTCACGGACGCGGCGAGCGACCGTGCCGCTTCCGTAACGCTTTCGATCTCAAAAGTCATCGGCGACGAACGTACGACGCTCGCACGCATTGGTGGCTCCGTCGCCTCGTTAGCGGCCGATCCGAAGGCGCGTTCGGCAGATCCCCTCAAGCTCGACGCGCTACAAAAGTCTTCAACGGCATTCGGCGATACGCTCTCCGCGCTACTGCGGGGCGGACAAGTTCCCGGCGTGGATGGCAAGAAAATTGTCGTCGAGCCGTTGAGCGATCCCGACCAAAAAGCGCACCTCGCGACCGTCAACGATCTCTGGTCCAAGCTCGCGCCGGTCGTCGCGCTGAGCGGGAATGACAGCTATCAACAACGCGTGCTCACGGCAGAGCGCGCACTCGCCGATCAATCGCCGGTCATCGACGAAGCGCTCCACAGCATCACGACGGGCCTCGACATTTCGGGCCTCGGCAATAACAGCGCACGGAATTGGCTCTTCCGTCTATCGATCCTCATGGTGCTCGCAATGGTCATCACGCTGTTTCAACGCGTGAGCCGCACGCGCCGTCAGGTCGAACGGTATGCCGAAAACTTGGAACGCCGGACGGAAGAGGCGCTGCAATCGACGGCGGCGCTCGCGTCGGCGAAAGCCGGAACCGACCTCATCATGGAGACGGTAGACCGCGGGCTCTTCCTCTTGGACCGCGGCTTCCTCATTCAAGGCCAGTACTCGCGCGAGCTCGAGCGCATGTTCCATATGCCGCAACTCGAGGGCTACAACTTCGTCAACCTCTTGCAGCGATTGCTTACCGAACGCACGTTTGAGATCTCGCGCGACTACATGAATTTGCTCTTCGATAAAAGGAAGAAAGAACGCACCGTCTTACGCGTGAATCCGCTTGCGGAAATCGAAGTCCACTTCCCGAATCCCGAAGGTGGTTTCGACTCCAAGTTTCTCAATTTCACGTTCCGCCGGATTATCGAAAACGATCAAGTCGCGCGCGTGTTCGTGGCGGTTTCCGATATCACGGATCGCGTGCGACTCGAACGCCAGCTTCGCGAATCGGAAGCGCGAAAAGAACGTCAATTCGAGTTCTTGCTCGGTGTCCTTCACGTCGAACCAGCGAACCTCGATGACTTCCTCACGACCGCTAACGCACAGGTCGCGACGATGAACGAGGCGCTTCGCGCGTCGGACTTCGCAACGAACTCCGCGGGACGAATGGAACTCTTACGTCAGCGACTCGACGTCGTTTATCGCGCGGTCCATACGGTGAAGGGGCTCGCATCGGTTTTAGAATTGACGTACTTCGAGAAAACCTGCGATCTTTTTGAAGGCAAAATTGTGCAGTTGCGCGAGCGCTCTGCCCTCGGCGGCGACGATTTCCTTTCCGTCGTCATTGCGCAATCAGAACTCCGGCAAGATCTCGACGAATTGCAAGACCTGCGCGAACGTTTCGTCGGCCTCGGACGCATGCCGACCCCGATCCCGAGTCTCCGTCGCGAAAGCAGTGCGCCCAAAAACGGCGCACCAAACGACGCGGTTGCGAGCATCAGCGGGTTCGCGCAACAGCTGGCCGTAAAATTACAAAAGGAAGTCGCGATCGATGCGGACGGGTTTGCGACCGACGAACTTCCCGAGGAGCTACGCCGCACCGTGCGCGACGTGCTGGTCCAACTCACGCGCAACAGTCTCGTGCACGGCATCGAGACGACGTCGGTGCGGACGTCGATCGGCAAGTCGCGCGCGGGCACGATCTTGATCCGTCGCGTCGCCGATCCGACGCCCGGCGTCTTCGCGTTCTCGTTCCGCGACGACGGTGCGGGTCTCGATCCCGCGATCATTCGCGATAAGGCCGTCGCGAAACGCATCATCACGCCGGAACAGGCCGCCGCGTTGTCGGACGAACAGCTCGTCGCGCTCATCTTCCAGCCCGCTTTCTCCACGCTCGACGAAGCGACGGTGAATGGCGGTCGCGGTATCGGCATGAATGTGATTAAAGAGGCCGTCGTCGATAAAGCGGGCGGCAATCTCAGCATGAGTTCGGAGCCGGGCAAGTATACCGAATTCTCGTTCGTTCTCCCGGTCGCGACCCCCGCGCACGCGGCCCCACCGACGAACGGGGTAGCGACACTTGCTTACAACTGAGGCCGGAAGAGCGATGAAAGTCCTCATCGTCGATGATTCGAATATTATTCGTCGCCACATCCAGCGCGAGATCGGCGAAGGTAACCACGATATTCGTATGGCTGCGGACGGAGTCGAAGCACTCAAGGTGTTCGATGAATTCCATCCCGAGGTCGTAACGATGGATATCACGATGCCGAATATGGACGGCCTCTCGTGCGTGGAAGCGATTCTGGGTCGCAACGCCGACACGCGCATCCTCGTAATCTCAGCCCTCGCCGATCGCGGTACGGCCGTCGAAGCCGTGAAGCGTGGAGCGACCGGATTTTTGCTCAAGCCCTTCACCTCGGAAACCCTCGCTACTGAAATTTCCGAATTGTTCATCGATTGATCCACCTCGTTTCCGCAAAAGTGAGAGCCCGCCAGCAATGATTACGAAAAGCAACGAATCCCCCGCGATGCGCGAAGACGATCTGAAAATTTTCGTGAAGGGTACCGAGAACTTTTTCAAACAGGTCACGAAGATAACGGCCGAAGTGAGCATGCCGTTCATCAAAGAATCGACCGATCACGTGATGAACGATTTCTCGGCCGTCATCGGTATTTCAGGCAAACACCGTGGATGTGTGTACTACACTGCGCCACGCGAGATGATCGGCGAACTCATGGGACACTTCGGTGAGACCGATCGCAGCGACGAGCTCTTGATGGACTGCGTTGGCGAGATTGCAAACACGATCTCGGGAAATGCGCGCGAGCATCTCGGGCCGGGTTTCATGATCAGCGTCCCCGTCGTCATTCGCGGTAAGGCCGAAGACGTTCGGTTTCCGAAAGACGCGCCTGCGTTCGTCATCCCCATTACATGGAACGGATATCGATCGTCGCTCATTCTCTGTTTGAAGAGTGGCGACCGTGAAATGCCCGCGTTCGATTTCGGCTCGCTCGAGGAATCATGATGCTCTTACGTTACGATACCATCGCCCGTACCCACGATTTCGACGATCTGGCGGCGACCATGCACTTGCGCCCATGGCAGTGGCGTTTTTTGCTCGCGGCCGACGGGCGAACGCAACTCGACGACCTCGCGCACGGCTGCGGTATCGAATTCGAAACGGCGGCCGATCTCGTTCACGAGACCGAAGCACTCGGATTGATCGAGATCGTCACGCAGACGCTCGAAGCGTATCGTGCGATGCACGCAAGCGTGGCTTCTCCGCCCGTTGCCGAGCCGGAGGTGATCGCGCCGCAAGCAGCCGCGATGGCCGCGCCGATGAAGAAGCTCTCGGTGTCGTTCGATGCGCTGAGCTCGATGTTCGGCGAGTCGGCACCGATTGCGGCTGCCTTCGCTACGGCGCATGTCGACGATGCGCCATACGCCTTCGAGACGCCCGATCACATGGCGCCGCACGATGACCACGCGTCGCAAGTCGGCGCGCCGGCCGAATCGATGCACCATACACACGAAGCCTCTGTCGTTGAAACGACTCCCGTTGAGGCCGGGCAGGCAGCGGCGAAAAGCGTGTCGTTTTCGCTGTTCGCAACAACGTTCGGCAGCCCGAATCCGACGATCGCATCGATTGCACACGAGCCGGAGTTCGCGTCTGAGGCGCGAGGGGACGCGCATCACGATGCCCCGACCAACGGCCACGCGAGGATTGCTGAGACCCCGCACGAGCACGACGTCGTACACGATCACGCGAATGCAACGACATACGAGCATGTTGCGCCCGACGACCACGATATATTCGCACCGCACGAACACGTGACCGAGCCCGCTCCCGAGATCGCTTCTTTCGCTACGCGATCGATGCCCGAAGATAATGTTCTCCTGCAACACTATCAAGTGGGTGAAAACGCGGCAACGAGCGCTCGGACGCCCGAAGAGGATGCCGTAAAATCCAACGGTGATCTCACGGGAAGCTTACTTCGAGCGCTCGGGATCAAAAAATAGACCCGCATGACGTGCGAAGGTACCGGACGTTGCCGCGCTTTCGGTACTCTTGCGATCGCGCGGCACTTCGCCGATCTCACCATGCCGCCGACGGGTGATTTCAGCCTTCGAGCATGATCCACGGTTCGCTTCGCTAGGCCATGACTGGCACGACCATCTCGCATTCGAGACGGACATGATCTTCATGATGGGAGACTCCTAGCGCGTGAATGCGAATTTTTATTTGCTCATCGGGGCGAAAGGTGGCAGCGGCGCGACGACCCTCTGCGTCGATCTCGCGAAAGCGATCCGTCAGGCCGGGAAGCCGATCGCGATCGTGGATGCCGACCTC
>JAYTXC010000351.1:0-5555 GCA_043743145.1 Rhodospirillales bacterium
GTCGTGTAGGCAAGCGGCTTCTCGCCACGCTTATAGTGCAAGCCTCCGATGACGTCGTTCACCGATACCCAATCCGCAAGGGACCAGACGATCTCCATAAGCCGTGCTTCGAGCGGGCCGAGACCGGTCGCCGCACCGGCTTTGTCCACGCGAAAAATGCGTCCTTGCATATGCTAACAACGATAGCAGAAGGCGCGATGGGAGTCAACGCGCTTGCTACGATGCATAGCACGAGAGGTCACGACGCCGTTCTCGCGGGCGCCGCCGTCCATTCGGACCCATCCTTAAAGCGGATCGCTATGTGCTACGGTAGATCCCAACGAACGCGTTTGCGAGATTCGAGATCTCGTTCGCGAGAAAGTGCTCGAATGTGAGCGAGGACTTGGCGTGGAGACGACCCGCACGTAATCCCTTGACCTTACGACTCCTAGCGCCCGTTGCGGCGTCGATCAACCTCGTTTGGGAGTTGGCGCAAATGTTCGTCTATCGTTCGTCCGGTCTTTCCGTGATCGGCCATATCGTCTGGTGCGTCGTCGCGTCGGTCGGCGATACCGCGATGACGTACGGCATCGTTGGGGTCGCCTACGTGGTGTTGAAAAAAGCGAGAAGCACGCCTCATGGCGCGCGCCTTTACGCGATGACGACGATCGTGGGTTTGCCAGTCTCGGCGCTCGTGGAATACGTCGCTTTGCATGCTGGCTATTGGGGGTACGCTCCGAGCATGCCCACGCTTTTCGGGTTAGGACTCCTCCCGCTCTTGCAACTTGGCGTGCTGACGCCAGCCGCGCTTGCTTTCAGCGAGCGGTTCTCCGTTCGAACATGAGCTCGCTCGAGGCACTCATTGCGGCCGTTACGCTCGAGGGCAAATGCAACTTCGCTCAGCGTTCGCTTCCGAAGCCGCTTCCCGCATCGCGCGGTGCGAGCCGAATGAGGCGGGACGTTTCGACCGCCGCCTGCCGGTGTTTGACCGCCTCGCGATAGATCGGATCGCGTATCATCTCGACAAAAGCCGCAACCGACGGATACGCGGCGATGAATGCAACGTCCCATCGTTCGTCGGTCGGCCCGATCAACGTTGTCTCGAATTTGCCGATCCACGGCTGTCGACCGCCGACGCG
This sequence comes from Rhodospirillales bacterium, assembly GCA_043743145.1. Classification (GTDB taxonomy): domain Bacteria; phylum Vulcanimicrobiota; class Vulcanimicrobiia; order Vulcanimicrobiales; family Vulcanimicrobiaceae; genus JANYGA01. The sequence continues at coordinate 1,119 of JAYTXC010000351.1, forward strand.
GGCGAAGACGGACGCGCTCGCCGCGGCGTACGCGCGGTACGCTTCAGCTCCGGTCGCGTCGCGGCCATCGGCATAGCGCGCACGCTCGCGCAAGCGCACGAGATTGAGCATTTCGATCTCGCCGTCGCGCTCGAGTGCGCGAAAGGCGGCGAATTGCTCGGCCGTCGGATCGATATATGCGTCGATTATTTCACGCCTTTCGCAGCCCAGGCTCGCGTGACGAGCGAGATCGAACCGTCACTCGAGATCGGGAGCGCATCGTGTAGGCGAGCGCGGAGTTGGGCGCGCCGGGAATCATCGAGTGACTGGACGTGACGCTGCGCGGGCGAATCGCCACGTTGGAACGGCATCCAAAAATCATCGAAGTTCGAGAAACGCGCGCATGCGTCGATCGCCCGTACGGAGACGTCGGAGAATCCCGCCGCCGTCCATGCCGCACGCAATCCCTCAGGTGCGCAGATCGCGTAGGGATCGTCGCCGTCGTCGCTCTCTTCATCTTCGATGCCGGCTTCGAGGTCGGCTGCGGCATTCCAAAAGTACCGAAGTAACTGCATCTCGCCATCGAAATCCCAGACATAGCCCGCGACCATTCCCCCGGGTTTCGTGACGCGTCGGAATTCGAGGAGCGCCGCGACCGTCTCGCGGATCGATGGGAAGCCGAGTCCGATGACGATGACGTTATAGCGGTCGTCCGCTCCCGCGATGTGCATTCCGTCGCCGACGACGAAGGTCGCACGCGCATCGACGATCGTGGCGCGTGCATAAGCGACGCGCGATTCATCGGGATCCGAGCCGTCGATGCGCGCGGGCCCGCAGGTCGCGAGGATCTCGCTCGTGAGCGCGCCCGTGCCGCAGGCAACATCATGCCACGTCCCCTGCGTCGGTACCGCGAGCCATGCGAGGAAGTCGCGCGCGACGACGCGACTCCAGCGCCCGATATAGCCGTCGTAGGCCGCTGCGTGTTCCGCCATCGCATCCATGACGTTACGGCGCGACCAGTGACACGAGTGTTGCGTTCGCTTCGACCGTCGTGCCCTTTTCGGCGCCGACCGCTGCGACCGTTCCCGCGCGGTGCGCGCGGATCTCGTTCATCATCTTCATCGCCTCGATGACCGCAACGACCTGACCTTCGATCACCGCGTCGCCCGCTTTGACGGAAACGTCGACGACGACACCGTGCATCGGGGATGCAATCGCATTGCCATCGGCAACGCGCGGACCCTTGGTACGCGACGAGACCTTCGGTGCGACGCCGCGCGCGACGCCGTTGGCCATCGCTCGACGGCCAGCGTTCCCGCGAGGACGATCGAGAACGCGCACGATGAAAAGCTGGTCGTTCACTTCCACACGCACGATTTCGGGTTCGTCGACGATCGCCGCGGCACTCGCACTCGCACTCGTTGCCGACGCGGTGTCCGTCGCACTCGGGACCCATGTTGCAGCGAACGTTTCGAGCGATGCCGTACCATACGTGCCGTCGACAACGCGCGCGCTGTCGTTGAGTGCGCGCAAAAATGGCAACGTTGTCGGCACGCCGGCGATCGTGTAATCGTCGATCGCACGACGCATCCGCGCGCGCGCGAGGTCGCGCGTCGGTGCCCACACGATGAGCTTGGCGATCATCGAGTCGTAATCGGGGGAGATCGTGCCGCCCGCCGTCACGGCCGCATCGACGCGAATACCGAGCCCTGCCGGTTCGCGGTAGGTTGTAATCGTGCCCGGCGCCGGACGAAATGCCTGCGCGGGATCTTCGGCATTCACGCGCACTTCGATCGCGTGGCCGCGAAAAGACACGTCGCTCTGCGTGTAGCCGAGCGGCTCGCCCGCGGCGACGCGGAGTTGCTCGGCGATGAGATCGATGCCGCTCGTCATCTCGCTAATCGTGTGCTCGACTTGGATGCGCGTGTTCATCTCGAGGAAGAAGAACTCGTCGCCCACGACGAGCGTCTCGATCGTCCCCACGCTGTCGTACCCGATCGCGCGCGCCGCGAGCAAACCGGCTTCGCGCAAAGCTTCGCGCACGCGGTCGCTCACGAGCGCGGGCGTCTCTTCATAGAGTTTTTGGTGGCGGCGTTGGAGCGAACAATCCCGCTCACCGATGTGCACGACGTTGCCGAATTTGTCGGCGAGAATTTGCAACTCGACGTGTTTGGGATTATCGAGGTAGCGTTCTGCGTACACGATCGGATTCTTAAAGTACGCTTCGGCTTCGCGTCGCGCCGTCGCGAACGCGCCCGCAATTTCATCGCGCGTGTGAGCGACTTTGAGGCCTTTGCCGCCACCGCCGCCCGACGCTTTGATCGCGAGCGGTAAGCCGTAGGCCTCCGCCGCCGCAAGTGCGTCTTCGACCGATGCGAGCGGTGTCGTCGCACCCGGAACGACGGGCACGCCCGCGGCGATCATCGCCTGTCGCGAGCGAATCTTATCCCCCATCGCGTCGATAGCATCGGGATGCGGCCCGACCCACGTGAGGCCGGCCGCAATGACGGCGCGTGCGAATCCGGCGTTTTCGGCGAGAAAACCGTACCCGGGATGAACGGCGTCGGCGCCGGAACGCGCGGCGACGTCGAGGATTTTTTCGATATGTAAATAGCTTAGCGATGGCGAGGCCGGGCCAAGCAAGAACGCTTCGTCCGCATAGGCAACGTGGAGCGCGCCGCGGTCGGGCTCGGAATAGACGGCGACCGTCGCGAGCCCGCGCTCACGTGCGGTGCGCATGATGCGGAGCGCGATCTCGCCGCGATTGGCGATCAGCAGTTTGTTCACGGACGTCTTTCGGCGGAAATGCGGGAATCGTAGGCGTCGTAGATGCGGCCCGCAGCCTGCCAGCGCGAGATCTCGGGCGGTGCGATGCCAGGGTCGGCGTCAGCTTCGCGTGCGCCAAGGGCGACGGTGACGGCAGCAACGATTGCGGGCAACGTTGCGGCGTCGCCACGCGGCGAACGGAGTACGAGCCTCATCCGGCCGGAACGACCTCCGGATACATGCCCATCGCGTGATATCCCGCGTCGACGAAATGCACGTCGGCCGTAATCGTCGACGAGAGATCCGAAGCGAGATAGACGGCGGTCTTGCCGACGTCTTCCGGCGTCACGTTGCGGCGCAGCGGTGCGGCGGCCGAAACTTTATCGAGCATTTTCTTGAAGTCGCGGACCTGGCGCGAACTCGCCGTGCTGATCGGTCCGGCGGAGATCGCGTTGACGCGAATTCCGCGATCGCCCAAATCGTAGGCGAGGTATCGCACGATCGACTCGAGCGCGGCTTTGACGATTCCGGCGACATTGTAATTCGGGACGATCGTCGTCGAGCCAAAATACGTGATCGCCATGATGCTCGCACCATCGCTGAGCAAATCTGCGACCGCGTTCGTGAGCGCGATCAGCGAAAAAGCCGAGATGTCGGCTGCGAGCGCGAAACCCGCGCGCGACGTCGTGTAGACCTTGCCTTGCAAATCTTCTTTATTGACGAAGGCGATCGAGTGCACGAGCGTATCGAGCTTGCCATGCGTCGCGCGGACGTATGCGGCAAGCGCCGCGAGCGAGGCGTCGTCCGTTACGTCGCACGGATGCGCGCTCCCGCCGAGCTCGGCTGCGAGCTTCTCGACTTCGCTCCGCACGCGTTCGCCTTGATAGGTGAGGACGATCGTCGCGCCGTGCCCGTGCATCTCGCGCGCGATCCCGGTCGCGATGCTCCAACGATTCGCGACGCCCGTGATAAGGGCGATTTTTCCATCTAAGAGTCCCACCCCGGTGTAAAACGACTCGGGTCGCAGGTTGCCCTCTCAAATGGCTCCGTAGGGAAGTACGATTCGTCGGTTTCCAACGTCTAACGCCCGAGCGGTCGCGCCCATTCGGGAGCCTCGTCGACATTTTCAGTAGGGAAGTGAAGGAAAGTCTTTATAATGAACCACGTGACGAATTCATCGATTGACGCCTCCGCCTCGCCCGACATCGTCCTCGTGGGCGCGGGCATCATGAGCGCGACCTTTGCAACCATGATGCGCGAACTCCAGCCTGACGCCTCGATCGTGATCTACGAGTCGCTCGACGCCGCGGCTGAAGAGAGCTCGCAACCGTTCAATAATGCGGGTACGGGCCACGCGGCTCTGTGCGAGCTCAATTATACATCCGAAAAGAGCGACGGGACGGTCGACATCTCGCGCGCCCTCAAAGTAAACACCGAATTCGATCTCTCGCGCCAGCTGTGGTCGTATCTCGTCCGGACGGGCGCGCTTCCGTCAGCCGATGAATTCATCCATCCGATCGCCCATGTGAGCTTCGTCCGCGGCGAGTCGAACGTCGCATTTCTGCGGCGCCGGTTCGATGCGATGAGCAAGCACCATTGTTTCTCGGAGATGACCTACTCCGACGATCCCGCGACGATCGAATCGTGGCTTCCGCTCGTGATGGAAGGCCGCGATCCGAACGAGAAAGTCGC
>JAYTXC010000352.1:0-19034 GCA_043743145.1 Rhodospirillales bacterium
GCGCGCGTTTCGCACCGCAGCCCACGGATGCGGCGGCATTCGACGTCGCATCGGGCGCTTTCGGGCGCTTCGAGCCGATCGCACGCGCTTCGTGAAGGCGGCGTTGCGTGGTTTGCCGCGCCGCGAGACGACGCTGCTCGTCGTCGCGCTCGCGCTGCTCGTTTTCGTCGGCGTCGCCTTCGATCGCGCGGCGATCCCAGCGGATCGCGTCGATTCATTCTCGACCTACGATGCAGCGACCGGCGGCTATCGCGCCGCGTATGAGATGCTCGGTCGGGTCGGAATCCGCGTCGAGCGGTTCGAACGTCGGCCGAGCTTTCTCGATGGCTCGATCGCGATGCTCGTGTACGTCGATCCATTGCCCTTCGATACAGCGCAGATCCAACCGACGAAGGCCGATCTCGCCGCGCTCGATGCATGGGTTCGCGGCGGCGGTGCGTTGCTCTATATCGGCTACGACGACGCCGCCGCAAAGATCGGTTATATGCATTTGCCGGCAACGGTGGCGCGCGCGAAGAGCGTTCATCCGTCGACGATCGCGGGGACGCTACGCCTCGCTGGGGTCGCGCGGATCACATCGGGTGAAACGCACCGGTTTCGGACGATGGGCGCGCGTGTACTCGTCGATGATGGCCGCGGTGCACTGGTCGTGACGTATCCGTTGGGTCGGGGACGTGTGACCGCGGTCGTCGATCGGACGCTCTTTGCGAATGCGGGCATCGCGACGGGCGATCGCGCGCGACTCTTTGCGGGGCTCGCGCGCGATGCGCGCGGCGGGATCGTCGCTTTCGACGAAGTTCCGCACGGCTACACGACGCCGGAGCGCTGGTGGATGGTCGTACCGCGCGCGTTCGCCTTCGCGGTCGTCTTCGGATGTCTCGTCTTGCTCGTCGCGTTTGCGGGTGCGGCGATTCGCTTGGGCCCACCGCTCGTGCCGGTCGCTCGCGACGATCGCACGTCGGCAGATTTTATCGACGCGCTCGCGGCGCTTTACGAGCGCAAAGCGGCCGTCCTCGAAACGCTGCGCGACGTGATGCATACGACGACGTCCTCCCTCGCACGTCGACTCGGACGCGACGTTCGCGCCGATGCCGACGATGTCGCGCGTGCGTTACGCTCCGACCGTATGCGTGCGGAATTTGCAGAATTGCGCGCGCTCGCCGCGAACGCAAGCGCGACGGAGCGCGATCTCGTGCGCGGCCTCGCCCTCGCACACGATCTTCGAAAGGATCGCGCATGACCGCCCGAGCGACCGACCTCGCCCAGCGACTACAAGAGGGCTGCGATCGCATCGTCGTCGGGAACGACCGCGCGAGTTATGCGTTTCTCATCGCCTTGCTCGGCAACGGCCATATCTTGCTCGAGGGCGTGCCGGGAACTGCAAAAACACTCGTGGTGCGCACGTTCGCCGCGTTGCTCGGCGCGCCGTTCCGACGCATTCAGTTCACGCCCGACCTCATGCCCGCCGATGTCGTCGGCACGACGGTCTTCAATCCGCAGACGATCGATTTTGCGTTTCGTCCCGGCCCGATTTTTACGAGTGTGCTGCTCGCCGATGAAATCAACCGGACGCCGCCCAAAACACAATCGGCGTTGCTCGAAGCGATGGAAGAACGTCAGGTGACGATCGATGGCGAGAGCCATGCGTTGCCGGGGCTTTTCATCGTCTGCGCGACGCAAAATCCCATCGAGTTCGAAGGCACCTATCCGCTTCCCGAAGCGCAACTCGACCGCTTTTTCGTTCGCGCGAAGACGGGCTATCCGAGCGAAGCGCAAGAGCGCGCGCTTCTGGCTCGCGGAGTCGCGGGCTTCGATGCGCGCGATCTCGGTGGCGCGGGTCTCACGGTGCTCGCGAGTTCGGGTGACGTGCTCGCCGCACAGGCGGCGGTGCGTGCCGTGTACGTTGCGGACGCGCTGCAGGCGTATCTGTACGCGATCGTTGCGCGAACGCGCAGCGCGACCGACGTCGCGCTCGGCGCGAGCCCGCGTGCGTTGCTCGCGCTGCTGGTCGCATCGCAAGCGGCCGCGATCATCGACGGCCGCACGTATGCGACACCCGACGACGTGAAAGCCGTCGCTCCGCTCGTCCTCGCGCATCGCCTCATCATCCGACCCGAAGCCGAGATCGAAGGCGTGACGCCGGAACGCGTGATCGAACGCATCCTCGCGAGCGTCGACGTCCCGAAGGTCGAAGCGCCGCTCTGATGCGGCCGGTCTTTCCGGCACTCTGGCTCTCGACACGCGGCACGTACGTGCTCTTGGGCCTCACGGTCGCGACTGCGGTCGCGAGTCTGGTGCCGGCGCTGGTGTTTGCCGTGATCGGCTTCGCCGCGGTCGTTGTGGTCTTGCTGATTGCGGACGCGCGGATTGGGCCCGCGCGCGGGGCGTTGCAGATCGTGCGGCTGCCGATCGAAACGGCAACGCTCCGCCGCACCGCGCACGCGACGTATACGATCGAGAACCGCGCGTCGATCGCGATTCGCCTCGCGCTCTTCGAGACGCCCGTGCCGACGATCGATTTTCGGACGGAGACACTGCGCACATCGGTCGGTGCGCGCGCGCGACGAACGGTGACGCGCGATTTTCTCGCGCGCGAACGCGGTCCCGCGCAGTTTGACGCGCTCTACTGTTGGGTCGAGAACCGCATCGGACTCTTGCGTCGACGCTACCGGATCGACGCGCGCGAGATGGTGCGCGTGCTGCCCGATCTCTCCGCCGTGGAACGCTACGGCGTGCTCGCGCAGCGCAGCACGCTCGTCGATCTCGGTTTACGGCGCATGCGCGGTCGCGGCGCGGGGAGCGAATTCGAAAGCCTGCGCGACTATCAATCGGGCGACGCGTTTCGTACCGTCGATTGGAAAGCGACCGCGCGACGCGGACGATTGATGGTCGCGCAATACGACGTTGAGAAGAGCCAGCAGATCATCGTGGCGCTCGACTGCGGCCGCCTGATGACGCCGCGGATCGGCGCGCAACGGAAGTTCGACTATGCGCTTACGGCCGCACTCTCCGTCGCGCGCATCGCAGAACGCGCGAGCGATAATGTCGGGCTACTCGCATTCGCGGCAACGCCGCTCCTGCGCATCGCGCCGCGGCGCGGCGCCGCGCACGTCAATGCGCTCGTGCGCGCAGCCTACGATCTCCAACCGCGCCTCGACGAACCCGATTACGAGACCGCGTTTGCCGATCTGCGCGGTCGTATCGGGAAACGCAGTCTCGTCATGCTCTTCACCGATATCTTCGATCCGATCACGTCGGCAGCGGTGCTTGCGGCGCTCGGTTCGCTCGTGCCGCGGCATCTCGTGATGTGCGTTTTGGCAAACGATGGTGCGGTCACGCAAGCGCTCGAAACGGCACCGACGACGGCGACGCAGGCGTACCGCGCGGCCGTCGCCCTCTCGCTCGAAGACGAGCGCACGAAAGCGCTCGCGACGCTTCGCGCACGCGGCATCATCGTGGTCGACGTGCCTGCAAGCAAACTGAGCGTCGCGATCCTCGATGCGTATCTCGACGTCAAGACACGCGGGTTACTCTAGCGTCGTCGACGTCGCATTCGCGCGCCCGCAGAGCCCGATGTACGCCATCAACCCAACCGCGGTCAACGCGCCGATCCCGAAGCGCAACGTTTCACTCGTGCGTTGCGGCGTGATGAAGCCTTCGATCATGCCCGCGATGACGAGCAGTCCCGCAACGCCGATCATGAGCACGCCCGCGCGACGGGCGTTCGCCTTGAGCGCGTCGCCGCGGCGCATGCGTCCGGGCGCGATGATCGCTTGCGCGAGCAAAAGTCCGGCGGCGCCTGCGATTTGAATCGAGGTGAGTTCGATGACGCCGTGCGGTGCGATCGTCGCCCAAAAATCGGTTCCGAAGCCTTTGGAGGCAAAGAGCGCGCCCAAGCCACCGACCATGAGCCCGTTGTTGAGAATTTCCCAAATCGTCAGGATGCCGAGCGTCATGCCGCCCGCGAATGCGAGCATCGCGACCTTGATATTATTGGTAATGATCATGCTCGACATCGCGGGCGCGTACGAACGATCGAAGCCAAAGTTCGAATCGTGGAGGCTCTTGGTGATCGTGGGGATCGAGCCTTCGGGTAGGAAGGCATAGGCGTTCGTCGGTCGCTGTGCGACGAAGATGTATGCGACGATCCACGCCGCGATGAAGAGCGCGGTCGTTGCGGAGATCATCCCGCCCGACGCCCGAATCTCACGCGGAAACGTCTCGCGCGCGAAAACCGCGATGCGCGACCAGCCGTTGCGCGCGGAGCCCGCGTAGACGACCGCATACGCGCGTGCCGTGAGGCGATTGAGATAGTTGCGGAGATCGTCGCCGTAGCCACGGCTGCGAGCCGCCGCGAGGTCGGCGGTTGCGGCGCGATAGAGCACGGCAAGATCGCGCAGTTCGTCACGTTCGAGCGCCGCAATACCGCCGCGATCCGCACGCGTTAGCAACGTCTCGAGCTTTTCCCATCCACCCTCGCGGTGGCTCACGAAGCGTCGCTCTCGCACGATCCGCTCTTTTACAAGGTCTGCGCGTCGCCCCCTCGGGAATCGACTACCGGGATGGAACGTAGCGTCGATATTGCGACGGGCGAGAGCGTCGCGTTCTCGTACGAACTCGCGGGGCTCGGGAGTCGCTTCATCGCGGTCGGCATCGATATCGCGATCCAATTCGGCGTGCTCGCTGTCGGTGTCGCGATCTTCCTCGGGGTCGCGCTTCTGATCGGCCCGGGCGGGAAGGCGCCGGCGATCGAAAAAATCGGCCAGGCCGTCGGGCTCGCGCTCGGGACGTTCGCGTTGTTTCTCTTGTTTTTTGGCTACTTCATCATCTTCGAATTCGCGTGGGCGGGGCGGACTCCGGGAAAGCGCGCGATGGGTATTCGCGTCGTGCGCGATGGTGGATTCCCCCTCGATGTCACGAGCGCCGTCGTCCGCAACGTGGTGCGGATCCTCGAATTCGGCCTCGGTTTCTACGCGCTCTCGGCGATTGCGACGCTGGTTTCACCGCGCAATCGCCGTTTCGGTGATATGGCGGCGGGTACGATCGTCGTTCGCGACGCGCGCTACGAGCGCACACGAGCCATTTCACTTGCGGACGTTCGCCGCGCGAGTGAAGGCGACGACGATCTCGTCGCCGCGCTCACGGTCGCGGAACGCGATCTCATCCGCCGATATGTCGAGCGCCGCGCGTCGCTCGGGATTGCCGCGCGGATGTCGGTTGGGGCCCGAATCGCAGCGACGGTGCGACCGAAACTCACGCACCCCTTCGCGCACCTCGACGACGATGATCTTCTCATTCACCTTGCCGCGACGGCGCTCGGAAGGTCGTAAGGGCGATTACTCCGGTTCGCGATCGCCCAGCTTGAGCGACGGGAGATCTCGCGTGTCTTCCAGCTGCACGGCGCGTAGCGCCCGGCGGTCGATGCCGAGCGCACGGAGAATCGTCGGCGCCACCTGCGTGGTCTCAACGTTTTCGGTCTCCGTGCGCGCGTGCTGTCGCGGCGAGGAGACGAGCAACGCCACGTGCGTCTCGTCGCTCGCGAATCCGCCGTGCTCGGCGAGTTTCGAGCCGCTCGTGTAGATGACGCCGTGGTTCGGCTCGATCGCGATATCGGGCGTTCGACCATCGGTGCGCATACCGTATCCGTCGGGGAGTGCCGTCTCGCCACCATACACCATGCCGCGATCGAAGCCGAGAATTTGCCCATGGGGCGCCAGGTTTGCGAGCGCGCTACGCAGATTCGCCGCACTTTGATCCTGCAACCAAATCAGCGCGACATCGTCGTTGCATACGGTCCGTCGTCGAGGCCGCGCCGCAGAGTCGGATCGATCGGCGATTGTCCGTGTTTGGCGGTGACGATCACGAGTGTCGATTTCGTGAGATCTTTGCGACCGAGTTCGGCAAGCATCGTTGCGATCGACGCGTCGGTGTGCGCGAGAACATCTTCGAGCGCGGCCGACGGCGTACCCGATGCGTCGGCGTAGCCGCCGCCTTTCTGTTTCTGCCCGACGCTCACGGCTTGAAAATTCATACCGAACACGGCGGGAACGTCGACGTTCGCGCCGCCGGTCGACGTCTTCCCGTCGATCTGGTTTACGATTGCGCGCACCTTGATATCGTCGTAGGTTTTAACGTCGACGAAGGTCTTCGTATAATCTTTCCCGTTTGGCGCGACCGACGCGATCTCGGGCGTGTAGGGATCGTCGACGCCGTTCCCCGACGGTCCGTCGACCAAATCGTATGCACGGTGCTTATCCGCCCAAGCGGTGCGCCGTCCCGTCGCCTTGATGACCTCGAAGATCGTGTTGCGAGAGTCGGCGGAGCGACGAGCGTCGGTGGTGTGGATCCCTTTGCCGAACATCCGGCGATGCTCGAGCTCGCAATCACGAGCACGGTGGTACGTCGTACGAAACGGTGTAGCGAAGACATCGATGAGCTTCATGCACGACCGTGTGTCGTCGCGTACGTCGCGGCGATCTCCGTCATGGTAGCCCTATGATAGTAACGCGGGCTTATCGGGGAGCCGACCACCTCGCGCGCCGCGACCGCAAGCGTCTTAGCGCTTGCGCAATCGACCGACCATATCGCGTGCAAAGGTGAGCGCGGCACGTTTCTTTTCGTCGTACAGCAAGGTGGCTTGCGCGGGTGACATATGACGGCCGTGTTCGTAAAAGAAGCCGACGCCTTCGCCGACCACGATCGTCCCCGCATAGGCAATCGCGCCTTTGATCGCGATGCCGGCGACGGGAACGAAACCCGAAAGTTCGCGCGAAAGCGCGCGCCACCCGAGGCCGCCGCCGACGATCGGCAGCAACTCCCAGATCTGGCTCATATCGGGATCTTTGCCGTACGTCGCGCCGATCTGCATCATCAGCACGATCTGAATACCCGTGATGCCGACGAGATCGCCCGCGGTCGTCACCGCGCCCATCACGATGCCGAGAAACGGAACATTTTCGACAACCGCACTCGCGGCTGCGAGCTTGAGCGCGCTCGAAGCGGCATCGCGCGTGAGCTTTGCCGCAACGGTTTCGCGCATTGCGGGAAGGCGTCGACCGATCGCGACTTCGATACCTTTGCATCGGTCGATGATGTGCGGGAAGATGCGACCGCGGAGACTTTCGCGATCGAGTCGTGGCACCGCGTATTCGGCAACGATGCCCGGGAGCGGTGCGCTCAGCGGCTGTGGCGCTGCGGGCACGACGGCGGGATCGACCGTAATCGCATAGATGGGTAACTTGAGCGCACGCAAGAGATCGAGGCGCGCGCCTGCGACGTCGCCGGGACGTCCGAAAAAAATCACGCAGCGCGCGTCGGGACCGAGAATGGTTTCGCGACGTTCGGGATCGATCGTTTCGATCGTCGATGCGGCGTCGTCGGGCACGGTCGCATCGTCGGGGACGGCGAGGACGAGTGAGCGAAATTCGGCCACGAGACCGGGATCGCCGCAGAGCAAAAAGCGAAACGGTTTTCGCGCTTCAACGTGGACTTTGCTGACGTTGACGCCCTTGCGGACGAGCGTCAGCAAATCGGTCGCGCCCATCGCGACACTTTTGATATTCGTCACAGCGTCGTCGGAGTCGCGGCTCCGGTGGTCGCGCGCGCCTCCTTGAGCGGATCGTCGGTGTAATCGAGATAGATCAACCCGAGGAAAATTTCGAGCGCTTGCGCGCGCATGCCGCGGGCGTTCGCGACGTCGACGATACGCCGGTGCGAAGTGACCGCTTCCACAACGATCGCTTGCGGTGTCGTGTTCGTGTCGGCCGCGACGATCGCGGCAGCAGCGACCTCACCCGGCGTGAGATCGTCGCGTAGCATCGATTGGAAATCGAGGCCGGGATTCTTGACGCGTGCCTGCAGCGCGGCTTGGAGCGTGCCGTACCGATCTTCGGGATACCCGACACCGGTCATCGTGATACGCGTTTGCAACTGGCGCGAACGCGCGAGATTGAGAATCTGCTCGGCTTGCGACGCGCCGACGGCGGCTTTGTTGAGTCCATCGCTCGCTTTTTGCATGAGCGGCACGAGCGCGTTGTAATCGGAGAGCGAGATGTCGCCGGCAAAATCGAGTTGCGACCGTGAAAGACGCTGGACGAAATCGTTGAGATCGCCGAGGGAGACGTCCAGGAGCGCGAGCGATGCGCGCGCGGCATCGAGCGCGCGGACCATATCCCCGTTCGTTCGCGAGATATCGTCGAACATGCGCGGATACGAGGGGAGCATCGCGAGCGATTGAGCGGGAACGGGATCGAGTTGCAACGGCGCGGCGAGTTCTTTGAGAATATCGCTATTTTCTTTCACGAGGCCGGACTCTTTATTTTTTTCGAGCGAGCCGACTTGCGCGATGGTCGCGGACGATTTACCGTATGCGGCTTCGACGGAGCGACCCATCGCGTTGAAGTTTTTAAGCACCGCATCGAGTCGGCCGCCGGGGCGGATATTGACGCGTGAGAAATCGGGAACGCCATACGAGACGTTCTGAACGCGCGCGTTCACGAACTTCGCCTGATCGCGCCCGGCATCGCGGCGCGACGCAAGCGTGGCGTTCGCCGCGAGGTCGCGCGCCTGGACGTCGGCGAGTTCTTGACGTAACGGTGCGAGGTTGGGGCGCGTCATGAGGAAGCGCGCCTGACTCTCGCGGAGGTTGCGCATATTGGAAAGTGCGAGCGTGCGTGTGGCGGCGGTGCCTTTCTCGGCTGCTTCCGCCAGCGTCTGCTGGCTTTTCTCGGTTTGACCGAGCGCGAGTTGCGTCTGCCCAAGGTGGAGGAGCGCGTCGGTGTTGCCGGGTTCGGCGCGCAGGATCGCGCCGAACTTCAGCGCCGCGATATTGAAGCGCGCGCTCTCTTGATCGTGGAGGGCTTGTACGAGATTTTGATCGTTCGTGCGTTTCTTCGGATCGAGTTGATCGTACCCGACGAGGTGCGCGACGCGATCGGGAAAACCGGGGTGACCCGCAAGATACTTATCGACTAAACTATCGTGGCTCGCCCCGGCGGCGCCGAGATGTTTCATGAACGAGACCATGGAGTCGGGATCGTAACCCGCGCGCGTCATCAAGAGCAGGCCGTATTGATCGGCTTGCAGTTCGTCCGCCCGCGACTGTTTTGCCAACAGGCCCGCTTGCGCGATTTGGCCGAAGCGATAGATAAACGGAGAGAAGATCGACGCGATTCCGAGAATGAGGTTGAGCGCTTGCGCCTTCGCGGGGAGGGTGACGGTATGGCGACGTTCGTTGTGTCCGGTCTCGTGACCGATAACGCCCGCGAGCTCGTCGTCGGATTGGACGAAATCGAGCAGCCCTTCGTTGACGTACATGTACCCCCCGCCAATCGTAAACGCGTTGACGTCGGGTGCGTCGAGGATCTTGATATTGTACGGAAGATCGCGACGCGCGACTTGGCCCCAGACGCGGTTACTCACGTCGTTGACCCACGCGTTGAGCAGGGGGTCCGAGACGACGTTGTATTGATTGAGGATCTGTTTCTCTTGCTCTTTGGCTTGCTGCACCTCGGCGGCCGTCGAAAGGGCGGATGCAGGCGCGGGTATCGCGGCAAGCAGCAAGGGGAGAATCAAAGCGGCATGGGCGATGCGGCGGATCGACATGGACGTCACCTCGGGGCGACTACGGCGGAGAAGGGACTCACGATATTCGCCCTTTCAAGTAAATTACATCGTCGGAACGTGGCGATACGAGGGAGCGTTCCGTGCAAATCGTGTGAACCAGATGTGGATAACGCGTGAATGTTGTGCGTCGCGTGTGGAGGACACAGGTTGCGGTCCCTCCGGCGTTGCACCCGATGAACGCAATGGGAGACGCACGGCGCTGGAAGAACGCGCGCTGATGGTTCGGGGAACTGCCGCGGGCCTCGAATTGATTTTTGCGGGTCGCCCGTTCGCCGATGCGTGGACGGAGATCGCCGCGCGCCTTGCGGAACGACCCGATTTCTACCGCGGGAGCCGAGCGACAGCTATCTTCGACACCGAGATCCCCGACGACGCCGCGCTCGCAACGCTCGTGGCCACCGTCACGCACCACGGCATCGTGCTAAAGGGGTTTTATGGCGGCGAGGCTGCGCGCGACGCGGCGTTGCGCCACAATCTCGGCTATCTTGGTGAGCCGACACGGCCCAACGTCACGAGCTTCGAGCGTAAGCGCGCCGCGCGCGAGCGCGCGTCGGAACTCACCGAGCGCGCGCGTTCGCTCGAACCGGATTTTGCGGGAGCGCGGGCCGACATCGCGAGCCGCCGCGCGCGCGGCGAATCGTCAGTCGCCAAACCCGTTTTCGCGACGCCGACCACGCCCGTGCCAGCGCCCGCAACCCCGGTGAGTGCGGTCGCGCCCGTCGTTGCTGCCGCCGTGCTTCCAAGCACGCTCTATCATCGTGGGACGCTCCGCGGCGGCCAAGCCCTGCAGCAATTCGGGTCGATCGTCGTCGTCGGCGACGTCAACCCGGGCGCCGAACTCGTCGCGACGGGCGATATCGTCGTGTTCGGAGCGCTTCGCGGCACCGCGCATGCCGGCGCGCAGGGCGATACGACGGCGCGAGTTTACGCACTCGCATTACAACCGACGCAATTGCGGATCGCGACGTGTATTGCGGCGGGCGACGAGGCGCGACGCGAGAGCGTGCCCGAAGTCGCGTTCGTCGACGGCGATCGAATCGCAATTGCTGTGAACGCAAACATGGGAGCGACATGAGCGGACGACGGATCGTCATCACCTCGGGCAAAGGCGGCGTTGGAAAAACCACGACGACGGTCAACGTCGGCGCGGCGCTTGCCAAGCGCGGCCACAAAGTCGTGCTCGTCGATACCGATATCGGCTTACGGAATCTCGATCTCGTACTCGGCGTCGAGAAGCGCATCGTCTTCGATCTCGTCGAAGTCGTGGAAGGCCGTTGCCAATTACGTCAAGCGCTCATCAAAGATAAGCGTTTCGAATCGCTCTCGATGTTGCCCGCCGCGCAGACGCGCGAAAAAGAGGCCGTGAGCGAAGCGCAGATGCGCGCCGTGATCGACGAACTCGCCGAGATGGCAGACTTCGTTTTTATCGATTGCCCCGCGGGAATCGAGCACGGCTTTCGTAGCGCGATTGCGGGTGCGAAAGAAGCGATCGTCGTCACCACGCCCGAGGTCAGCGCGATCCGCGACGCCGATCGCGTCGTGGGCAAGCTAACGGCAGCGAAAATTCCCTTGCGACTCATCGTCAATCGCGTGCGGCCCGAGATGGTAAAGAGCGGCGATATGATGTCGGTCGATGACGTGTGCGAGATCCTCGCATCGGAATTGCTGGGCGCCGTACCCGATGACGAAGAGATCATCGATACGACCAATCGCGGCGAACCGATCGTCCTCGACGAGTCGAACAAACTCGCGATCGTGTACGACAAAATCGCGCGCCGACTCGAGGGCGAACTCGTGCCCTTCACGACCTTCGACACACCGAATTTCTTGAGCCGCATGCTCACGATCTTTAAGGCGGGTTAAACATGGAAGCACGCGTGGAACGCGAACCGGCTCGCGCAATCGCTCCCCCGCGCGGACGCGCGATCGTCATCACTTCCGGCAAGGGCGGCGTTGGCAAGACGACGACGACGGCGAATGTCGGAACCGCGCTCGCGGCGCTCGGGCACAAAGTCGTGCTCGTCGATGCCGATGTCGGGTTGCGTAATCTCGATATCGTCCTCGGGCTCGAGAGTCGGGTCAAATTTCATCTTCTCGACGTCCTGGAAGAGAAGGCGACGCTCGACGAAGCACTCGTGCGCGATAAGCGCAGCGAGAATCTTTCGCTGCTCGCCGCCGCGCAGACACGTGAAAAAGAAGATGTCGTGACCGCGCACATGATCGCACTCGTGGAGCGCTTGCGCGAGCGGTTCGCCTACGTGCTCATCGATTGCCCGGCGGGGATCGAGATGGGCTTTAAGAATGCGATCGCGGGCGCGAATCACGCGATCGTCGTCTGCACGCCGGAAGTTTCTGCCGTGCGCGATGCCGATCGTGTCGTTGGTTTACTTCCGAACGATTGGCGACCCGAGCTCATCATCAATCGCTTACGACCCTTGCTCGTAAAGAAGGGCAAGATGCTTTCCGTCGACGATGTCAACGGCATCTTGCGTCTTCCGTTGCTCGGCGTCATCGCCGACGAACCGGGCGTCATCGTCGCGACCAATCGTGGCGAGCCACTCGCGCTCGACGCGGCCTCGGAGACGGGCGCCGCCTATCGCGCGATCGCAGCGAAACTCGCGGGCGCCGATATCGCTGCGCCATCGGTGCGCGTCCCCGGCAACGGGTTGTTCGCGAAACTCGGATCGCTCTTCGGAGGGCGCGCGTAGTGTTCGGATTTCTCAAGACGCTCTTCAATCCGCCGCCTCCGTCGGGGACCACGGCGAAAGAACGTCTGCGGCTCGTGCTGCTTTCGGATCATCTCTCGCTCTCACCCGAGACGCTTGCGGCACTCAAAGCCGATCTGCTCGCCGTCATTTCGCGCTACGTTGAAATCGATTCGTCCCACGCCGACGTGACGTTCGAACATCGCGAGAACGACGTCGCCGTGCTCGCGAGTATCCCGATCACGGGCGTTCGCGAACGCCTGCAACGACCCGCGCAAGCGATGTCGCAGGCGACGGCGCCCTTGGCCACGCCGGCAATCGAAACCGTCACGGCGGTCGCGGTCGCACCCGATGCATTCGCGGCCGAGGCCGTAGCCGAGACCGCGCAAGCGACGCTACCGTTCGAATCCGAAGCGACGGTCCGGGAAGCGACCGTCGTCGAAGCGAGCACCGCCCTGGTTGCGGGCCTGCCATCTGAAACGCTTGCAACGGTTGCGTCGAAGGGAAGCGAATCGAGTGCTCCGCGAACGGCGGTGGACGGTTCCGTGTCGGCGGCGACTCGTCGCCGTCGGCGGAAAAAAGCGCAAACCGCGGCAAATCGGCCCAATGCGAACGCGCAAGGTCTAGGCAAGCCCGCGCAGGCATAACGCCACGTGGAACGGCCCTGGTACGCGTCGTTTAATTGGGTGATGGCGGGCACGGCGCTCGTGATCTCATTCTTTGGTGTCGTGCTCATCCACTCGGCCGACCTGCACGATCCGAGCGCGGCGAGCGAATGGCGTAAGCAGCTCATCTACATCGGCCTCGGCACGATCGTGATGTCGGTTTTCGCCTCGATCGATTATCACAAATGGCAGCGCTGGGCGTTCGGGCTGTACATCGGCAATCTCGCGCTGCTCGGCCTCGTGATGGTCGGCGGCCGAAGCGCCCTCGGCGCGCAGCGCTGGATCAATCTCGGCTTCATCCAATTCCAGCCATCGGAGCCCGCGAAGCTCATCCTTGCGATCTGCATCGCGGCGACGATCGCGCGCACGGCGAACGTCGGCTGGCGGGAGATGGGGCAGACGATCTTCATGGTCGCCGTTCCGGCGTTGCTCATCCTCAAGCAACCCGATCTCGGCACGTCGCTCGTCATCGGCGCCATTTTGAGCGCCGAACTCTTCTTCGGTGTTTCGAAAGCGTGGTATTTCGGTGCCTATGCGGCGGGGGCAGCGGTGATCGCGACGTTCGTCGTCGGCACGAAATACGTGCTCAAGCCGTTTCAACGCAGCCGATTACTCGTGTTTTTGCATCCGGATGCCGATCCGCAGGGCGTGGGTTGGAATCTCAACCAATCGAAAATCGCCGTTGGCAGCGGCGAACTTTTTGGCAAAGGCTTGCATCACGGCACGCAAACGCAGCTCAATTTCGTCCCCGAACACTCGCGCGATTTTATCTTCACGGTCGTGGGCGAAGAGCTCGGTTACCTCGGGTCACTCGCGCTCATTGGCATGTACGCGATCGTGCTCTTCGGCGCGTTCCGCGCGATGCTCGCCGCACGCGATCGCTTCGGCGTGCTTCTGGCCGCAGGTCTCGTCGCGATGCTCGCTTTCCACATCATGATCAACATCGGCATGACGGTCGGCATCATGCCGATCACGGGCATCCCGCTGCCGTTCATGTCGTACGGCGGAACGGCGATTCTTACGGACTTTGCGGCGATTGGTTTACTGCTGAATATTTACGTGCAGCGGGATAAGTTGGTATTTTAACGCAAACCGCAAACCGCAAACCGCAAACCGTCACCCAAATTTTGATAACGTTTGCGACGTGGTCGCGACGGAACGAAGCGCGGGCGGGGCAAAATTTAAGGGATGCGGCCTCTGGGACGCATCCGAGCCATGCTCTTGCTGGCTTGCATACCGGTGAGCTTTTTCTAGGTGAACGGGGAAGGACGTCGGCCCGGGATAGGCCTTCACGACGACGGCTCGCTCCTCGTCATGCGAATCCGCGATGCCGAGGAAACTTCCGCCGGGGCGCGCGTCGGCGATATCGTCGACATGCGAGGCTTGTTTGTCGGAGACCGTGTTCGGTTGATCACCGCGCCCTTGAAGAGCCGTTACGCGATAACTTCTTGGCTTCGCGTTACACGGCCATCGACGATGCGACGCTCGATCGCGAGGATGTCGCACGCCTCGAACGGCTCGTCGCGGCCGCCGCAACGACCTACGCGGGTAGCGATGTCTCGCCGCGGAATCTCCGGCGGGTTCACCGTCGCACCAATTGCGGATGCGTTCCGGCCTTGCGATCGCGATATTGGCGTCGCGCGTCGGCGCGAACGTCGTCGGAAAGGATGATGTCGAGCTTGTGCGTTGGGATTGCGTCGCCGGAGCTGCGCGCGAGGAGCGCTTTGACGACCTTTGCGCCGACGGTCGCGCGCGGAGACATGCCTGATGCGCCTAGCGCTGGCGAACCTCGATAGCGATTGCGAGATCCGTTGCGGCCTCGTCGATCCAGCGCTGCACGCGGCCGCCAAGCGGGACGTGCATAGCCGCTCCGGCGCCCCGCGAGCACCGTTCGCCCGAATGGCATCGTCGGTCCGCGTTCGGGATAATCGCTCGTGCGGACGCCGATACGGTCGCTGCGCGCAGCATTCGCGGTATGGCCGGGCGTCCTCGTCGTATATGACCGTTCGCTTTCGGTACCGGGAGCGAGCATCCGTGCCGAAGAGTGGCAAAGGTCCGTCGCTGCTCCTCGGCAAACCTCCGGCCTATCCGGCTAAAGATTTTTGCGTGCGCGGCTTCGATGCTCGCACCCGCAGCACGGAATGTCGGAAGAATTGCTCCTCTCGCGCCGCGGTATCTCCGCATCGGTCGCGACATGAGCGCGCCGCGCGTCGATGTAAGGCGAGCAGGCACAACTGAAAACGGGCACCCGAGACAACGCGGAGCCCCCTACCGAAAGGCAACTACGTGCCAACTGAGATCCTGATCTCGAGCGATCCCTGGGAAAACCGGGTCGCCATCCGAGAGGACGGAGCGCTCGCCGAAATCTACTTCGAACGCGAAGAAAAGGTCATCGGCTCGATCTACAAAGGCAAAGTGATGAACGTGCTCCCCGGAATGGGAGCGAGCTTCGTCGACCTCGGCCTCGGTCGCAACGCCTTCCTTTACGTCGACGACATCAACAAAACGCCGCTCAATATCGGCGACGTCGAGATCACGCAAGGCCGCACCGGCTGGACGATCAACGAAAAGATCAGCAAGGGCGACGACGTCCTCGTCCAGATCGTCAAGGAGCCGCGCGGCCTCAAAGGCGCGCGTATCTCGACGAACATCTCCCTCCCCGGCCGCTATCTCATCCTCATGCCCACCGGAAAATATTCGGGCGTGTCACGGAAGATCGAGAGCGCCGAAGAGCGGAACCGCCTCAAGGGCATCATGAAGATGATCCGCCCCGAAGGGATGGCGACGGTCGTGCGAACGGCCGCGGGTGGCGTGAGCCAAGCGGAACTCATCGCCGATCTCGGCGTGCTGATCCGGATGTGGCACGGCATCCTCGAGAGCTACAAGCGCGCGCCCGCGCCCTCGCTCATTCACAAAGACATGAACCTCGTTTTCAAAGCGGCGCGCGATTTCATCACGCCCGAAGTCGATAAAGTCCTCATCGACAACGCGGAAGACTTCGAGAAAGTCCGCGACTTCATGCGCCTCCTCGGGCCGCAGTACGTCGACCGCATCGAACATTACAATAGCGGCCGCTCGCTCTTCAAAGATTATAAAATCGATGAAGAAGTTCAGCGATTACTACGGCCCAATATCAAATTACCGTCGGGCGGCTCGATCGTTATCGAGACGACGGAAGCGTTGACCGTCATCGACGTCAACAGCGGTAAATTTACCGGCGGTAAGAATCTCGAAGATACGATCGTCAAGACGAATATCGAAGCGGCAGCCGAGATCGCGCGCCAAGTGCGCTTGCGCGATATCGGCGGCATCATCGTGTGCGACTTCATCGATATGTCGACCGAGAGCGCGCGCACGCGCGTGATCAATACGCTCGAAGCGGGCCTGCGCAAAGATCGCACGCGCACGACGATTCAATCGTTCTCGGCTCTCGGTTTGCTCGAATTCACGCGCAAACGCGTCGGCAAAGATCTCGGCGGGCAACTTCGCGGCTCGTGCCCCACGTGCGTTGGTCTGGGAACGGTCATGTCGCCGGAATCCGTCGCGATCGAAACGTTCCGCGAGATCCGTCGCTTCGGCCACGCGCATCAGAACGGCGATGCGACGCGTCTACCGATCGAAGTGATGACGGCGCCCACGGTCGCAGCTCAGCTCGAATATTGGTACGAAGACGAACTCTCCGGTCTCGAACGCGAACTCGAAACGAAGATCGCGATTCGCGTCGATGCGGCTCTCCATCCCGAACGCACGCGCATCAATTCACTCGCCAAGGTCGACGATGCGACGGCTCCGCTCGCGAACGTCCGCGTCGGCGACGAGCTCGAAGTCGATCTCGTTCATGCGCGCCTGCCAAATGCGAACTCCGCACTCGCGATCGTCGGCGACCGTTTGGTCGAAGTCGAGAACGCGGCAAACGCGGTCGGCGAAACGATCAAGATTAAAATCATCGACATCGATGAAGAGGGCACCATGCTTGCGGAGCCGCGCTCGAATGTGAGCGCGCTCCCCATGGAAGTAAAGAAGCGTCGTCGTCGTGGCGGTCGCGGCCGCAAGCCCGCACTCACCTCAGAAGAACAGGAAGAACAACTCCTCGAGCTCGCCGAGGAAGCCGCGAAGGGTGTGGGCGCGCGCCCCGCGCTTGGCATCTCGACCTCGGCGGAAGCCGATGCCGAAGACGAAGAGGCGCGCGCGCACGTCGCGACTTCGCCGCCACTTGCCACGGTAACGCCGATCCACGCCGTGCCCGAATACGCGAGCGTCGATGAAACGGGCGAAGGCCGCGCGTACGCGAGCTACGGCGGACCCGAAGGCGACCGCAAGCGTCGTCGTCGGCGCCGTCGCCGCCGCGGGCCGGGAGAGGCCGCGGCGGGAACCGCAGCGCTCACGGTGCTGCCCGATGGCAGTGCGGCGCCAGCCGCCGGTTCGGCCGATCTCGGCGACTTCGACGGTGACGCCGAAGGCGACGACGACGAAATGGAAACGACCGCAACGCCGGGCGTGGCCGAAGTTGAGGCACCCGACGATGGTCAAGTGCGCCGCCGCCGCCGTCGTCGTCGCCGTCGTGGCCGTGGTGGTGCGGCCGCTACCGCAGCGGACGGAACGACGCCCGTGCCCGGTGCCGCGATGCCGGATCGCCACATCTTCCGCGTCGACGGAAGCGGCGCGGCAGAGCCCACGGGCAAGACCGCTCCTCCGGAGCCGAACCGCGCGATCGCGCGATTCGATCGCAAAGCCGCGCCCGTCGCGGTCGAAGCGCCACCGCGAAGCCTGCGCGTTCACGAAGAGCCCACGCAAATCGCGACGCCGACGCGGCGCCGTGGTCGGCCGCGCAAAGCGGACTCCGTTCAACTCGAATTCGCTCCGACGACACCCGTCGCAGCGTTAACGGGCTCGACGGAGTCGGCTGCTCCCAAGCGCCGCGGTCGCCCGCCCAAGGTGGCCGTCGTGGCCGCAGCCGCCCCGGTTGTGGCCGTCGGCGCACCAGCCAAGCGCGGTCCCAAGCCCAAGATCGCTGCCACGCCCGAGGTTGCTCCGGCACCCAAGCGCGGCCGCGGTCGTCCGCCGAAGGTCGCCGTCGTGGCCGAAGTGGCCGTCAAAACGCCCGCGAAGCGAGGGCCCAAGCCAAAGGTCGCAGCAGCAAAAGCAACCCCCGAGAAGGCTCCGGCTGCGAAGAAGCCCGCCGGCGCGAAGAAGAAAGCCGCGAGTGCGGCGGTGGCGCCCGCTCGTAAGAAGGCGACGACGTCGCGTAAGAAGAGCACGACCTAACCGACGATGACACAATCGAACGATTCGCCCACGCCGCATGCGGCGTGGGCGGTCTTCGTCGATTTCGACGGGACGATCACGGATCTCGACACCTTCGATATTCTCGTCAAACGATTCGCGGGCGACGATGCCTGGCGTCGTACGGAGATCGGGCTCGACGATGGCTCGATGACGCTGCGTGACGTGCTCCAACTCCAAGCCTCGTACGTTCGCGGGACATTCGCGGAGGTCGCGGCGATTTTACGCTCCGAGATCGCGATCGATCCGACATTCGCGGCGTTCGTCGCGACGTGTCGGCGTCGTGGCATTCCCGTCACGATCGTCAGTTCTGGAATCGCACCGATCATTGCGGATCGTCTCGACGAGATCGGCCTCGGTGATCTCCCCATCATCGCAAATGAAATCGACGTGTCGCCCGCGGGATGGGCGATTCGCTTCCGGGATGCCGATGGAAACGGCACGGATAAAGCGGCGATCGTTTGCGCGGCAAAAGCGTCGGGGACGCGCACGATGTTTTTTGGTGACGGCCGATCGGATTACGCCGCAGCGATCGAGGCCGATCGCTGTTTCGCAAAGTCGGGTTTAGCGCTCGAACGATATCTGCGCGATCGTGGCGTTCCGTTCGCGGCATTCGCTTCGTTCGGCGAGATCGATCTCGACCGCGTGACCGACGACTATGAAGCCGTAACCAGTCGTACGCCAGACGCTGCAACCGGTTCGTAGTTCACCATCCGTGCGACCGGTCTCACGACGGCGATCGCGGGATCGACGGGCT
>JAYTXC010000353.1:0-12696 GCA_043743145.1 Rhodospirillales bacterium
CAAGCCCTCCGAGAAGAGATTGCGCGTCCCAAATCCGACGAGCTTCGTGTCGATCTCGCGCAAGTCACTCGCCTTCACGCGCGTGAGGAGCGCGACGATTGCGGGATCGAGCACGGGCGTCGTGACCTCATCGGCGGCGAACGCCGCAGTGGCGAGATTGGGCGCGAATCCGATGAGCGTGGCGAACGTGCTCGAGGCGAGCGCGCGTAAGACGAACGAACGTGACATGATGCGACGTTCCGCGCGATGTGAGTGTGGTCTTGCTCGGGTTGCCCTTACGCGATCGCCGTGGTTTGCTCGCGTGCGAAGGTCACCCAATCGCCATGCCGCGCGTCGGCACCGGCAACCGCGGCAAGATAGGCCGAACGCAGCATCGCGGAGATCGGCTTTTCTGCGGGATACACGTGCGCGTCGAGACAGCGTAGCGGTGTGACCTCGGCGGCCGTGCCCGTGAAGAAGACTTCATCGGCGTCGTGCAATTCGTCGAGTGTGAGGTGATCGATTTCGACGGAGAGGCCACGATCGCGAGCGAGTTCGATCACGCTCGCGCGCGTGATGCCGTGCAAAATATCCGACGAGCGATCGTTCGTGCGCAGCGCGCCGTTCTTGACGACGAAAATATTCTCACCCGTGCCTTCGGCCACGTCTCCTCGGTCGTTGAGCATAATCGCCTCATCGAACCCACGACCCACGGCGTCTTGCATCGCGAGAACAGAATTCGCGTAGTGCCCCGCCGCCTTCGCGGTTGACGGGAGCGCCTTCGATGAAAATTTGCGCCACGGGGAGAGCGTGACCGCGATCCCGCCCTCTTGGCCCGCGCCGAAATAATCGCCCATGGCGCGATACGCAATGAGCACGTGCGTCGGTGAGACGAAGCGCGCTGAAAGTGAGAACGTCTTTTCCCCAAAGAACGCGAGCGGTCGGATATAGGCGGACTCGAGCTCGTTGCGAACGAGCGCTTCGACAACGGCCGCACACATCGCGTCAATATCCCAAGCGATCTTAATACCGTACACATCGGCCGAACGTTGGAAACGCAACATGTGATCGCGTAGCCGAAAGATCGCCGGGCCACGCGGGGTTGCGTATGCGCGAATGCCCTCAAAGACGCCGGAGCCATAGTGCAGCCCATGTGCGAGCGGATCGACCGTTACGGCCTTACGCGGTGAGATCGCGCCATCGAACCAGTAATAGGGCGCGATCGCCATATGCTCGAGGGGAACCGAAGCCACGACGCGCGCTCCCGTGCCTATGACGCTTCGGCGAACGCGCGTTCGTCGACCGCGACGCCATCGATAATGGCCATTCGCGTGAGCGCGAGCGCTTCTTTCGCGGTGATCTGCGGCGGACCCGACGAGAGCGGTGTCCGCGGCTGCGTCCAATTATTGATCGCGGCCTTCACACCGGAGATCGCCATGCGCGCGTGGTGAGCGGGCGTAACCTTCGCCATCTCTTTGAAGAGATAACTATCGAACGTTAATTCCTGAACTTCTTTCGTCGAGCACATATCGACGAAGAACTCCCGATTCTTATCGCCGCGATAGGAAAGCTTTTCGAGCACTTCGAGGAAATCGAACATCGTGCCGTAGCGTTTCTGCCAGCTCTTCTCGTAGCGTTCGAGTTTGAATTTCGCATCGCCAAAGTGCGAATGCAATGTTTGCGCGGCGAGGCGTCCGGCGGCCATCGCAAAGTAGATACCTTCTCCCGACGTGTGTGCGACCATGCCGCCTGCATCTCCGACCAAGAGCGTGTGCCCGTAGACGAGCTTTTTGTAGCGTTGCATCGGAAGCGGATGGCCCTCGAGCAAGATCCGCCTCGCGCCTTTGAGCTTATCGCCCGCGCGTGCTTTCACGCCCTCGAGAAACGCATACGAGCGATTCGCATGCTCGGGGCGGCAGCCCGTGCCGACGGCAACGTGATCGGATTTCGGAAAGACCCAGCCGTAGAAATCGGGCGAGACGTCGTTGCCGAGATAGAGCTCGGCCGTCGTTTCGTAATACTTCATCGCGTCGTCGGGAAGAGAGAGTCGCTCTTGAATCGCGGATGCGTGTTTGATCGCGGGGCGGCCGCACGATTTCGCCACGGCAGAACCCGCGCCGTCGGCCCCCACGAGCGCATCGGCAATCAGCGTCTCTTCCGCTCCGCCGCGATAACGCACTTTGACGTGCACTTTACCGCTTGCGTCCTCCGTATGCGAGACGAACGTCGCTTCGCGCAGATCGGCGCCGGCGTCTTGCGCTTTCTCGCGCATCACGCGGTCGAGATTCTCGCGCGTCACCATACAGATGTAATCGTCTTCGCGCGCGCGTGTGCCGCGCACGTCCATGCCCGTCTCCGAACCGCTCGGGCCGATCATGACGGCGCGTGTCGTCTTGCGTTCGATGACGCGGTCGGGAATGCCGAATTCGCTGATGGCCTTCGGTGGGATCGCGCCGCCGCATGGCTTCTTACGTTTGAAATCGCGCTCGAGGAGAATCACGTTCGCGCCGATCGCGGCGAGATCGCCTGCGGTCACGCTCCCGCCGATATTTGCGCCGACTACGATAACGTTCATGTGGTCAGAAGCCTCCAGAGCGAATGGCAAGAGCAGAGACGAGCATGCCCCACACGAATGGCGGAATGGCGCTCGCGCAATACCAGGGCGCGAGGCCCTTGGGGTCGGTGGTAAGTTTGCGTTGCATCGGTAGTTGAATGATGAAGAGCACGCTCATGATCGCACCCGCGAGATACATGCGGTTAGCAAGCACGTAAGCGATGGCGGCGACTTGGAAGACGTCGATGAAGGCAAACGCGGCTTTGAGCGCGCCATCCAGACCGAGCATCACGGGGAGCGATCGCAAGCCCAGACGCGTATCGCCTTCGAAACTCTTGAAGTCGTTGAGCGTCATGAGGCCGTGCGAACCGAGTGAATAGAGCGTGGCAAGGACGATCGTGCCGGTCGTCACGTGGCCGAAGATCGCCGCGCCCGCGACCCATGCGAAACCTTCGTATGCGAATGCGCACGCCGCGTTTGCGAGCCAGCCGTTGCGTGCTTTGAGACGGAGCGGCGGCGCGGAATACGCGAGTGCGAGTGCGAGCCCGCCGATCGCGAGATAAAAGACCGTGATACCGAGCGCCCAGGCGAGCCCGAGTGCAGCCAGCGCAAGGCCCGCCGCGATTGCGAAGACCGTCGACGGCG
Source organism: Rhodospirillales bacterium (assembly GCA_043743145.1). Taxonomy (GTDB): domain Bacteria; phylum Vulcanimicrobiota; class Vulcanimicrobiia; order Vulcanimicrobiales; family Vulcanimicrobiaceae; genus JANYGA01. Next base: position 3,179 of record JAYTXC010000353.1, read on the forward strand.
CGAGCGCGTTTGCGGCGGTGGGACGATCGGGTTCGTTGATGCGATCGACGTCGCGATCGAACCAATCGTTCGTCACTTGCGAGAACGCGCAGAGCAGCGGCCCCGCGAGAATCATGCCGAGTACGATGCGACCGATGGAGCCGAATTGCCAATGCGCGTTGCCCGAGGCGACACATCCGACGATCATGGCCCACATCGGCGCGAACCACGTGCCGGGTTTCGCGAACGTTTTCAGCGATGCGTTGATGCGCGCGGCGCCGGTCGTGCGATCGGCAAACGGAAGCATCATCGCGCCGAATTGGCCCGCGGTCTCCACGGCAGATCGTGCCGAATCGCCGAAGACGCGCGACTTACCCACCCACGTGCTCCCGTGCGCGCAACATCACGGTCTCATCGATGAGCATGATGTCGCGTTCCTTGGCATACTTCTCGATATTCATTCGTGCTTTTTTGCGCACGAAAAAGGGCACGCGGCCGAGCAGTTTTTCCGCTGCCGCATCCCAACGCAATTCTTCGACCGCGACGCCACCGACCATCACGGGCACGCGCGCTTCTTCGGGCACGTGTTCGGGTTCGGGCGCGGCTTCGGCGAATCGGCCTTGGCCGCGCGGACCGAACGTTTCGATGAGATGGTGTTCGAGGCCGAGCACCTGTGTTTGGTTCACGAGATCGCCGATGTGATTGGCACCATCGTAGCCCATGAACGGCGCGTAGCCGAGCGGGAAATTGAGAATGTGCGACGGCGGCGAAACGACGGCGCACGGCACGCCGAATCCCGATGCCGAGTGGCGTTCCATCTGCGAGCCGAACATGATATCGGGGCGCGTGCGGTCGATCTCGGCGGCGACGACGCGGTAGTCGTCGCTCACGAGCACGTTCGTCGTAATGTCGGCGACGCGTGCGCGTAACCAATCACCGTAGTCGAGCGCGTAGGTTCCGACGAATTCGACGTCCATATCGAGCTCGTCATGGAGTACGCGCGCGATGCCCGCAACCGCGGTCGGTGCGCCGAAGACGGCGACGCGTTTCGATGAGAGCGCGTGTGCGTCGACGGTGCGCGAATACCAGAGGAGATTCGAGGCCCGCGACGCCTTGACGATGCGCTCTTGTGGAATCTCGCAATAGCCGCAAAGCTCGCGCAAGAATCGCGTCGTGCCGGCTTCGCCGTAGGGCAGTTCGTCGACGTACGGTGTGCCGAAGCGTGTCTTTATGTACTGGAGCGTCGGCATCGCGAGTTCGTGCGCGGTCGGGATGTTGACCCATGCGCGGCCGATCGTGCGCAAATCATCGGGCGTCGCGCCCATCGGCACGACGGCGTTGACGTCGATCCCGAGTTCCGCAAGCGTCTTACGCAGCGATTCGATATTGGCCCGATCGTGGAAGCCGAGAAGCGAGGGCCCGATGATATTGACCGACGGCCGCTCGGTCCGCGCGACGTCGGTCGCGTAGTGTGCGACGATTTCATGTGTCGTCTTCGCGAAAGCGGAGATCTCGTTGTCGCGCATCGGATGCGTCGAGGCCATGAGGATCTCGGCGCTCACGTCGCCGGGCGACATCATCGATATCTCGCCGTCGAGCGGTTCTTGCAAGACCGATGCGGTGGCACTTCGCGTCACGACGATCATCGCGGGCTTCTCGCGCTGATCGATCTCGCGCAGCATCGCGGGGATGTTTGCCGCTGCACCCGCAAGCGTCGCCTCCGACATCGCGCAAAATGAGAGCGGTGGCATCACGCCGAGACGTTCGAACATGGCGAGCATGATCGTGCCGTAGCCGTCGCCTTTTGGCGCGCGTACGACACAATGGATATCGGCGAACGAGGCCGCGGCTTTTGAGACGCCGACGTGTGCGGGCGCGAGATAGCTCCAGATCGCGAGCTTCACGTGCCCACCTTTTCGATCTGCCGGAAGTAGTGGAGATCGATCGGTGCCGTTTGCGAGCCGTCGCGTTTGCGACGTGCGGCGAGCGCTTCGTGACGCTTGATCGAACTTGCGAACATGCCGAAGAGCGTCGATGCGCCGCTAAAACCGTGGATCGGCTGGAACGTGAGTTCCGTCGACCATTTTACGGCGAGGCCCATGCCTTCGAGCGGATTTGCGACGTTGAGATTTGCGACCACGAGATCCGGTTTCGCAGCGAGGAAGCGCGCGAAGAGTTCGTAGCGGTCGGGGCGCTCGAGGATTTCGACGCCGTCGAGTGCGGCGAGTTCGAGTGCGTGAAATTTCTTGTAGATGTTGGGCGTTCCGAGCACGGGAATCGTCGCGCCGCCCGCGCGGAGCGTCCGCGCGATCGGGAGTTCGAGCATTGCATCTGAGCAGAACGCGATTGCTTTTCCGCGTAGCACGTCGGTCGTCGGCTTGAGCGCTGCCCACGCCTCGCGCTCGCGTTCCGCGTACGACACGGACTTGCCGAATGCGGTCGCGAGCGTTTCGTAAAACGCGCGCGAGCCGTCGGGGCCAAAGGGAAACAGCGTCTTGTGCATCGGGGTGCCGCGTTCGCGCAGCGCGTAGGCTGCCGCGCCGAAAAGATACGGTTGCACGGGTGCGAGCACGGTGTTGGGCCCGATTGCAGGCAATTCGAGCGCGCTTTCGGCGGGTAAGAATGCCGGCACGGGCAGACCCATCGCCGCGCATTCGAGGCGGATCTCGGCTTCTTCGAGCGGCGAGATGCAGCCCAGAATAACGAGATTCTTTTCGTCCGTCTCGGGCGAGCGCTCGATCATTGCTTCCAAGACGTGATCTTCGCCCTGCGTATAGGCGGGATCGAAGCCATCGAGGCGACACGGATAGACGCGCACGCCGAACTCGGCTTCGAGCGGCGGCGCACACCCGGCGATATTCATTTTGAGAATTTCGGGCGTGCATGTCGAAGCGAGGAAGATCGCGCGTGGCGCGTGTTCCGCCACGATCGCCGCGACGAGTGGCCGCAGGCCGTCGAGGGGATCGGCGCCGCCGAGATCGTCTTCATCGAGCATCGCCGTCGCAAAACGGGGCTTTGCGAAGATCATCACGCCGAGGGCGGTTTGGAGGAAGCCTTGGCACGAGCCGGTCCCGACCACTAAGAAGAAGCTGTCTTGCATCTTATGATGCAGCCAGCCGATGGGAGCGAGGGAACAAAAATCGTCCCGCTCGATAATCTCCGCCTGCGATTCGAACAACCCGTACACTCCAAGCCCGGCGCTTTCGCCTATCTTGAGGCTTGGAGGTAACGCCCTCCGGTGATGGCCGTCACCCGGCGTTGCGGAAGGCTTGGGCTAGGCGACGACCTCGCGGTCCGGACTTTGCCGGAAATATCGACCGATCACAACGGCGGTGCCGATGCCGGGCTCGCTCGAGACGGCAAAGATGTCGCAGCAGCGGCGCATGATGGGAAGGCCGCGACCGCGCTCGGCGGTATGGTCGGGTAAGACATTCGCGACGACACGCGAGCTGTCGAAACCGATGCCGTTATCGCGAATGGTCGCAAGAATACGCTCGTGGCCGACGCGGACCTCGATTTCGATCGGGCGTTCGGCGTGAGCGTGTTCGATGGCATTGGCGATCGCTTCGCCGAGCGCGGTGAGAAAGTGGCCGAGATCATCTTCACCGACGGCATGCATCCGCGCAAAGTCGGCGACACTTTCGCGGACGACGCGGGAGAGGTGCGGTTGCGGCGGAACTCGGAAGTCGAGCACCGCGTCATGCGTTGCCATCACAGGTGCTCTCGGTATTTCCCCCGATGGTGGCACTCAAACGGTTTCAGCAGCTGAAAATCATATTGGGTAGTATTACTTGCCCGCTTACGTTTACGTTTTGCGCTGTGCCGACGGCTCGCTCTACACGGGCTGGACGACAGATCTCGCGTTACGAATTGCGGCCCATGCGCGCGGGACGGGATCGCGATACGTGCGATCGCGCTTGCCGGCTCGGCTTCATGCGTTTTGGCTCGTCCCCGATCGCGAGACGGCGCTGCGCGAAGAGCATGCCTTCAAACGCCTCTCGCGTGCGGCAAAGCTCGCCGCGCTCGCCCGAGGACAGGTTTTCGAACGCGACCTGCGCAACGCCCCGGACGTTCTCGAGCCGGGTCTGCAGTCGGCTCGTTCTGGAGGAGACATGGCAGCCCAAACCCCGCCGACCGGCGCCGAACTCGATGCGCTCGCGCTCGAGGCACAAACCGTTCGCGCGCGCATCAAAACGAAAAAAGGCGATATCGTCTTTTCGTTCTATCCGCATGACGCGAAGATCCACAGTGCGGCGTTCATCAAACTCGCACGCGCCGGATTCTACGATGGCCTCAATTTCCACCGCGTCGAACCGAATTTCGTGATTCAGGGCGGTTGTCCGCAAGGCACGGGCACGGGCGGTCCGGGCTACAACCTCGATGCGGAATTCAACGACAAGCCGCATGTCAAAGGCACGGTCGCGATGGCGCGTTCGCAAAGCCCGAACTCGGCCGGGTCGCAGTTTTACATCTGTCTTGGTGACGCGCGGTTTCTCGATAAGAACTACACCGTTTTCGGTCAGACGGTCGAAGGTCAAGAGGTCGTCGAAGCGATTCGCGTCGGCGATGTGATCGAGTCGGTCTCGATCGAGCCCGCATAAACGCAAACACGTGAGGTTCGCGCTCGGAACGCAAGGCTGGTCGTACGCCGATTGGGTCGGCACGATGTACGACGCGGCCGCGCGTCCCGAGTCGTATCTGCGGGGCTATGCGGATGAATTCGCGACCGTCGAAATCGATTCGACGTTTTACGGGACGCCGACGATCGAGCGCGTACGCAAATGGGCCGCGAGCGTTCCCGACGGATTTGCGTTTTCGTGCAAATTGCCACGTGAGATTACGCACGACCGTCGGCTCCACGACTGCGACGGGCTCGTGCGCGTCTTCTACGATGCGATGCGCGCGTTCGGGCCGAAACTCGGTTGCGTCCTCGTGCAATTCGATGTATCGTTCGGGCGCTCGCAAGAAGATGCGTTGCGCTCCGCGCTCACCGCGTTTCCGCGCGACGTTCGGACGGCGTTCGAATTTCGCGATCCCGCGTGGTACGTCGGCGACGAAATCCAACGATTGCTCGAAGCACGCGGCCACGCGCTGGCGGTCGCCGATGCGCCTTTCGTGCCGCGCGATCTCTTGCCGCGCGTGCTTGCATCGACAACGCTCGATTTTGCGTACCTCCGCTGGATCGGTCATCACGATTCGCTGACGCGCTTCGATGTCACGCAGATCGTGCGCACGGACGAGATTTCTTGGTGGCAGCGTGCGATCGCGCAGGCGGCGCCGCGCGTGAAGACCGTCTACGGATACGTCAACAACCATTACGCGGGTCATAGTCCGGCGACGGTACGCGCACTCTATGCAGCCCTCGGCGTCGTGCACGTGCGTCCGACGCGTATCGAACAGACGAGCCTGTTCTAGCGCGCTCGGCCGATTAGTACAGCGCCGAATGAACGACGTGCGCGACCTTACGAATTGCGCTGTTGCCGAGCGAAAAGTCCTTGAGGTCTTTCGTCAGCACGGCGAGGATATACGGCCGGTCGCCGAGTGGATCGACGATGCCGACGTCGTTGCGAACTTCGTTGATTTCACCGGTTTTATTCGCAAGCGGAATACCTTTGGGGAGGCCGCGCGCGATTTTGTCGCGATCTTCTTGACGTAAGAGGATCGCGACCATGCGCCGACACGATTTTGGCGAGGCGACCGTGTACACGGCCTCGTGCGCGCCGCGCTCGATCTGATAGAGCAACGAGCCCATATCGCGCGGTGTCGTGAGATTGTCGCTGTGATGCGGGCGGGCATTGGGACTCATGAAATGCCGTTTGAGTTGGGTGTGGTGCATGCCCGCGGTCGCGATCGTCTTCTCGACCGCACCGAATCCGAGATAGTCGAGTAGCACGTTCGAGGCGGTGTTGTCGCTCTCTTCGATCATCGCGTGCGCGAGCGTGTCGATGGAAATCGTATGCCCGACGCTGTATCCGTCGAGAATCTCGGAGCCGAGGACGAAATCGGAACGCTTGAGTCGGATGAGCTCGCTGAAGACTCCGGGGTTGCGTTCGGCGTATTGAAAGAGCGAGACGAAGATCGCAAGCTTGATAACCGATGCGGATGGAAAGATTTCGTTCGCATTAAACGCGACCGCCGACGGATCACCGAGTTTGCGCGCGTACACGCCAACGACGCCCGAAGAGCCCGCAGCAACGCGCGCGAGTTCGGCCTCGAGTGTCGCCGCACCGGCGGAACGCGGGATGGCGAGAGCGGCGGCCGAGCCGATCATGAATGCGGAGCGGTTCACGTGGGCCGACGTTCCCTCCGAGGACTTCCCGAATCCTCGCCCGCATCGGCGGTGCATGCCAAATCGTGATACCGTCGGCTATCGGTCGTGTGCGATCGTCGGTGCGCTCGTGCTCTGCTCGCTCTTTGCGACGCTTGCTCCCGCCGATGCCGCACAGCCGCTATCGGGCAAACTTTTCGTGCTCGACCCGGGCCACGGCACGCGCTATCCCGACGGTTCGCCCAACAACGTCGGCGCGGTCGGACCGACCGGCGTTCTCGAAAACGCGGTCACGCTCGCAATCGGGGAAAAGCTTGGCGCGCTCTTGCGCGCCGCGGGCGCCCGCGTCGTCCTCACGCGATCGTACGCGCATCCGTATCGGGTCGCCACGGAAAAGCGCGTCGATAATCGCGCGCGTGCGGCACTCGCCAATCATCTGGGTGCGACCGCGTTCGTGGCGATTCACGCCGACGCGTCGACCAATCGGAGCGTGCGCGGAACGAGTGTCTTCTGGCTCCGCGAGAATTCGGTCGCCCTCGCAAATGCCGTGCGCGCGCGGCTCGCGCCGCTCGGCCTTGGGGAGTCGGCGTTTCACGCACGTGATCTCGCCGTGACGAGCGAAGCACGAGTTCCCGCGGTCCTCGTCGAAATTGGCTATATCTCCAACCCCGATCAAGAACACGCCCTCGCAACGCCTGCGTTCCAAGAACGTGAGGCTCGTGCTCTTTTCGATGCTCTTACGGATACGTTTGTAACACGATGACTTCGACGCCCCTCGTTCCGAACGACCTCTTCTCGATCGTCCTCGCGAGCGATCCACAACTCGCAAAAGATGGGCGCGTTTTCTACGTCCGCGCGACGCAGTCCGAAGCAAAAAACGAAACGCAAACCGCGATTTGGTCGGTGCGACTCGGTGGCGCGCCCGCACGGTTTACGTCGGGTGAAAAAGATCGCATGCCGTGCCTTTCACTCGATGGCACGCATCTCGCGTTCGTTGGCGATCGGGGTGCGGGCAAACGCGTGTACGTCGCCCCGCTTGCGGGCGGCGAAGCTCGCGCGGTCGGCGAGGCCTACGATGCGATCGTGGGGCTCGTCTGGTCGCCGGACTCGACGCACCTCGCCTACGTCGCGACGACACCGCTCGATCCCGCGACCGCGCGCATCGCCCACGATGAAAAGACCGGTGCGCGGCATATTCGCGCACTGCCGTTCAAAAGTGACGACGACGGGCTGCTCGACGGGCGGCGCAAACATCTCTTCACGATTCCGATCGCCGACGGCGGCATCGCGACGCGCGTGACGCACGGCGATTTCGACGTCGAGACGCCCGTCTGGTCGCCCGATGGTGCGCAGATCGCGTTCGCAGCGCAGATCGGGTTGCCGGAATTCGCGTTCTGCACCGATCTCTACGTCGCACCGCTCGCCGATGGTACGCCGCGGAAGCTGACGTCATCGCGCGGCCCCGCGAGCCACCCCGCGTTCTCGCACGACGGCACCGAGATCGCCTATATCGGCCACGAACACGGCGACGACGCCGGTGGTCGGTTCAATACCGAACTTCTCGTCGTTCCGACGGCGGGCGGCGCGACGCGCTCGCTCTCCGCGCACACCGATCGCTCCGTCAACGACACCGTCATCTGCGATACGCGCAACGGCGGCGGCCAACAGGCGCCGTTTTGGTCGGCCGACGACCGCGAACTTTTCGTGCCATTTGGCGACGAGGGCACGTGCGGCGTGGCGGCGTTCGCGCGTTCGGGCGGAACGCACCGCATCGTGCTCTCCGGTGAGCGCGATATCGTGTCATTCGCGTGCGCGGACGACGGCACGCTCGCCATCTCATATGCGACGCCAATCTCTCCGAGCGAGATCGCGCTCGTCGATCCGAGCGGTGTCGAAACGCAACTCACGCACAACAATCATTGGCTTACCCGGCGGTCGATCCGCATGCCGCGTCGCGTGCGACCGATCGCGAGCGACGGTCAAAAACTCGACGTCTGGATTCTCGATCCCGACGAACGGGCGAACGCACCGTACGTTTTGCAGATTCACGGCGGCCCGCACGCAGCATACGGCTACGCGTTCATGGCTGAGTTCCAGATCCTCGCATCGCACGGCATCGGCGTCATCTACGGCAACCCCCGCGGCAGTCAAAGCTACGGTCACGCGTATGCGAATGCGATCACCGGCGATTGGGGCGGCATCGACGCCTCCGACGTACTCGCCCTCCTCGATGGTGCGCTTGCGGAAACGCACGCCGATCCCACGCGTATCGGCGTTGCGGGCGGCTCGTATGGCGGCTTCATGACGACGTGGCTGCTCGGACATTCGAAGCGCTTTGCCGCGGGCGTCTCGATGCGCGCGGTCAACGATCTCGTGAGCGAAGTCGGCGCGACCGATCTCGGGTGGTTCATCGAATGCGAAGTCGATTCACCGTGGACGGCGGATGCCGGTCGCAAACTTTTCGAAGGCTCCCCGATGCGTAGCGCGCACGAAATCGACGCGCCGCTGCTCGTGGAACATAGCGAGCGTGATTTCCGCTGCGCGATCGATCAGGGCGAACAGCTCTTCACGCTCTTGCGTCGACTCGGTCGCAAACAGACCGAGTTCGTGCGCTTTGCGGGCGACGGTCACGGTCTCTCACGTAGCGGGAACCCGCGTAACCGCATTTTGCGTTTGCGGGCGATCGCGCATTGGTTCGTGCGGTTTCTCAAACCCGCGGGAGTCGAGCCCGTCGGCGATTTCGCGGGTGCGCTCTTCGAGCCACTTGCGACCGAGAAACTCAAGGACTAACCCAGAGGCACCCAGCGTCAGGCTCCGAAGCTTCAGCCATGAACGAACAATTTCGGACCGTCATCATCGCGTCGGCTACGTTCGTAGCCGGATTCGCGATCTCGCACATCGCAGGCCCCGCGAGCGCTGCGGCGACACCGCTCGAAGCGCGCGTGGTCAATCTACTGGGTTTGGCTCCGGGCGCCCTTAAGCCGAACCCCGCGCTTCCGGGCATCTCGGCGATGCCCCTCACGACGACCGACGGCGACACCGTCTCTTTGCAGAGCGTGACGGTCGTCAACGGAACGAATACCAAACACACGCACGCGACGGCGAACGAGTTCCAGATCGTTCTCACCGGCACGGGCACTGAATGGGTGGGCGATAAGCAAATGCCGATCGAACCGGGATCGTTTGTCGAAATTCCCATGAATACGGTTCACGCCGGATTCACGGGCGGTCCGTTCACGCTCGTTTCGATCAAAACGCCGCCGCAAGCGGC
>JAYTXC010000354.1:0-1971 GCA_043743145.1 Rhodospirillales bacterium
AGACGTTCGGCGCGCATTTTATCGAGTTTCGCACGACAGAGATAGTGGTTGCGTCCCTTGAGCAACACCACGCGTGCACGTACGCCGAGCGCCGCGACGACGAGCGGGATATCTTTGCGCACGAGCTGTTCTTGCAACGCGATCGTCGCGGTCGAGACGACGACTTTTTTGCCGCTCCGAATCGCGGGAACGAGATAGGCGAGCGACTTTCCGACGCCCGTTCCCGCTTCAACGATCGTATGCGCGCTTTCGAGAAAGCCCCGCTCGACGAGCTTGGACATCTGTACTTGACCCGGGCGAGCTTCGAAACCGGGCAAGGCGCGCGCGATGCTACCACCGGGCGAGAAGACGGTTTCGAGTGATTCGATCGGCGTCACGGCCGCTGCAACGTGGCTCCGTGGCGATCGTTTTCGGGCGCCAAATACTCCGCTTCGGCGATTTCGCCCGTCGCTGTATCGACGACGACGGGTTCGTGCGATTGCGCGCGCATCGCATAGAGGATGAGTCCGGCGGCGAAGCCGCTCGCGAGACCGCCGAGATGGCCTGCTTTCGAGATGAACGGAATCGCCAGCGTAAGAACGAGATTGATGAGGAGTATCGGCAACGTTTGCGCGATCAGCGGCCGGCCACGTTTGCCCATCCGTAAGCCGACGCCGAGCATCGCACCGAAGAGGCCGAAGATCGCACCGCTCGCGCCGACGGTCATATCGGTCGGTGCGAAATACGTGACGGCGAGCCCCCCGCCGACGAGTGCGACTGCGTAGATCGCGAGCATGCGCCACGGACCGAGAAACGATTCGACGAACCGCCCGAGTTGATAGAGCGCGAACATGTTGAGTGCGATATGTGCGAAGCCGCCATGCAAGAACGCGCCGGTAACGATGCGCCACCATTCGCCACGTTGCGTGACTGCGAGACCGTACAGCGCGCCGTGATCGTAGAGACTGCGAGTGTCGTTAAAGTTGATGCCCGTCGAGATTTCCCACACGTAGGCGATCACGTTGATGAGGATGAGGACGTTCGTCACCGAGAGTGCTCGCATCACGTCGTACGCGGACCGTATTTGAGCGCGCTTCCCGTGTTGAAGAGCACGACGGGGCCGTCGAACGTCGTACCGCTCGCGAGCATGGCACGAAGCGCCGCGAGCGCCGCGCCGCCCTCTTCACACGCGTCGATGCCTTCGCGTTCGCGCATGACTTCCATATCACGCGCCATGTCGATTTCACTCACCGCGAGCGCGCGGCCGCCGGAATCGCGAATCGCTCGCAGCATCAGGCGATCGCCAATTGCTGCGGGCACGCGCAACCCCCAAGCGGCCGTCGTCGCGTCGTTCCAACGTTCCGCGTGATCGGCGCCGGAAGTAAAGGCCCGAACGATCGGCGCACAATTCTCGGCTTGCACGCTGATCATCATTGGCCGACGCGCGTCGATCCAACCCGCCTCTTCGAGTTCGTCGAAGGCTTTCCACATACCAACGAGCCCCGTGCCGCCGCCCGTCGGATAGACGATCGCCGCAGGCACGCCGCCGAGTTCTTCGACGATCTCATACGCCATCGTCTTCTTCCCCTCGATGCGATACGGCTCGCGTAACGTCGCAACGTTGAACGCGCCGGTTTCTTTTGCGTACGCGGCGGCGAAGCGGCCCGCATCGTCGATGAGTCCGTCGACGAGTTCGACGAGCGCGCCATACGTGCGACACTCTTCGATAAGGATCGCGGGCGTGTCGCGCGGCAAGAAGACTGTCACGGGAATGCCCGCACGTGCGCCATACGCGGCGAGTGCGCCGCCGGCATTGCCTGCACTCGGCGCGACGAGCGCCGTCGCACCGTTGCGCACGGCGACGGTTACCGCAGCCGACATACCGCGCGACTTAAACGACGCCGTTGGATTGCGCGATTCATCTTTGACGAGAATTTCGACATCGCTATGGAGATCGTTTGCGATCCGTCGCGCAGGCACGAGCGGTGTCGC
>JAYTXC010000355.1:0-8601 GCA_043743145.1 Rhodospirillales bacterium
AGTGCGCTCGTTGCCGAACTCGATCTCGATCCGCTCGTTGCGATCGGGCATTCGATGGGCGCCGCCGTCGCGCAGCGGTTTGCGATCGATCGACCCGATGCGATCGAAGGCCTCGTGCTCGTGGCGCCCGTGCCCGCGAGCGGCGTGGCCTTTTCGCCGAAGGTCGTCGAGATGTTGCGCGGCATCGCGGGCAACGCCGTTAATGCCAACGCCTGGCTCGCGCAACTCACGTACCGCGAACCGCCGCTTGAAATTATAACGCTGATGCGTCGTGCCGCAGCTGCGGTTCCCGTGCCGGTGGCACTCGAAAGCCTCGATTCGTGGCGCACGCTCGATTTCGAAGATGAAGCCGCAACGATCGAAACACCGACACTCGTCCTCGCGCCCGAACACGACAACCCGATGACGCCTGCCTTCGCGAAAGCGAAGGTCGCCGACGTCATCACAGGCAGTGCGTTCGAAATCGTTCGCGGCTCGGGACATTACGCGCCACTCGAACGTCCGGGCGATCTCGCCGCGTCGATCGAACGTTTCGTCGACGCCTTGTGACCGGCGGCGACACCGGGCCACAAGGGCCGCGCGTTCGCCTCGCTCGCGAGCAATGGGTGCGGCTCGTCATCGTCGGCGCGCTCGTCCTCTTCGCGACCGCGCGTGTCGCCCCGGATTGCGTCCGCGTCTTTCTGCCGCTCGGTGTCTTCGGGTATGTGACCGACACGAAAGGGGTGGTCGCGCGCACGGCAAAAACCGCGCCGCGCGGCTCGGATCGCATCGAAGCGGGCGATCTCATCCGCATCGATCGCATCAAACCGTTCGATCGCAAACCTGGCTTCGTCGGCCTCGGATACAGTTACGATAATAAAGTCCGCTACGTTCCGATCGAACGCGCGGGCCACGAGCGCATCCTTCACCTCATCGCGCAAGACGAATCGCTCGCCAATCGGCTTCTCGTCGTGCTACGGGTCGCGATCTATCTCGTGGTCGTCGCCTTCGGTGCGATCCTCGTGATCGTCAAGCCCAATCTCGGCACGGCCGCAATCTTCGTCTACGTGCTCGGCGGCGAATTCCCGACCACGTATCTCGATCTCGTTATCCCCGGTCCGTGGCGCCAAATTCCCGAGTGGATCGCAGCCACCCTCACGGGGGCTGCGCGACCCGCCCTGCTCGTTTTTGCAGCAACGCTCGGCTGGAATGTGCCGAGCTTTCGCGTGCGTTTCGCATGGGTCGGCGCCGCGCTCGCACTCGGGCTCGGAACCTTGCACGCATACGCGTTCGAAGCACTCGTCTATCTCGGGCAGCCGGCGGTCGTGGCGAGCGATCTCTATACCGCGCTCTCGACGGGGTTTACGGTTGCGACGACGATTGTGTTTCTCGTCGCCTTCGCGCGTTCGCGCGGCCGCGCACGGCAACGCATCGGATGGATCGTCGTCTCGTTTGCGATTGCGGGCATCGCGCGACTGCTCTCCGATGCGTTCTATCCGGCACATTTCACGCCGCAACTCAATGCCGTCTTGCTCACGATCGCCGTCTTGCCGATCATCGTCGTTTGGATCGGCGTCGTGCGCGATCGCCTCTTCAACGTCGATTTCGTCGTCAGCCGCGCACTCGTCTACGTTGCGCTCACGGCGGGTGTCATCGGCGCGATCACGATCATCGAAGAAGTCGGAACGCTCATCTTCTTCTACAATAGCGACCTCTCGTACGGAATCCTTATCGGCCTCTCCGTCGCGATTGGTGCGTTTACGAGCCGCCTGCGCGCGCCGATCGAGACATTCATCGATCGATTCATCTTTCGCGATCGGCGCGCGCAACGCAAATCACTCGAAGCGATTGCGCGAAGCGTCATCGACGCGAGCTCGACGGGCGAGGTCGACGCTGCGCTGCTCGAGCAAACGCTCGAAGCACTCGAACTGACCTTCGCCGGCATCTATCGTCGCGGGGCCGACGGATCGTTTTCGTTCGATCGCGGCATTCGGTACCCGCGCGACATCGCGGTGACGATCGGGGCGGGTGATCCGCTCGTCGCAGCGATCGCGCAAACGCGCAGCTCGCTCGCGCTCGACGGCCGGACCGCGGCCCACTACGGACGCGCGCTCAGCGACGATCGCGTCGCTTTCTTAGCGCCACTTTTCATCGAACGCGAGATCGGAGCGATCGTGATCTACGGGCGCAATGTCGGTGGCCTCGATCTCGATCCCGACGAGCGCGAACTCGTCGCCGAGATCATCGCTCATGCGTCGATCGCCCTCGGAGCGATCGAACTCGCGCGCCTGCGCGCGATGGTCGCGCGAACGACCGCCGGGGCTGCCTCGATGTGATCGTGTTTCGTCCCTAGTGCCCGACGCCCTGATACCGATCGAGCCCAACGCGCCAAAACGCATACGCGAGTGCGACGGAAATTACGCCGACCAGCGGCGTGAGCACGCCCGCAATCGCGGGAAGCGGTATCGACGGGTCCGTCTTGTGGAGAAAATACATTGCCGGGAAGTAGTTCATGAACGCGAACGGCAACGCGAACGTAAGCACCAAACGGACACTTCGCGAATAGATGCCGATCGGATAGCGCGTGAACTCTTCTTCGAGTTGGAGCGTGATCCACTTGAGCGCATCGACACGCACGAACCAGAAGGCGAGCGTCGAGATCGCGAGATCGATCGCGAGATCGATCAACGCGCCCCCCGCGACGATGAGCGGCACGAGAACGAGAAACGCGAGGTCGACTCGCACGCCCGCATACCACGTCGCGACCCCGAAATAAAACGTCGCGAGGAGCAACTCATCCGGGAAAATCTGCCCCGGCGTCGCGATCGTCGCGAAGAGTGAATCGAGTGGCCGCACGAGCGTGCGATCGAAACTGCCGTCGCGAATGTGTTCGGGAATCGACGAGACGTTCGAAAAGAGCGTGTTGTGCAGCGCGTGCGCGAGCATCCAAAATCCGTACATGAATGCCATCGCTCGAAAATCCCAGCCGTTCATCGACGGGAATTGGTGCAGGACGATATAGAGCGTCGCAATTGCCGACCCATGATAGACGAGCATGAAGGCGAGCCACAAGAGAAAATTTTCGCGATATTCCAGCGTCGTGAGGATATTGATCCGCCAGTATTCGCGATAGACGCGCGCCATGCGACGCACGTCAGCCGCCCTGAACGACGATACGCCGCGCACCCGCTCGCCACACCACGACCGCGACCGCGCCTAAGATCGCAAGCCACAGCAACTGCACGCCGATCGCGCCGAGATAGCGCTCGGGTCCGATCACGCCGACGTAAATGAGCAGCGGTGTCGAAAACATCGAGGCGAACGGCAAGTACGCGACGACGTGCTGCAGGGCTTCGGGAAAGAACACGAGTGGCACGAGTTCGCCGCCGAGGAGCCCGGTGAGCCACGTAACGATCATTTGCACGGCCGAGATTTCCAGGGTCCAAAACGCCGTGCAGTTCAAGAGAAAATTGATACAAAAGCCAATCAGGTAGCCGATAAAAAAGCTCACACCGAAGGCGGCACACGCACCAAGTGACGGCACGTCGACATGCACGACCAAGAGCGCGAGCGCGAGCGACGGCACGATCAGCAGCGCATGAAAGAGCACTTCGCCCGTGCCGTCGGCAAAATAATAGAGCGGCACGCTGATCGGCTTGAGAAAATCAGTCGCGATGCTGCCGTCGTGAAGTCGCTCGTGCAGCGCGCGCGTCTGATCGATATCCATGACGAGCCCCATGAGGAGCGCGACGGTCGAATACGTGATGATCGCGTGCAACGGCAAATCGCGTGGGGCGGCGTTGTGCGCGTAGAGCGCGACCCAGACCATCCGTAAGAGATAGACGCGCACGAGGATCGAGCCGATATTCGTGAAGACGTCGAAGCGATACGTGGCCTCGCGGGCCATCGCCCGCGCCGCAAACGCTACGTACGGTTCGAAGCGAAAGCGCGGCGCGCGCGCGAGCGCGTTCACGTCGGCAACGCTTCGGGACGCGCGTAGCCGTCGGTGTAGATGCGGCGCACGATGGATTCGATATCGGGTTCGACGATCGCAAGATCGCTGATCGTATAGCGCTCGGTCACGCGACGGATCAGCGCTTCGGCCGACGTCGTACGGCGATCGAAGCGCAGGTGGACGACGCTCGACTCGTGGCTCACGACGGTCGCGCCTGCAACGACGACGTCGCTCGCGGTCGCTTCGGCGAGCGTGACGACGAGCGTCCGATGCGTCCCGTATTCCGATCGTAAGCGTTCGAGCGGCCCGTCGTAGATCACGCGGCCCTCGTCGATGAGCACGATCCGGCGGCAGAGTCGTTCGACGTCGGCGAGATCGTGCGTCGTGAGGATGACGGTGGTCCCGCGCTCGCGATTGACCTCGGCGATGAACGTCCGGATCGCTTCCTTCGCGATAACGTCGAGGCCGATCGTGGGCTCGTCGAGATAGACGATTTTCGGATCGTGGAGCATCGCGCCCGCAAAATCGCCGCGCATCCGCTCGCCGAGCGAAAGTTGCCGCACGGGCGTGCCCATGAATCGCTCGAGGTCGAGGATTTCACAGAAGTGTGCGAGGTTTTGACGGAAGCGGTCGGGCGGGATATCGTAGATCGCGCGCAAGAGTTCGAACGATTCGCGCAGCGGCAAATCCCAATAGAGTTGGCTGCGTTGGCCGAAGACGACGCCGATGTTCTGTGCGTTCGCGGCACGATGGTCGAACGGCGCGATACCGGCGACGCGGACCGTCCCCGACGTCGGCACGAGGATGCCGGTGAGCATTTTGATCGTCGTCGATTTACCCGCGCCATTGGGGCCGATATATCCGACGAGTTCGCCCGCATCGAGCGCGAAGTTCACGCCTTCGACCGCGACTTTTTCCTCGTGGTCGCGCGCGAAGAGCGCGCGGATCGCTCCGCCCACACCCGGCCCACGCACGACCGACCGAAAGACTTTTCGGAGATCCCTCGCTTCGATGATCGCCATTGGCTGGACGTCGTTCTGCGACGGGAAGAGCGATGCATTGTGTGAGCAAATCGCGGAAAATCGGGACGTGCCGCTGGTGCGAGCCGGAGGAAAGCAAGTC
Source organism: Rhodospirillales bacterium (assembly GCA_043743145.1). GTDB lineage: Bacteria > Vulcanimicrobiota > Vulcanimicrobiia > Vulcanimicrobiales > Vulcanimicrobiaceae > JANYGA01. Next base: position 5,057 of record JAYTXC010000355.1, read on the forward strand.
ACGGGACGGAACTCTTCAAAGGATACCAACGTTTGTTGGATAGACATCGGTTAGATCGGGGGTGAGATCACATGGCCATGAAGAAGAAAGTCGCGAAGAAGAAAGCAGCTCCGAAAAAGAAGTAGTTTTTCCGGAACTCCGCGCAACGGCGCACTTTTATAACGCTATTATCGAAAAGACGCGGCCAGCAATGGGCGCGTCTTTTCTCATCGGCGTGCCTACGGACGCCTACGGCTGTAGCGCGCGGACTCGCGCGAGGAACCCAGTAACGGCGTCCCAGTTCTCAGCCGTACCCGCGGCATTCTTGTCGTCGCGAAGCGTCGAGCTTCCGTGAACGCCGGCATGCGGAACGAAATCGACCTTGAAGGTCGAGCGCGTCGCGTCACCGATCTCACGCGCGGCGCGTTCTTCTCGTGCATCGCTCGCCGAATCGACGAAGACGGGCACGCGGACGTTGCGCGCCGCATCGCGCACCAAATGTTTATTGCGAAAATATTCTCCGGGCGAGAACGCGAGAACGGCACCGATGTCGCGCGGATGCTTTGCCGCGAATGCGAAGACGAGAGATGCGGAGTAGCTGCTTCCCCAGAGGTACACCGGGGCGTTGGGATAGAGGCGGCGCGCGTAGGCAAATGCGGCATCCATATCGCGAATGACATCGAGATATGGGGCGCTATGGCCGAGCCTTGCGACGGTGGCGTTGGGTGGCGAGTAGAGATCGCCACCCGCGCGCTGATCGATCGCGATCGCGTTGTAGCCGAGCAAGACCAGACGCGGTGCGATCGGGGCATATTCACTCTTCCCCGATCCCGCCTGATGGAAGAGTAAGATCACCGGCACGACGGGCGACGCTCCGGCATAGACGTCTGCCGCGATGACGACCCCATCTTGCGCGGTCAATATTGCGGGCGCCGCCGTCGGGGAGACGATCTTCGGCACGAGTCCCATGGCGGCGATGAGAACGAGCAGACGTACCATCGGTCCGAAGCTTCGGCGCTCGGAGCGCTTTTGGCTCTAACGCTACCCCAATCGGAGCGTGAGAACATCCTTGGCGGGAGCGGGCTCCGCAAGCGTGAGACGCGCAGGAGCTGGCGATGCGCCCGCGGGTGATGGCATTGAAGAAACCGCAATCCGGACGCTCGAGGCGCCCGCGATCGCACCGATCCGCGAAGAGATCGAGCCCGCGCGGGCGACCGACGTCGCCACGACCACGGCCACGCGGGGCACCATCGCGGGGAGAGCGGAGCGGGCGGGTTGCACCGGCACCTCCGCCTCGACCGCGCAGACGGCGTGATCGAGTAATCGCAGGGTGACATCGACGAGGTCGATCGTTCGAAAGGTCCCTGCCGCTCCGATCGGTTCGTACAGGATTTCCGCACGCATCGCATCGGGTGAAACGCGGACCTCCACGATACGCTCGACGTTATCGAAGTCACTTGGAATGGAGATGCTGTGCGAAAATTTGCCCGTGACATCCACGGCGATCCGCATTTTTGTGCCTTCGAAAAAGCTAAGCGCGATCGAGAGATCGCCATGCGTCTTGCTGCCGTCGGCCGTGACTTCGGCGAGGCGCAAATTCGTAATGGGGTCGAGCGTTTCAAAAAAATCGGCAAGCAAACTGCGCAACATCGCACGTACGGCCAGCAACTGCTCCATACGCTCACCCCGTAAATCGACGAGCGCCTGACGAGCTGCGACCATTCGTGCGAAATCCCGATTTACGTCTGGCGTCATCTCTCTCGTATCGGTCGAGCGCCTACGCTGGATCTAGGGCGCGAGCGTGCAGGGATACAACTGTGATGGAAGTCACAGTTATGCGACTCAGCCACGGACGCGCGGAAGCCCGGTGGCATCGAAATCGGCACCCGTCATCCAGCGAATAAACAGCCGATAACTCGCGTATCCGGCTTTGACGTGATTCGATTTGAGATAGCGATCGTAGGCGACGCGCTGCACGTGTTCGACCTGCGTGTTGACGTTTTTTAAAAAGTGGGCGCGGATGGCCATGATATCGTTGTAGGCCGTGCGTCCCATGCGATGTGAGACGTGCACGTCGCTCGGTAGATTGAACCACACGAGAATCCACCCCGAGTACGCGAGCAGGGGATTCCGCGATGTGGTACACGCGATCACCGAAATAAAATTCGCTTCGGACTCATCGGCGAAGCCGGCGATATGGGCCCACTCGTGCGCGTAGATCGCGGGTCGCTCGTAGGGTGATGCCGTCGCGTCGAGATTGATCTCGTGCGTCCACGGATCGGTAAATCCGTTCGAACCCGAAAGCTGCATCATCGGTTGAAAAAGCGTTGGCTTGACGCGCGGCGGCGCGAAGGAATCGTGCGATCCCAGGCGTGCGATCGTCGCTTCAAACGTCGGAACGAGTTGTCGCGCGAACACGTCGTCGTCGACGTGCTCGCGATGTGCGGCGTCGGCGAGTTGCGTGAGACGATCGACGACCCGGTCGGCAAAGGCTGCGACGGATATTTCATCGGTACGCTCGTCGCGAACGAGCACTTTATCGGCCAACGGCACGCGCGCGTAATTGTACGCCCACGAAAAATCGAACCAGACGAAGATCGCGCATGCGACGGCGAACGTTCGTACGATCGCAAGACCCGCGGCACGGACGCGCGCGCCGCGTGCGCGTCGGATCGTTACGATCCAAAATCGGACGAGCCAAACGACGGCGATCGCAAAGAGCAGATCGCCGAGGCAGAATGGCAGCGGACTCGTGAGCGCGCGCACGACGCGGTCGATTGCCGGGTAGATCCCGGTCGAATAGTGCGCCTCGATCCAGGTCGGCTTCGGCTGGGCGATCTCAACGAGAACGGCGACGACGATCGCGATCGCATCGAACGCCGCAACGCCGCGACGTGCGGGACCGGGGACGGTGTGGGGAGGCACGGGGAGTGCTTCGAACACGACCTGCGATGCTCTTTGCCGCCGTCGTTATTCCGATCGTTCGCAGCGATGACCCGGCGGTCGTCTTCGTTCGTCGCGCCGAACATCTGCGTCGCAATCCCGGTCAGATCGCTTTCCCGGGCGGCGTCATCGATCCCACCGACTCGAGCGCACACGATGCAGCGTTGCGCGAATTCGAGGAGGAACTTGGTCTCCCGCGCGATCGCGTCGCCATCTTCGCACGCCTCGAAGATGTCGTAACGCTCGCGCTTTCTGTCACGGTTACGCCATTCGTCGGCACGATCGCCCCCCCGCTCGATTTCGCTGTCGACAAAAGCGAGACCGCAGACGTTCACGAAATTCCACTCGATGCGATCTACGCGCCCGGCGCGCTCCATCGTGGTACCGAAGCCGTCGTCCATGATGGAACGCGGTACGACGTGCCGACGTGGCTCTTCGATTATGCGGGGATTCACGTTTGGGGTGCGACAGCGCGTATGCTGCACGCGCTGATGGTGCGGTACCCGACCGTCGAAGCGCTCACGAATGCGCCACACGAGATGGATTAGTGTCTCGAAATGCTGGGTACGCCTGCGACTACGCCGCGGCCGATCGGCCGCAGAAATGGAAATGTATCGTGGGCG
>JAYTXC010000356.1:0-1754 GCA_043743145.1 Rhodospirillales bacterium
AGACGCCGCCTTTGTAAAGCGAATCTTTGCGTTCGGCTCCATCCAACAACAGTTCGGATCGATCGGCGGATTGGGCGACGAGTAGAGGCCGTCTAAGTCGTACTTCCCTGCGTCGCCAAGCGGTACGAAAAGTCCCGAAGGTACCGACCACGGTTCCTTCCGTGAGCTCGAAGGCGCGATAGGGATTTGTTTTACAGCCGTATTCCCCACAGGACTCGGCGAGTCGCCAGCATCACCGAGCGTTGGCGGCGAACTGCAAGAAGCTAAAAGTAAAACGACGCCCGACATCTGAAGGGCGAACAAAAATGCTCGGAAATGCAAACGTCAGGCTCCCAAACGATCGAAACGCAATCGGTTTGGTTTTCTCATTTATGCGTAAGGGCCCCGACATTCCGCTTGCTCACGAGCGCTATTCCCCGCCTTCTGTGTATCGATTGGGTTTCGAATCTCGTCACTTGATTCTGCACCGGGAACGCCCGAGCGCGTAACGAACGGCTTTGAAGTTTACCAAAGCCGTGTTTTTCGGGGTCCATTTGCGTCAGATCAGCATCGTCGGGGCGGGATACGTCGGCCTCGTAACCGGTACGTGTTTTGCCGAACTCGGCAATTCCGTCGTCTGCGTCGACAGCGACGCAACGAAAGTCGAGGCTCTCCGGCGAGGTGTCGTACCGTTCTTCGAGCCCGGACTCGAAGAACTCGTCAACCGCAACATTCATTCGGGCCGTCTGACATTCGAGACGTCGATTCGTGCGGCGCTGCGCGACGCCTCGGTGATCTTCATCGCGGTCGGCACGCCGATGGGCGACGACGGTCATGCCGATCTGAGCTACGTGAAGCAGGCCGCACTCGACATCGCGCAATCGCTCGTCGCCCCGATCATCGTCGTCAATAAATCGACCGTACCGGTGGAAACGGGCGATCTCGTTGCGACGATCATCCGCGAGCACCAGACCAGCAAGCACGTCGTCCACGTCGTGTCCAATCCGGAATTCTTGCGCGAAGGTTCGGCCATCGCCGACTTCATGAAACCCGACCGAATCGTGCTCGGCGTCGATAATCCCGATGCCGAGGCGATCATGCGCGATCTTTACGCGCCGCTCGAGGCGAAGATCATCGCGACGGATATACGAACCGCCGAGATGATCAAATATGCCGCGAATTGTTTTCTCGCGACGAAGATCTCTTTCATCAACGAGATTGCCGCGATCTGTGAAGATGTCGGCGCTGACATTAAAGACGTTGTCGCGGGCATCGGGAGCGATGGACGTATCGGGCCGTCGTTTCTCAACGCTGGGCTCGGCTTTGGCGGATCGTGCTTTCCGAAAGACGTCATGGCTCTTTCGAAGATCGCCGAATCGCGGCAAATTCCGGCCCGAATCCTCGAATCGGTGCTTGCCGTCAATCGGGATCAGATCTCGATGGTCGTCTCGAAGATCGATCGACTCCTCGGCGGAATCTCCGGGAAGCGTCTCGCGATTCTCGGGCTCTCGTTCAAGCCAAATACCGACGACCTTCGCGAATCGCAAGCGATGAATCTCGTTCGTGCGCTCTCGTTGCTCGGCGCGACGATCGTCGCGCACGATCCGGTTGCGATTGAGAAAGCACGCCTCGAACTCGTCGACGTTGATAACATCACGTTCGTTCCGAGTGCGTACGAAACGGTCAACGACGCTGACGCCATGGTGCTCGCGACGGAATGGAACGAATATCGCCAAGTCGATTTTGACGTAATTCGCAAGCTCATGAGGGGCGAC
>JAYTXC010000357.1:0-8100 GCA_043743145.1 Rhodospirillales bacterium
GGAGAGAGATTCGAACTCTCGGTGGATTTTTTAGACCCACGACCATTTAGCAAACGGTTGGTTTCAGCCACTCACCCATCCCTCCGGGCGACGGCGAAGCTTGGCGCGGCCGATGCGCGTTACCTGCCGCTCGGCAGCGGACCCGCTTGCGCCATCTTCTCCACGAGTGAGGCCACAACGCGCGCCGTCGTCGGCCGTGCGAAGTAGAAGCCCTGCCCGTGCGTGCACCCGAGACGACGCATCAGCGCCGCAATATTCTCGCGTTCGATCGACTTTGCCGATACCCGGAGCCGAAGATCTTTTGCGAGCGCGACGCTCGTGATCACGACGTTGCGATGGCGCATATTTTCATCGGCATCGCGCACGTACCGCGCATCGATCTTGATCTCGGCAATGGGAAGGCGTCCCACATCGTTGTGCGTCGTCTGGGAAAGCTCGTCGCCGAACCCATCGATACTGAAACGGATGCCGAGCTCGGTAAGCTGCGCCATCGACTCCAGCGTCGCCGGATCGAGAATCGCTTGAGCCCGATCGTCGACTTCGAACCAAAGCCGCCGCGGATCCATCCGATGTTTTTTGCACGCCTTCTCAACACGCTTGACGAGATCGATTTCGGCGAGATCGCCAACCGTAAGATTGAGCGAAACGTCGATCGTGGGGCTTCCGTGCTTTTGCCAATCGGAGAACACGCTATCGAACACGCGATCGGTATACCCTCGAAGCGACCCATTTATTTCCGCAAACATATAAAACGCCGCGATGTCGGGACCGGCTTCGGGCGGATGGCAGAGCGCCTCACATTTATCGATTCGCCCCGTCTGCAGATTCACGATCGGTTGGTACGAAATATCCATCATCGCAGGCACGTCGGCGTTCTCCCCAGGCAATATGTGACTCGAACGCCTTCTGCTTCACCGTCGCGCCCGCTTTCTCCAAATGCTGGAGGAACCGCGGCCTCACCTCGGCTATGACGCGGCGGTGACGCTGACGACGATGCAATGATTGCGGCAATAACGGCCGGCGGACGTGCCGACGATCCTTTCGCGCGCGAGCTCGGCGTTACTACAAAAGCACTCGCAAGCGTGCGCGATATCACTCTGCTCGATCGTGCGATCGATGCGGTGCGCGCGACGGGCGCGCGCCGAATCATCGTCATTGGCGGTGAGGCGGTACGCACGCACTGCGGCTCGCGCGTCGATGACGTCATCGACGAAGCCGTTGATGGGCGAGAAAATATTCGACGCGCGATGGCGTGCGGTGTGAACGAGCCGCTTTTGCTCGCAAGCAGTGATATGCCGTTCGTCACGCCCGGGGCGATGGCCGAATTTACCGAGCGCGCCCGAAGCTGCGATCTCGCGATACCGCTTGCAGATGCCGCAGCATACGAATCCGCGTATCCCGGTGCGCCACCGCATGTGACGCGCTTGGGTCGCGAGCGAATCGCAAACGGCAACGTCGTTTACTTTGGTGCCGGGATCGCGCCGCGAGCACTCGATGCGTCTGGGCGATTCTTCGACGCGCGCAAAAGTTTGGTCCGCATGGCGGTGCTTTTGGGGCCCGCATTGCTCCTTCGTTTTGCCACGCGCCAGCTTCGCATCGCGCACGTCGAAGCGCGGGGCAGCAAACTCCTCGCATGCACCGTTCGCGCCATCCGCGATTCATCACCATCGCTCTGCTTCGACATCGATTCGATTGCCGATTATCGCTACGCCGTCGATTACGCCGCGCGCAGCTAGCTTTGCACGGCTCTGCTCGCTCAACGCGGGTATCCAACTCGTCTGGGGCGCCGTACTCGGGGTCTCGCTTCAGGCGCGCACGATCGCGCTCGTCCCGCATGCCGACACAATCGCGCGGTACAGCGCGCTCGCCGCGACGGGCGCCCTCGTCGCAACGATCGTGCAACTCGTTGCCGGGCGATCGTCGGATCTCATGCGCACGCGACAGCACGATCGAACGCGATTTTATCTCGTCGGAATCGGGCTAGCGATTCCATCGATCCTCGCCTTTTTTTTCGCGCAAACCTTCGTCGTTTTCGCCCTCGCGTTCGTGGCGCTCCAATGCACGATCAATATCGCCTCGGGACCGTACCAGGCGATCATTCCCGATTACGTCGTGACCGCGCAACGTGGCCGTGCATCGGCGTGGATGAGCGCCTATCAATCGCTCGGCAACGCGATTGGGCTGCTCGTCGCGGGACTCATCGGCGATCTGCGCATCGTTGCGGCCGCGCTCGTTGCACCACTCGTCGTCACGATGACCGTCGTCGTGCGCGAGACGCGAAGGCTCTCGCACCTCAAACTCAGCGTCGACGCCGCGGCGACGGACGTGCAGGCGCGGGCTCTTCCGCCCCTCCTGGTTTCACGCGGACTCGTCAACGTCGGGTTTTTCGCCCTGCTCGATTATCTGCTTTTCTTCGTGCGCGACAGCCTCCATGTTGCGCCGAGCGTCGTACAGATGACGACGGCGTTCGTCTTCCTCACCTTCACGCTCAGCGCGATCGTGGGCGCGATCGTCGCCGCGAAGCCTGCCGACCGTAGCGATAAACGCCTCGTCGTCAGCGTCGCCGTCGGCACGATCGTCGTGGCACTCATCGCGCTCGCAACGACGACCTCGCTTCCGCTCGCCTATGCGAGCGCTGGGCTCGCAGGCATCGCCTGGGGCGCGTTCGTGACCGCCGATTGGGCGCTCGCAACGGCCGTCTTGCCCCCGAAAACGATGGCGACGGCAATGGGCGTATGGAATATTGCAACCACGATTCCACAAGTGATCGCACCGCTCGTGGTCGGGCCGCTCGTCGTGCATGCCGATGCCGTCATGGCGGGGTCGGGACCTCGCGTCGCAATCGTTGCGGCGTGCGTCGCATTCGCGCTCGGAGGCGCGGCGGTATGGCGCGTGCCGCGCGTATGATCAGTCACCCGTTACGGCGACCCGCGCTTCGTCACGCCGATGTAAGAGCGTCGCGATCCGTTCGGCGATGCAGCGCGCAGCGTCGGGCTGGCGCAGCGTTTCGATGCGCGATTCGAGTCGCGCGCGGAGCGAAGGGGAGCCGATGACCTCGGTAACCGCCGATGCAATCTGCTCGGCACCACGCGCACGGATGGCCACGTCACGCGAGACGAGAAATCGCGTATTGCGTTCTTCTTGACCGGGCAATGGCTTGACGAGAACCATCGGGATGCGAGCGGCGAGTGCCTCGGACGACGTCAACCCACCGGGCTTGCTTACCAAGACGTCGCTTGCGTGCATATAATCGAAGACGTTTTCCACGAAACCGAAAACGCGAAGCGGATAGGCGGTGCGCTCTGCCGCTGCCGTGACGCGGCGCTCGAGCGCGCGATTGCGACCGACGATCACGGCAGCGGCAACGGGCGACGCAATCGAGCCGAGCGCGCGCATCATCTCTTCGAGCGGACCGATGCCGACGCCGCCGCCCATCAGTAAAACGACGGGGCGGTCGCGCGGTAAGCCGAGTTGCGCGCGCAGCGCGTCGACGGGAAGTCGTGGCACACCGAAGCGCGGATCGACCGGGATGCCCGAGAGCACGATGCGATCCTCGCGTACGCCGCGCGCGAGGAGAGCCGCGCGCATTTCGGGCGTCGCGACGGCATACGCATCGACATTCGTGTAGATCCAAAACGGGTGGACGACGAAATCGGTGACGATGCCGACGACGGGCAACGTCGGATCGAATTGGCGCTTATATTCCGACATGACGCCGCACGGAAACGCGTGCGTGCAGACGACGAGATCGGGTGCGTACGACTCGACAAATTTGCGCAAATTTCCCGCGGTATACCGGCTGACGAGCCGTCGCATCGTGGGAACGTGCGTCGCGCGCTCGACGCGATCGTAGAAATAGCCGTACACCTGCGGGACCGTCTTCACCATGCCGATGTAGCCGTCGGCGACGACCTTCGCAAAAATGCTCGCCGCATACTGATACGAATCGACCGTCTGCGTTTCGATCGTCGCGTCGCATTCGACGAGCGCCGCGCGTACCGCGTGGGCGGCCGCGGTGTGGCCGACTCCGACGGCCGCAGAGAGAAAGAGAACGCGGCGCGGCCGCAGACCCGCGATCAGCGCCCCTCGGCGGCAGATTCTTCGGCAAACACGATAAAGTCGTCGAGAATCTCTTGTGCGAGCGCTTCATCTTCGAGAAGATCGCCATTGCCGTCGGTTACGACAAATTCATCGGCCTCGGTGCTGTACGCCACGCCGTAGCTCGACCCGTTCTCTTCATCTTCGACGACGGCCATGACTTCGTATTCGTGCTTTTTGCCGTCTCTCGTTTCGATGATGAGAACGTCTTGCAGCTGGAGCTTCCCGTCGCCGGCCTCGGGATCGCCGTTGTGGCTATCGATGATTCGTCTCCCTAGTGAAGATAGCGAGCGACGTTCGCGTTATGTTCGGCGAGCGTTCGCGCAAACGCACTCCGACCATTTCCCGCGTACACGTAATAGAGATACGACGACGCTTTCGGATGGAACGCTGCCTCAAGCGAGGGACCGCCTGGATTGGCGATCGGCGTCGGCGGCAGACCCGCATATTTGTACGTATTATACGGCGAATCGATCGCAAGATCGGCATACGTGATGACGGTCTTATGGTGCGGGAACGTGTACTCGATCGTCGCGTCGACTTCGAGCGGCATATGCAAGCGCAACCGATTGTAATACACGCCCGCCATGAGTGGCCGCTCGGCATCGACTTTGGCCTCGCGCTCGACGAGCGACGCGAGCGTCACGACCTGCGGCACCGTGAGGCCGAGCGATCTCGCGCGCGCGCGCGCATCGCGTGGGAGCCGGAGGCGAAAGGCGTCGGTGAAGATCTTCACAACGTGCGGCGGATCGGCGTCCGTCGGAACGAGATACGAATCGGGGAAGAGGTAGCCTTCGAGCGTCGACGTGTGCGCGCCGGCCACGTCGATCGATTCGTGCGCGAAGATCCGCGCGAAAGCCGCTTCGTTGCCGAGGCCACGATCGGCGAGGACGCGAGCGATTTCTTTTGCCGTGAATCCTTCGGGGATCGTCACCCAGACCGCGATTTGCGCGCCACCGTCGACGAGCGCGCGCAAAACTTCCTCCTGCGTACGATGCGGTTCGAATTTGAATTCGCCCGCTTTCATCGCCGATTGTTCCCGATGCAAGCGTGCCAGCAATTCGAACGTGAGCTGCGACGCGATGACGCCGTTCTTCGCCAAAAGTCGCGCGACGTCGTGACCGGTCGCACCCCGTGGAACGACGACGCGAACCGATCCTTTGGGATACGATCGCTCGCTCGAAACTTCATGACGAAACCAGAGCCCCGCGGCAACCACACCCACGATGGCGAGCACGACGAGCAAACCGAGCATGCGCACGAGACCGCGCATGCTACGCTCCGGCCGTGCGGCGACGTCGTGCCAGATACGTATCGAGGATGAGCGACGCCGCGAGTTGATCGACGACGCGTTTGCGATCTTTGCGCGACACGTCGTTTGCGATGAGCGACCGCGTCGCTTGCGCGGTCGTCATCCGCTCGTCGACGCGTTCGATCGCACCGTCGAACGCACGCGCGAGTACGGCCACGAACGCGTCCATCTTTTGCGCCGCGATTCCGCGTTCGCCCGAGAGCGAGACCGGATCGCCGACCACGATCGTAGCGGCTGCGTACTCGCGCGCGACGGTGAGGATCACCTCGAGATCGTCGTGGAGCGATTCGGAACGGTGCAACGTGCGCAGCGGCAACGAATACGACTCGCCCGGATCGCTGATCGCGATGCCGATCCGCCGCTCGCCGACATCGAGCGCGACGATCACACGCTCGCCCCGCCATGCGTGAGTTCGTCGAGCATACGACTCGATTTCGTGCGTTTGCCGAGTTGCCACGTGACGAACGCATCGACCGCGCGTGCGGCCGGAATCGTCGCGCGCGTGGCCGGTCGTATGCCATGCTCGCCCCATGCCGCAAGGCCACGAAAATTCGCGACGTCGCCCGGGGCGAGTGCGAGTGCATCGGCACGATGCGGACGACATCGTTCGCAGGCGAGTCCGCCCGCTTCGAGATCCGCCCACGCGGCACGATCGCCGAAGGCTTCGTTGCATCGCACGCACGTATCGGATTCCGGCGCATAGCCGAGCGTGCCGAGCAAACGCAACTGAAAACGCGGCACGAGCGCGGCGGGATCGGTCGCCGTCGAGAGCGCGCGCAACACCCCGCGCAGGAGCGCGTACACGTCGGGCATCGCATACTCGCGTTCGGAGAATGCATCGATCAGCTCGACGATTACGTGTGCGGTTGCGAAGGCCGCGGGCTCCACGATCGCGCGCCAATGCTCGACCAAAATCTCCGCGCTCGTGATGACGTCGAGACTGCGTCCACGGTGTAGCGAGAGCGAGACCTCCGTCACGAATTCGAGTCGCCCTGCGAGGAGACTCTTCGGCCGTCGTACGCCCTTCCCGACGGCATCGACCTTGCCGTTCTCGAGTGTGAAGAGGGTGAAGATTTTATCCGCCTCGCCGAGATTGCGCGCGCGCAAAACGATGCCGGCCGTCTTGTACGACCGCCCGGGCGTGCTCACGGACGCGTCACGGCAGCACGAAGCCTTCCGGCAGCAGCGCGCCAATCGTCGTCTCTTCGAAGCCTTCGGGAATCGCGTAGAGCACGCGCGTTGCGACACCGTACTCGGCGAGAACTTGCCGACACGCCCCACAGGGCGACGTCGTCTCGCGATCGGGACCCACGATCGCGATCGCGGTAAAGCGTCGATGACCGCCTGCGATCGCGGCAAAGACCGCCGCGCGTTCGGCACACATCGAGAGGCCGTACGATGCGTTCTCGACGTTGCAGGCCGCAACGATCGTCCCATCATCGCACGCGATCGCCGCCCCGACCGCAAACGCCGAATACGGCGCATACGCGTGTTCGCGAACCGCGCGCGCGGCGGCGATGAGTGCGGAGTCACCGGTCGGCATCGAAGTCATGCTAGACACGTTCGGCGTCGAAGGCGACCTGCTTCTCGCTCGCGCCATCTTCGCCGTGATGGATGCCATTTTTAAAGACGCGGACCGTCAAAATGCGCCGCCCGCGCGTGCGTTCGATCCGGAGACGAACGTCGTGGCTCGCTTCGATCTCTTCGCCCTCGTTCGGAAGATGGCCGAAGAGCCCGACCGTAAGGCCGCCGATCGTCTCGAAATCTTCGTGCGGGAGATGCAGGCCCAAGCGTGCGTTGACGTCTTCGATATTCGTGCCCGCATCGACGAGCGCTTCGTCGGCGCTCACGAAGCGGATCGCTTCTTCTTCGCCCTCGTCGTGCTCGTCGCGAATCTCACCGACGATCTCCTCAAGGAGATCTTCCATCGTCACGAGGCCCGCGGTTCCGCCGTATTCGTCGACGACGATCGCGAGGGAAAATTTGCCGCGTTGCATTTCGCGCAGTAACTCCGAGACACGCTTCGTCTCGGGAACGAGCGTAATCGCGCGCATCAGCGAGCGGATCGGCGTCTGCGCGAGCGTCGCATTCGACAACGAGATCAGCAGTTCGCGATCGTGAACGACGCCGATGACGTTATCGATCGTCTCTTCAAAAACCGGCAGCTTCGAATACCCTTCGGCGATCACGAGATCGAGCGCACGGCGCGCCGAAGCCGTGACGTCGACGGCGACCATATCGGGCCGCGGGCGCATCACTTCGCGCACGATCGTATCGCCGAACTGGATGATCGAATGGATCATCTCGCGCTCTTCGGCTTCGATAACTTTCTGTTCGACGCCAACGTTGACGATGTTACGGATATCGTCTTCGGTGACGAACGGGCCGTGCGCGATCGGCGAAACGCCGAAAAGCCGCACGACGAAATTGGTAAAGAACAAAAATGCCGCGTTGACCGGCGTCATGATCCAGGCGACGCGTTCGAGCACGGGCGCGAGACGCACGGCCCAGCGCTCGTTATTTGCGACCGCGATCGTCTTAGGAATGATCTCTCCGAAAGCGAGCAAGAGGATCGTCATGACCATCGTCGACCAGAGCGCCGCATTGGGCACACCCGCGTGGATGAAGAGCAGCGTGGCGAGAGAATCCGAGGCCAAGAGCACGATCGTATTGCCGATCAGGATCGACGT
>JAYTXC010000358.1:0-3772 GCA_043743145.1 Rhodospirillales bacterium
GGTCCTACGGTCGCCGTTCGCGCACGGATCGCCTCTGAGAGGATTCGATCTCGAGCGCCTTCTCGCGCCCGCACAAGCGGTTGTCGCGTATCTCGGTCGCGCGCATCTGGCCATGCCCGCGCTCGAAGAGGTCTCGCTCGAAGATGCCGTGGGCCGCGTGCTCGCACGCGATGCCGTCGCTCGGGAAGATCATCCTTCACATGCGCGCTCGACGATGGACGGGTTCGCCGTTGCGAGTGCGCATGGCCGGGCATCGCGCCGCATCGTCGGTGCCGTTACGATGGGCTCGGCCGCGCCGCACGGGCTCGCACGCGACGAAGCGATGTGGATTCCCACGGGCGGCGCCTTGCCCGATGGGGCCGATGCGGTCGTGCCGCAAGAAAACGTGCGCGTCGTCGGCGATACGATCGACGTCGATGAGCTTCCCGAGCGCGGGGCGTGTCTCTCTCCGCGCGCGAGTGATATCGTCTGTGGCGAGACCGTGCTCGCGGCGGGCCGCCGCATCGGCGGCCCGGAGCTCGGTGTGCTCGCAACCCTTGGCATCGCGCGCGTCGCCGTCTACCGTCGCCCGCGCATTGCGTTGCTCTCCACAGGCGACGAACTCGTCGATCCCGCAGCCGATCTCGCCATCGGTCAGATCCGCGATTCCAATCGCTACGCACTCGGCGGCGCACTCGTCGCGCTTGGCGCGCAGCCGGTACACGTACCGCGTGCGCCCGACACGCACGATGGCCTGCTCGCAGCGCTGCGCGACGCGCTCGCCACATGTGATGCCGTCATCACGACGGGCGGATCGTCGGTCGGTGAACGCGATCTCGTCCCGCGCGTGGTCGAAGAGATCGCGGCAGGCGCATCGATCGTGCACGGCTTGCGCGTCAAACCGGGGAAGCCGACGTTTCTCGCGGCGGTCGCTGGGAAAGCAGTGATCGGTCTACCGGGCAACCCGTCGTCGGCGCTCATGATTCTCGAAGCCGTCGTGCGCCCGATCGTCAACGCGCTGACGGGCGAACGCGACGCGCGCCCCGTCACGCTCGCCGCGATCGCCGCGGCACCCTTCGTTGGGCGCGCGGGCTGGACGCACTTCGTGCCCGCGCGCCTCCTTTTGCGCGGCGCGATGCTCGTTGCCGAACCGCTTACGATTCGCTCCGCGCAAACGAGTCTGCTCGCGCGCGCGAGCGGCTATGCGACACTTGGCGAAACGCGCGCGCGCATCGAAGCGGGAGAGACGATCGGGATCACGCTGCTCTCCGGTGGCGGCGCGCCGATCGCAAGCGCGTGATCGACCCCACGCCGCTCGTTGCAGCGCTTCCCGCAAACAAACCCTTCGTCGGTCCCGAAGAACTCGCGCGCGCGGCGGGCCTCGTTTCACTTATCCGGCTTGGCGCGAACGAAAGCGCGTTCGGGCCGCCGCCGCGTGCGCTCGCGGCGATGCGCGCGGAGATGGCGAACATCGCCTTTTACGGCGATCCCGAAGTGCTCGATCTGCGAATGGCGCTCGCACGTAAACACGGATGTACGACGGGCGAGATCGCGATTGGCTCCGGCATCGACGACCTGCTCGGTCTCGTCGTGCGCGCCTATCTCGCACCCGGCGACGTGACGGTCGCGACGCGCGGGTCGTATCCGACGTATGCCTATCACGTCGATGCCTTTGGCGCGCGTCTCGAAACGGTGCCGTATGCGGCCGACGGCACCGTGCGTCTCGATGCGCTCGCCGCACGCGCGCGCGAAACGCACGCACGTGTCGTGTATCTCGCCAACCCCGATAATCCGAGTGGCACGTTCGCCACACGTCCCGATGTTGAGACGTTCGTGCGCGCGTTACCGACGCACGCGTTGCTCGTGCTCGATGAAGCGTATGGCGATTTCGTCGCCCCGCGCGATCTTATCGCCGACGGCGTGCACGACAATGTCGTGCGGATGCGAACGTTTTCGAAGGCGTACGGCCTCGCGGGCGCGCGTGTCGCCTACGCAATCGCCCCGCGCGGGGTCGTCGCGTCGCTCGATAAAATACGCCATCATTTCGGCGTCAATCGCATCGCGCAAATCGGCGCGCTCGCCGCCCTCGAGGATCGCGAATTCGTGCGCGACGTCGTCGCCGAGGTCGCGCGCGGTCGCGACGAGTATACGCGGGTCGCCGCACGTCATGGATGTGCGACGATCGTTTCATCGACGAACTTCGTCTGCATCGATTGTGATTCGCGCGCGCGAGCCGAAGCCGTCGTTGCGTCGTTGCTCGCGCGCGGTATCTTCGTGCGGAAGCCCGCCCTGGCGCCGCTCGATGGTTACATTCGCGTGACGGTCGGTACGGCGCCCGAACGCGCGCGTTTCGCCGAAGCGTTCGAAGGCGCACTCGCGCAATGTGACGAGGACGTTCCGGCTCCCCGATGACGTATGCGATCGTCTCCGATATTCATAGCAATCTCGAAGCGCTCGATGCCGTCTTCGCACGGATCGAAGCCGATGCGCGCATCTTGTGTCTCGGCGATATCGTCGGGTACGGCCCCGATCCAAACGCCTGTCTCGCGCGCGTGCGTGCCCGCGCGCACGAAACGGTCCTGGGCAATCACGACGTCGCCGCGATCGATAGTCATGGCCTCGAGTTCTTCAACGACGCGGCGCGGAGTGCCATCGAGTGGACGCAAGGGGTACTCGCCCCGGAACACCTCGATTGGCTCGACGGCCTTTCCTACGAACTGCGCCACCCCGATTTTTTGCTCGTTCACGGAGCGCCCGTCGAGTACTTTACGTACATCCTCGATAAGGTGGCGGCGACGCGTGCGTTCGCTGCCACCGACGCACCGCTAATTTTCGTCGGCCACACACACATCGCCGATGCGTACACGCTCGGCCCGGGTGGAACGCTCGATCATCAATTTTTCCAGCATGGCGGCACGCTCGAGCTCGCTGCGGGCCACCGTTATATCATTAACGTCGGAAGCGTCGGGCAACCACGCGACCTCAACCCCGACGCGTCGTTCGTGCGCTTCGACGACACGGCTCGGCGGGTGCAGTGGGAGCGCGTGCCCTACGCACTCGAGGAGACGCAACGCAAGATCGCTGCCGCGCGTTTACCGGACGCGCTCGGGCGCCGCCTGGGGGCCGGACGATGATACCGGCTCCGCAACGCTAAAGGACGTCTCTATGCTCTTTTCTGCCGCGGGCTCGCTCGCTCTGTTGCTCTTGCTCGCCGCGCCGGTCGGAACGCACCTACCAACACCCGCTTCGCCCGGTAAACCCGTGGCGGCGAAGCCTGCCTCACCCGTCGCGAGCCGCAACGATTATACGAACCGAGGCTTCGTCGATCGTATCGACGCAGGGCTCAAACATTTCTACGCGCGCGAATTTAAAAAAGCGCAGGACGAATTCGAACACGCGGTCGCGATTATTCCCGACAATACGCTCGCGATCTCGTTTCTCAACGCGGCCGCCGCGCAACAGCCGGGCGCGCTCGACGTTCTCACAAATGTAGAAGAAGATGCCGCGTCGGGCGCTCCGAAAAATTATGTGAATCACGTACGGCTTGGCTTTTCGTACATGTTCCAATCCGTCGCGGGTCGCGATCGCACGCAAGATGCGCGCGAAGAACTCAACGCGGCGATCGCGCTCGATCCCGACGGCGCGGCCGCCCACGTGGGCCTCGGCATCATGCGTTTCAACGAACGCTCCGCGAATCGATCGAAGACGGAATTGCTCGCTGCGCTGCGCACCGATGCCGATAACGTGCTCGCGCGCGAATATCTCGGTCAGCTCTACCAAAGCGATTTGCGCG
>JAYTXC010000359.1:0-16863 GCA_043743145.1 Rhodospirillales bacterium
ATCTGCATGAACGTTGCGTGCAAATTGTGGCGCGCCGCGATATGCTTTGCGACCGTACGAATGGTAATGAGCGCGTCGGCTGCGGCGAGGGGGCCCATCTCCTTGATATCGATCTCGTGTTGGCCCGCACCATGTTCGTGATGGGCGCTCGCGACCGCAAATCCCATGCTTTCGAGCGCCATCACGATCTCGAGGCGCGCTGTTTCGCCGCGGTCGTTTTCATTGATGTCGAAGTACGAGCCGACGTCGTTGGAGAGCGTCGTCGGTTGACCCGCCGCATCGATATCGAAGAGATAGAATTCGACTTCAAGACCGCTCTGCACGCCGGTAAGCACGTCGCCCGCATCTTCGATCGCGCGCCGCAATGTCGTGCGCGGGCAGCCTTCGAACGGCTCGCCGTCGGGCGTCGCGATATCGCAAATGATGCGTGCTTCGGTGTGCCCGTTCGCCGTCCACGGATAGATCGCGAAGGTCGCAAGATCGGGCAAGAGCATCATATCGGCTTCCTCGCCGCGCACGAACCCGTCGATCGAACCGCCGTCGAAGGTGATTTTTCCGTCGAGGGCGCGTTCGAGTTCGCTTACGGGAATCGTGACGTTCTTACTGATGCCTAAGATATCGACGAAGGAGAGCCGCACGAAGCGGACGTCGCGTTCTTTCGCGAGTTTGAGAACGTCGCGGCGGGCGGTCTTACCGTTGGTCGGATGAATTGAGTGCATCGATGGCCATCGCCGTTCTGAGCGTGAGTTGGTCGTGTGCGGAATCGAGGTCGTGGCCGCTGATCTCGGCGATCTGGCGCAAGCGATAAAAAACGGTATGGCGGTGAACCGAAAGTTCGGCCGCAGCCGTTTTGACATTCTGACCTACGTCGAAATAAAGCCGAAGCGTGCGGATAAGTTCGGTTTGATGCTTTTCGTCGTACGCGCGAAGCGGCGCGAGAATGCGATCGCAAAACGCGCGTAACTCGATCTGCGTCGCACCGCCACGCAAGAGCAGCGGGTACATGCCGAGATCGTCGTACGGCATCACGCGCGACCCACCGAAGAGGCGTCGCGCGATGAACATCGATTCGCGCGCTTCATCGACGGTGCGATACGCGTTGATCGCATCGGCGGCACGGCCGACGCCACCGACGATCTTCGCACCGAAATGGACCTTGGTCGCCGCGCGCGTGATGAGCGTCGCTGCGGTGCGGACGTTGGCGGCATCGACGTCCATCGGTGCCGGGCAGAGGAAGACGAACCCGCCGCCGCGTTCGAGCACGATCGTGTCGCCGGAGCCGGTGCGCAGCGATTCGAGCGCGATCTTACGCAGTTCGCCCATCTTCGTTGTCGCGACGGCTTCTTCGAGACCCTCGGCCTCGATTGCGACGGCGACGTAATTTGCGGCGAGTGCGATGCCGCGCGCCGTCGCGTCGTCTTTGGCTTCGATCGGATCATCGTACGCGCGCGAAATCAGGCGATCCCAGAACGACTTGCGCCGATTTTTTCCACCACCCGCATCGCGGGAAAGTTCGACGGCGATTGCGGCGGCCGCCAGACGCAGCGCGCCGACACGGCCGTCGGCCGGGATGCCCACGGGAAAAACGGAGAGCCACCCAAGGAGCGCATCGCCGCCGCGAATCCGCACGGCAAGGCCGGGAAGCGTATCGCCCGGCGTGCGCAAGACCACGGCGACTTCGCTTCCATCTTTGGTCGCGGTCGCGATGAGATCGCGGCTCGTCGGCGGGACGGAACGCGCGCTCGCACCCGCGAGGGCGACGTGGCGCCATTCCGCGTCCTCCACCAAAACGGCGGCATCGATGAGCGTTGCCAGGCCCGCAGCGAGGGCTTTCGGGCCTCCGCCCGTGCTCGCGATGCGCGCGAGGGCTTCCGCGAAGTCGACGAGTTCGTCGTTCGACATGACGGCGGTGTCGATCACGCGAAGCCCTCGGCGACATGGGAATTTTGAACGTTCATTACGCGCTCGGCTACGTGCTGGTCTTCGCTTCGCTTGCAGCCATCTTCTGGGCGCCTGCGCGTCGCTACATCCTGTATCTGCTCGTCCTCCAAATCGTGCTCGGTGCGGCCGTCTGGGGTATAACGAAGTACCCGCCGCCCGCCCCGCATTGGATCCTCGCGATCCTCAACGGGGGCACGTACGCGATGGCGACCGCTTTCGAACGAAAGGGCCGACCGACATCGCTCGTGCTCGGCGCACTCACCCTCGGCTTCGTGATCTTCGCGTACGTCTTCTACGTGGGAATGCACGCATGGAAGCTGATGGCTCCTGCCGCCTAAGGTGACACGCGATGGGGCACGCTCGTCACATCGCCCTAGGGACGGTGGCGGTGGGCAACGACGTCGATCACGTGGCCCGGAGCGGCCACGATGCGGCGGAAGAGGCGCATCACGCCGTTGGGAAAGGTCACGAGGACGCGATCGAGGCCGATGAAGCCGAGATGATAATGCGATTCGGTGAACGTGCGGAGGTGGGGTGCGATCTCGATGCTCGCGACTTCCTCGAGATCGTCGGGCGTCGCCATGCACGACTCGGTCGTCACCGGCTGGCCGGTCGCGGTCAACGATTTCGAAGATGGCAAGAATTGTCGATGTTCGGCGCCGTCTTCGGAGACCCACGACCCGACGATGCGAAAGTCGATCGCGCTCGCGCAACCCGTATCGTTCGTTTCGCTATCGGCGAAGGCGGGGGTCGCACCGAGCATCAGTGCGGTAATCATGAGGATTGAAGCGACGTTCATCTGGCACCACAAGCGGCGGCGGCTGAGGATCGTATGGGTGGTATCGGCTGACCGGGCCCGGCGCTTTAGCCGCTTACCGTGCCGATACCGCTTTGTTCCGTTGCTCGAATTAGGTGCTGGGTCGCGCGTCGATGCCGAGGCGCAGAATCGTGTTCGGCCCCGGGCGGTGCGGGAGCGTTCCGAAGGCTCGACTCAAGCGATGCGCGGCTGCCGACTCGCCCACGATTTCCGAGATCGTCTTTTCGGGCTCGTCGATAAAGGTTCGCACGTTCCAGCCGCCGCCGCGTAGCGCGCCAACGACTGTCTTCGAGAGATCCGAGAGGCCGGTTGCATTCGCGACCAAGACGACGTCTTGCGGAGGGTCGGTTTGCGCGCAGACGAGCGTGCCGACGAGCTTTGCCCAACGTTCGTCGACGAGCACGACCGATGCGTCGCCAACGAACGCAGGCCGGCCCGGGAGTGTAAACGCCCGAACGTTATCGCTCGGCACGCCACGATAGAGTTCGACGAGCGCTTGGAGCTGCGCGTCGCTCAGTGGGGTCGCGACGTCTTTGCGCGCGAGGCGGACGATGCGCGGAATTTTCGGCCAGTTCTGAGGCTCGCCGAGCGTCTTCACGATCTGCCGTACGACCTGTTGCTGGCGACGCATCCGGCCAAAATCGGATTCGGCGTCGTGACGAAAACGCATGTAGTGCAGCGTCTGGCCGCCGTCGAGATACTGCTCGCCTTTTTTCAGATGGATGTGCAGATCGCCGTAGTTGTCGTCGTAATCCATGTCGTGTTCGACGTTGATGTTGAGACCGCCGAGCGCGTCGACGAGTTGCTTGGCACCGACGGGATCGATCGTGAGCGTCGAATCCACGTGTGCGCCGACGAGATCGCCGACGATCTTTGCGGTGAGTGCGGAGCCGCCGTACCCGTACGCGCTATTGAGTTTTTGATGACCGTGATGCGGAATGGGCACCCACGTGTCGCGGGGGATCGAGACGAGCGTCGCGATCCGCGCACCGAGATCGACGTGCGCGAGAATGATCGTATCGGTCGTGCCCTCGTCTTCTTGCTTGCCGAGAATGAGGAAGTTGAGTCGATGTTTGTGGAAGGCGGCGGCGACGTCGCGATTGGCCAAACCGATCGAAACGTTTTCGACGATGAAGTGTCGGAAGATGGTGAACCCCAAAACGATCGTGAGCACGAAAACGCCCACGAAGGTCAGGAGAACGGTTCGCGTTTGTCGGTTCATAGCGTTGCGAGCGTCGCTTCGAGCGCACTGATGACGGGCACGCGCGTCGCCTCGGAAACGCGCGGCGCGTAGGGATCCATGCTGTACTGAGCGAGAAAAATTGCGTCGACCTCCGGAGCATCAACAACGGCCGCGAGGAGGACGCGAGCGTAACGGTCGGCGTCGTCGGCAAAGGCGAAGGCGTTGTCGGCGAGCAGTGGGACAAGTGTGGTCGCGCGACCTTCTGCCTGGCAAATTTCCAAGAGTCGCGCCTCGACGACGGCGTACGATGGCGGGTAGCTCACCGCGAGACCGATGTGATCGCCACGCGTCATCACCGCGCGTGCACCGGCTTCGTCGGACCGCTCGACGGGCAAACCGATATCCTTTGCGAGTCGCGACGCGAAGCCGTTGTACACGGAGCACGAGAGGATGACGCGCGACTCGTCGCCACGCAAATGCGTCACCACGGCATTGTGGATGCGCGCGTAGTCGATGTCGTCATGTGCGAAAAACATCGCTCGCGGATCGACGATATCGGTCGCGAGCGCGTGCCGGATTGCGAAGCGTTCGCGCAGACGCTCGATACCCGCTTGCGTCGCAGCGAGCGACACGGCGGACGCGTGCACGAAGAGAATCGGCACCCCTACCCACCCGTTCCCGTGGGCGAGACGATCTGCTGCACGGTCGAGACGATCGTGAGTAAGCCGACGATCACGACGGTTGCCCACGCGATCACGTTAAAGGCGAGCCCGTTCGTGTACGAACCCATGATGCGTTTGTTATTGATGAGCAAGAGCATGAGCACCAGGACGACGGGGAGCAACACGCCGTTGAGGACTTGAGAATAGAAGATCGTCGCCAGCAGCGGGGCGCCGGGAATGAGGACGAAACCCGCGCCGATGACGATGAGCCCGAGGTAGAATCCGTAAAAAACGGGTGCTTGCGAGAAGCGATTTTCGACGCCGGATTCGAAACCGAACGCCTCGCAGACGTAATAGGCCGTCGATAGGGGCAAGATCGACGCCGTAAAAATCGCCGCGTTGAGCAAGCCTATGGCGAAGAGCAACGAGGCATACTTCCCAAAGCCCGACAGCGCTTGCGCCACGTCGCCCGCATCGGCGACGACGATCGGCTTCTGTCCCGGCGCGAGATGGGTGTTCGTGTAGTAGATCGTCGCCGCGCTCGCGACGACGATGAAGAATGCGATGACGTCGGTGATGATGGCGCCGCTGATGACGTCGATACGCGAGTACCCGTAATCCTTGACCCGGATGCCTTTTTCGACGACGGCGGATTGAATGTAGAACTGCATCCACGGCGAGATCGTCGTTCCGATGACGGCGATGACCGTAAGTAAATAGGCGCTCGTCGGATTGAAGTGCGGGATGATCGTCGCGTGGAGAATCGGACCCCACGGTGGCGACGGCTTGATGAGGAAAGCATCGACGACGTATGCGAGGTAGACCGCGCAAAAGACGAAGAAGACGCGTTCGATTATTTTATAATTGCCGCGCGTGACCGCCGTAAAGACGAAGATCGCGGCGAACGGCACGAGCAAGAATTTCGAGAGAAACGGCACGTACGCCTGAAGGATCGGTGCGGCTGAAGCGATGCCGGCGAATTCGGCCGCGGTGTTCCCGAGGTCGCCGATCACGAAGAGGAAGAGCACGATCGCGGTTACTTTAACACCGAAGTTTTCACGAATCAAATCGGCGAGGCCCTTGCCCGTGACGGCACCCATGCGCGCGCACATCTCTTGGGTGACGATGAGTGCGAGCGTTACGGGGATGAGCAACCACAACATCGAGTAACCGAAATGGGCGCCTGCGATCGAGTACGTCGCAATCCCGCCGACGTCGTTATCGGCATTTGCGGTGATGATGCCGGGGCCGATGATCGAGAAGAACATGAGGATCTGGCGCCACATCGTTGGGCGCTTGGTGACGGCGGTGCTATTTTGCACGCGGACGCCTCGCGTTGTGGCGCACGAGGCGCGGGAGCGAATTTGCGATTTTTTCCGGCATGATCGCATCGATCGCGTCATCGACGGTGACGATGCCGAGCACTCGGCCGTCATCGTCGAGGACGGGCAACGCCAAAAGATCGTAACGCGCGATCGTCGCGGCAACGTCTTCGGCCGATGTATCGGCCGAAACACTTACGATATCGGTATCCATGATCTTATGGATGAAGGCCGTCGGCAGAGCCAGGAGGAGCGTGCGCAAGCTGATCGTGCCGATGAGCTTTTGCTGTTCGTCCGTGACGTAGAGATAATAGATAAACTCCGACTCAGGCGCGATCTCGCGAATCTTTTTGATCGTCGCGGCCGTCGTGCGGTGCGGATAGATCCAGACAAAATCCGTCGTCATGAGACCGCCCGCGGAATCCGGTTCGTATTCGACGAGATCTTCGAGTTCGTCTGCGTACGCGCGATCTTCCATTTTCGCGAGGAGCTCCGCACGCTTCTCTTGGTCGAGTTCGCCCAAAAGATCGGCGGCGTCGTCTGAGTCCATCTCTTCGATAATGTCGGCGGCGCGGTCGCTCCCGAGGTCGTCGATGATCGAGCGCTGCGTCTCGGAATCGAGATGTTCGAAGGCGTCGGCTGCGGTTTCGTCGTCGAGTGATTGCACGACACGTGCCGCGTCTTGTGCGGAGAGGTCGCTGATGATGTCGGCGAGTTCGGAGGGATGCAAGCGCGCGAGTCGGCTCTCCGCCACCGACAGTTTCACGTTGACGGGATTGACGTCGGCGATTGGAGAGACATTGTCCCACGCGATGAGCGACCGCGGGACGCGCCGTGTGAGCGCGGGTGCGAGCCGATCGGCACCGAGGCGTCGCAAGAGGCCCGAGACGCCGATGTCGGCTGCGACGACGCGCAGCGCTCCGCCGGTATTGGCGACCTCGAGATCGTTGATACGCACGACCTTGCGACCGTTCACGTCGACGATCTGCTTATCGAAGAGATCTTCGATGAGATAGAGCGCTTCGTCCCCAGGAACGGCGGGTTGCTCGGGTGCGATGCGTAGGGTAAGCGCGCCGCGTGGATCGATATCGATCACGTCGGACATCGGGCTATACCGCGGGCCGAATTTCGTTTTGAAGATGACGCCGTCGATGCGCGGAAATGTGTCCTCGGGTTTCGTGACGAGGAAATCGGCCACGCGACCGACGGTTTTCTTCTTCGCATCTCCCGACACGATGGCCGGGCGACCGACGAGTTCGGAGAGGTAGCCGTCGTAAAAGCTCACACGCCCGCCCCCTTCTCGCGACGCCCTAGCAAACGAAAGACCGGTCGCGCCTGCGCTCGATCGGTTCGATGTCCGTAGTTCCCACGCGCGTCGCCCCGGCCCTCGCGGGGATGGGTTAGGGTCGCACGCGACGCCCGAATGCAGCGAGCGAGAGCGCGGCCACGACGCACAGGAACGCCGTGCCGTAGACGCGCGACGATGCCTTGTGTTCGACGTTGTAGGCCACACGCCGCGGGTCGTCTTTGGGGACGCTATCGACCGGGCCCGGAATCCGCGCCGCCGTCGCCTCCATACGCGGAATGATCGTTTGCGACTCGTATGCGCTCGCGGCGAGCGCGACGACGACGAGCCCGATCCGGACGAAGGCGAGCCTGCGACCGCCGGACCCTGCCGCGCGAGCGAGCGAGGCGGCAATGGCGATGCCGCCGCAGATCGCGCCGAAGCTCCCGACACCGCGAATCGTCGCGGCGATCAGCGCCGCGAACGTATCCATGCGTGGCACCCATTTGATGGCGATCGGAGCGAAGATGAAGGCGAATCCGGCCATGGATCCGGCCCACAGACCGAGGACCATCGTCTCGATCGCGATAACGATGCGTTCGAACATGCCGCGCAGTCGTTGCGCTTTGGAGGCCCGTGGACCCGCTGCACTGCGCGATCGAGACCGCGAGAGAAGCGGGTGCCGTCATCCTCGCGCACGTCGGAACGCCGCTTGGGATCGCGGAAAAAGCCCAGCGCGCCGACATCGTCACGCGTGCGGATCGTGCCAGCGAAACGCTCATCGTCGAGCGTCTACGCGCAGCGTTTCCGCACGCTACGATCTTGGGTGAAGAGGGTGGGCTGCGCGTCGGGACGAGCGACGAGCGATGGATCGTCGATCCGCTCGACGGCACGACGAATTTCGCTCACGACTATCCGCTCTATTGCGTTTCGATCGGGTACGAGCGTGCGGGCGAACTCGTCGCTGCGGCGATTTACGCACCCGCCCTCGACGAACTCTACGCAGCCGAACGCGGTGCCGGCGCGACCTGTAACGGGAAACGCATCGCCGTGAGCGCTATCGCATCGGTCGGCGACGCGCTCGTGTGCACGGGCTTTAAACCCGCGAATTACGATCGTAACGGCGCGCATTTCGCCGCACTCTCGCGCGTCGCGCAGGGCGTGCGACGCGGCGGATCGGCCGCGCTCGATCTCGCCTTCGTCGCGGCGGGGCGTCTCGATGCGTTTTGGGAGTTCGATCTCTTCGCGTGGGACGTCGCCGCGGGGGCGTTACTCGCGCGTGAAGCCGGTGGCGTCGTGAGTGCGATCGACGGCGGATCCTTCTCCGTCGACGTCGGCTCGACGCTCGCAACCAATGCCGTCATTCACCAAGAGATGGTCGACGCGCTCGCACGGGATTAAAGTGCACGCGCCACCGTTTCTGCCGAAAGCTCGCCGAGGGCGAGTGGCTCGAGCGGAGGGACGTCGTTCGTCGCGAGCGCGCGTTGCAGCCAGAGCGTATCGCGCCACGCACCGTTTTTGAATCCGACATTGCGATAGCGACCGATCTCTTCGAATCCGAGCGCCTGGTGAAACGCGAGACTCGCATCGTTGGGAAGCGCGATCCCAGCGAACACATTCGCGAATCGCTGCGCCGTCAAGATCCGAAGCAGCGCGCCATAAACAGCGCGGCCGACGCCCGTTTCGCGATCTTCGTCGCGGACGTATGCGCTCGTATCGACGGAGAAGCGATATGCCGCGCGCGAGCGATGTGCGCTCGCATAGGCATAGCCCACCACATGACCGTCGCGCTCGCAGACGATCCACGGCATCGTGTCGCGCGCGGCCTCGAGACGCGCGCGCATCTCACCCGCGTGCGGTGGAACTTCTTCGAACGAAACGTGCGTCGACGAGACGAACGGCGCGTAGATCGCCGCGATTTCGGGCGCGTCGGTGAGCCTCGCGAGCCGGACGTGTTCCATCTGCGTGCGTGTACGGCGACGCGGGCGCACCGCCATGCTCGCGCGAAGCCTTTGCCCATGACACCGCTGCTCCGCGGCTTCGCGTGGGCGCTCGCATCGGCGATCGCGTTTGGATTCACGACGCCGCTGGTCGCACGGTTCGGCGCATCGCTCGGGCCGTGGACGATCGCTGCGTTGCTCTACGCGGGAGCCGCACTCTTTGCAGCGCCGTTCGCACGTGACGTCGTGCCGGTCTTGCGGGTCCGCAGGCGCCTATGGCTCTTGGGCGCGCAGGCGATCTTCGGCGCGATGCTCGCACCCGCCGCACTCGCGTACGGCTTGCATCGCACGGGTGCGCTCGGAGCATCGCTCGCGCTCACGATGGAAGTGCCGCTCAGTATCGCGCTTGCGGCGCTCGCGTTTCGCGAATTCGTCTCGCGCCGCATGGTGATCGCCTGTTTCGCGATCGTCGCTGGCGCCTTCGCCCTTGCGATTCCCGGTGCGAGTTCGCATGCGGGTGGAATCGGCATCGTGTTCGTCGTCGCAGCGACCGCGTTTTGGGCGCTCGATAATGCGCTCGCGTCGCTGCTCGTGGACGTGCCTTTCGCAACGACCGTTTTCGTCAAAGCATCGCTCGGAGCGGCGGTTGCCGCACTCGTCGCGATCGTCGCACGCGAACCATCGAGCGCGCTCGGGGATGCGCTCGGTCTGGTTCTCGTCGGCGCGATCGGCTACGGTGCGAGCCTCTGGATGTATCTGCGCGCCCAGCGAACCTTCGGTATCGCGCGCACGGCCTCGGTCTTCGCGATCGCGCCGTTTGTGGGTGCTCTCCTCGCACTCGCCCTTGGCGAACATTCGCTCGGGCCTGCGACGCTTTTCGGCTTCGTCGCGATTGCATTTGGTGCGTATTTGCATGCGAGCGAACGTCACGCGCATCCGCACCACCACGCATCGGATCGCCACGAACACGTCCATCGCCACGACGACGATCACCACACGCACGACCATTGGCCGTCGTTTCGCGGCGAACACGTGCACGTCCACGACCACGAACCGCTGGCACACGCACACGCCCACGCCTCAGACCCCGATCATCTTCACCAACACTAATATCGCGCTCGGCCGTCGCGTGCTATGATCAACCATGGAACGTTTACATGCTCGGCGATCCACGTTTGTCGTAATCGCTCTCGCGCTTTCGATGGCGCCAATTGTTGCGAGTGCAGACGTGAAGGTGGACCAAGGCACGACGGCCGTCAAAGTGGAGCCGGTGCTCGCCATCACGCCGACTCCCATAAAGCCCGCTGGGTCGACGAAGTTTCGGGCGGATCGATCTTCAGCACGCGCTCTTGCCTCAGAAAACGCCGCGAGAAACCAATTCTTGCAATTGCACGCACGGCGATTGGAAATTGAAGCGCAATTGTCGCCGCAGGTGCGCGATGTGCTACGCAATGTAGCTCGGGAAGACGCGACGGCGATGATTTCACCGTCAACGTCGACACTCGCCGCCATCGCGAGTCACGTTCGGGCGCAGTTGCCGAATGCGGCGCCCGACCAATTGTCGATGCTCACATTCGTTGCCGTCGATAAAGCCCTCGAATTGAGTGTTGGTGTAAAAAACGACGGCGAAGTTTCTATGGTGGCCTTGCAAACGATCGTGGATCAGCGTGCAGTTGCACTTCAAGTGGTGAATGGACTGATGCAAACGATGGACGATTCCATGAAAGCGATCCTCAAAAACATGAGGTGAGATATTGCTCCCGACTAGCGCAGATCGGGCGCATCGGGTGGCGGAACGAAACAGGCGCCCGCGGCGAGATCGTCGCCGAGGACGACGCGAAACGTCGTGCCCTTGTCGATGACGATCTCTTTGCCGCGGTGGAGCGCGTTGTAGCCTCCGACCGCGAGCCCGAATCCGGGGACGAAACCGAACGCGCCGTTCACGTTTTTGGTCGCACCCGTAACGAAGGCTTCGCTCATTTGCGGATCGGCCATCACCGGGACGTGCGTGCCGTCGGGAACTTCGAGAAACCGTGGTTCGATGACGAGTCGACCGGGCGTTCCCGCGCCATGCGCGTGATCGGCATACGAGACGACGCCGTACCCACGCGTTCCGAGCGGAACGTCGGGAACGTTGCCGCGCGCCGGGACGTGTTGGGTCATTTTGAACGAAAACGAATCGCCCGCAACGCTGAGCGCCGAGTCGAGGCGCCCGATCATTTTGACGTCTGCCTCGAGACAGCGCGGAAGCGTCGACTGCGGCGGCACGGGTGAGGTTGCGAGTGCGAGCACGACGATCGCTCCGAGCGCGGCGATCATTGCGTGCGACCGATCTCATCGAGCGCGCGGAAGAACGCATCGATGTCGTCGTCGTTTGAGTAGAAGTGCGGTCCGACGCGGATGCCGCATCCCGGACGATAGTCGACGAAGACGCGGCGCTCGATGAGCGCGGCCGTCGCGCGATCGGCACCGGGAAAATCGATGCCGATCCATCCCGTTCGTCGCTCGAATTCGAGTGGTGTCGGAATCGTGTAACCGCGCGCGAGCGCGGCCTCGATGATGCGCGTGGTCAGCCGCGCGTTGTGCGCGCGAATCGCGGGAACGCCGATCTCGCGAATCGCGTCGTGACCGGCGCGCGCGACGAGATACCCGAGCATCGTCGGCGTGCCCGTATTGTAGCGATGCGTGTCGCTGGCAAGCGCGATCGGCGCGGGTGCGAAGGCGAAGGGCGCCTCGTGTGCCATCCAGCCGGTGAGCGCGGGTGCCAGTCGATCGCGAAGCGCGGGTCGGACGTACAAAAAACCGCATCCGGGTCCGCCGCAGAGCCACTTGTGGCTGCCACCGACCACGACGTCGATGTCCCCGGCGGTAACGTCGAGCGGTACGATGCCCGTCGTTTGATACGTGTCGAGGATGAAGATCGCGCCGACCTCGCGACACCGCGCTTGGATCGCATCGATCTCCAAGAGCGAACCAGAAACGTAGGCGGCGTGCGAGAGCGCGACGACCGCCGTGCGTTCGTCGATGGCGCTACAGATGCGATCGGTCGACATCGTGCGCCCGTCGTCCGAGGGGACGGTGACGACACGGGCGCCATATTTTTCCCACGCCGACCAGACGTATGTCACGGTCGGAAATTGCAGCGCTTCAATCACGACGCCATCGCGCTCGGGTCCGAATGTGAGCGCCGAGGCGATCGTGGCCTGGGCGAGCGAGACGTTTGGAACGAGCGAGACCGTTCCCGGCGCCGCGCCCAAAAGCGCGCCGATTCCGTCCGCGATCTCGCCGATCTCGGGTAACCACGATTCCCAAGCCTCGGGACCATGCGTTGCCCAGGCGTCCCAATATCGCCCGAGCACATCGCGCGAAGCGAGCGGCGGAGCGCCCATCGAGTGTGAGACGAGGTATGTCGAATCGGCCAGCGTGGGAAACCGATCGCGCATCCGCGTGGCCGTCATCGTCGTCATCGTCGACTTTTTCGCACGGCTCCGCGCTGGGTCCGCTCTCTTAGCAAGAGTTTGAATGGCGAGGGAACAAAAGCTGGCAATGACCAGTCGCCGGATCGACGCACGCGTCGAATTAGAGTTTTTACGCGCCACTGAGGCGGCCGCCATCGTTTCCGGGAAGCTCGTGGGGCGCGGCGACAAGAACGGCGTGGATCAAGCGGCGGTCGATGCGATGCGTAGCGTTCTGGGTGAGGTCGATATCGACGGTATCGTCGTGATCGGCGAGGGCGAAAAAGACGAGGCGCCGATGCTCTATATCGGCGAGCACGTTGGGACGGGCGACGGACCGAAGATGGATGTGGCGGTCGATCCGATCGACGGAACGACGCTTGCGAGCAAGGGCGGCCACGGCGCGATCAGCGTCGTTGCGGCGGCCGAACGCGGGTCACTCTTCCACACGCATGTCGCCTATATGGACAAGATCATCGTCGGCAAGCAATGCCGTGGCGTGATCTCGATCGACGCGTCGGTCGCCGATAACGTGAACGCCGTCGCGAAAGCGATGGGTCGCCCGATCGGTGAGATCACGGTCGCGGTCCTCGAGCGATCGCGGAACGACGAACTCGTGCGGCAGTTGCGCGAACTCGGCGCGCGCGTACGGCTTTTCGGCGATGGCGATATCGCAAACGGGGTGATCGCCGCGCTCGAGGAGCGTACGCGCATCGATATGCTCATGGGCATCGGCGGCGCGACCGAAGGCGTCGTTGCGGCATGCGCGATCAAGTGCCTCGGTGGCGATATGCAGGGGCGGCTGTGGCTGCGCGAGGGCGAAGACGTCATCGCGAAAAACGAGGGGCTCGACCCGAACGCCATCCTCACGCTCGACGATCTGTGCAAGAGCGAACTCGCAATGCTCTGCGCGACGGGCGTGACCGACGGCGAACTCTTGCAGGGCGTGAGTTACGTGCGCGGGAGTGCGTACACGCAATCGATCATCATCTCATCGCTCACGCATACCACGCGCATGGTCGACGGCAAACACGATCTGCGCGCGTTCGTCAATCATTCACACCTGAACGGAACAACATCATCGAATCTCCTCAAGGAGCACGCAACGTCATGAGTAGCCAACTCGCATCGGTCGCTCGCGCGATGGTTGCCCCCGGCAAGGGGATCCTCGCAGCCGACGAAAGCACGACCACCGCGAACAAACGCTTCGTTCCGCTCAAGATCGCGGAGACCGAAGACAACCGCCGCAAGTATCGCGATCTGCTTTTTACGATGCCCGATTTTGGCACGTATTTCAGCGGCGTGATCCTGTACGATGAAACGATTCGTCAGAACGCGCTAAACGGGAAAACGTTCGTGCAAACGCTCGAGACCTCGGGTGCGTTTCCGGGCATCAAACTCGATACCGGTATCGAGCACCTCGCGCTCGCCCCCGCAGATGAGAAGATCACGGGCGGTCTCGACGGCCTCGCAAAACGCGTCGACGAGTACGTAAAGATGGGCGCGAAATTTGCCAAGTGGCGCGCCGTCATCACGATCGACGAGAAGACAGGTCTTCCGACCGATGCATGCCTCATTGCGAACGCACACGCGCTCGCGCGGTATGGCGCGATCTGTCAGCGCGGTGGCCTCGTTCCGATCATCGAGCCCGAAGTGCTCATGGATGGCGCGATGTCGCACTCGCTCGAAACGAGCGAAGCCGTACATCGCCGCACGCTCCGCTTCGTCTTCGATGCACTCGTCGATCAAAACATCAATTTCGCCGAGATGGTGCTCAAGCCGAGCTACGTCATTCCCGGCCAAAAGGCGGCAACCAAAGCTTCGGTCCGCGAAGTCGCCGAACGGACGCTCGCCGTGCTGATGGACTACGTTCCGGCATCGGTTGCCGGCATCGCGTTTCTCTCAGGTGGTCAAGGCAATGAAGACGCGACCGCGCATCTCAACGAGATCAACGTTCTGGGAAAGGGGCGCAATGCTCCCTGGCCGCTGACCTTCTCGTACGGCCGTGCGCTGCAACAACCCGCGCTCAATACGTGGAAGGGCGAAGATGGCAACGTTAACGCCGCCCACAAAGCGATCCACCACCGCGCACGTATGAACAGTCTCGCATCGCTCGGCCAGTGGTCGGCGCAAGTCGAAAAAGAAGGCGCTCTCGTTCTCAGCCACTAGTACGCGGGCTTTTTCGTTCGAAACGGGTACGGACGACCGATGCGTGTCTGTTTCGAATTTACTTTCCACCACGTCGCCGCGTTTGCGCCCGACGGCCGTCCCGATCCGTCGCTTGCGATGCTCGGGGCGCTCGGCTGGGAGATCCGCGGCCTCTCGGGCGGGCCGGAGGGGTTCCTCGTTGCTCTGCAGCGACCACTGGGCGAAGAACATCCCTTGCCCGGCGCCGAAACGCTCGCCGCCTCGCTCGAGGAGCCACTCGCGGCGCCGCCCGCGACGATCGCCATCTCTGAGGCGACGTACGACCCCGTGACCTAGTTCACGGTGCGGGGTCTCTCGTTTTCGTAGAGTCGGCGCACGGCACGATTCGTGTCATCGTCGGAAGCGAGCGTTTGTGTCAATTGACGAATTCATCGCCCAGGCTGGGGGCGCCGTGCGCATTCAGCTCACCGATGGGACGTCGCACACGGGACATTTCCGCACCGATATCCTCACCGCGACGTCGCTCTCGGCGTATTTTTTTGGTGACGATCACGATATGTCGCTGCCGATTCATCTTGTCGAGAAGATCGAGAAGATCGAGAAGATCGAGACGCTCGAGGTCGCTTGATCGCACCCCGCGCGCTCTTCGCTCGCGACGATCGCCGCGGACTCTTCGCGAATATCGGGGCAGCGGTTGCCCTTGCCGCAATCGCCAACGCGACCCTCGCACATTTCAGCCTCGCGCAACCGCCGCATGAACGTTGGCCGGCCTTCGCGCCACCAGGTCCCGCGATCGGCGCGAGCTGGGTCGTGCTCTTTGCGGCGATGGGCGCCGCACGCTGGTCGGTTGCGCGAAAATTCGGCCCCCATGCCAAGAGCAACGCGCGCGCGATCGGCGCGCTGATCGTCATCTGCCTCGCTTATCCGTTCTATACGCACGTCGTCGGTGGACATGCAATCGAACTCGCAGGCAATGTCGTGACGTTCGCCGTCGCGGTCGGCATTGCGGTGCGGTGTCGCGAAACGGTCGTTGCGGCCGTGTGCGTCGGCGCCGTCGCGACGTGGATCGCGTGTGCGACGGTCCTCGTCGGAGCGCTCGTCGCGCTCAATGGATGGAACACGTAGCGGACGAAACGCTCGCACGTGCGTCCTTCCTACGATCTCGTCGTGCTCGGCGGCGGTGCTGCCGGCCTCGTTGCGGCAATCGTTGGCGCGTCGCTTGGGGCGAAGACGGCGCTCGTCGAACGCCATCGGCTCGGCGGAGAGTGTACGTGGCGTGGCTGCGTACCGAGCAAGGCGCTTCTCCACGTCGCCGCGATCGCGCACGGTGTTCGTCTCGCGAAGGCGTTCGGGATGGTCGATATCGATCCGCAGATCGTATGGTCGAGCGTTCGCGCATATCTCGATCGCACGCGCGAGACGATCTACGCCCACGCCGATTCACCTGAGGCGCTGGCCCGATTCGGCGTGCGCACGATCGCGGGCGATGCCGTGTTTCTCGATGCATGCCATCTTCGCGTACGCGGGTGCGAGGGTGAGTCGACGCTCACCGCGCGCGCGTTTGTGATCTGTACCGGTAGCGATCCGGTGCCTTTGGCGCTCGATGTGCCCTACGAGACGACGGACACGATTTTCGACCTCGACGAATATCCGCACCGTCTCGCAATCATCGGCGGTGGTCCGGCGAGTTTCGAGCTCGCGCAAGCGTTCGCGCGGCTCGGCACGCACGTCCATGTCGTGAGCGCGGCAACGCTTCCGCTCGAAAACGACGATGCCGAACACGCGCGCGCATTGCGAGCCGTCCTCGAGGGCGAAGGTGTGCGCTTTTCGCTCGGCGCGCGGGTCGTCGCATCGTCGTGCGTTGAGACAACGACGGTCCTGAAGCTTTCCGACGCGAGCGAAGTCGTTTGCGATCGCGTCCTCGTTGCGATCGGCCGGATGCCGCGCGTCACGGGCTATGGCCTCGACGCTGCGGGCGTCAACGTCCGCGATGGTGCGATCGCGGTCGATACGCGCGGTCGTACGAATGTGGCGCATATCTCCGCGGCGGGTGACGCGATCGGGCCGCCGTACTTCTCGCACCTCTCTGAGGAGACGGCCAAGGTTGCCG
>JAYTXC010000360.1:0-20421 GCA_043743145.1 Rhodospirillales bacterium
CACGTCGTTTGGAACATCTCGCGTGCGCCGCCACCGCCGCCACGGGCTCCGGCGCCGCCAGGTTCCCCACCGTAGCTCGCGCCACCGCCGCCACCGCCCGTGGCACCGCGTTGCGCCTTTCGAGCCGTACGACATTCGGGGCAACGATTCGGCTTGTTCTGGAAGCCTTTGCTCGCGAAGAATTGCTGTTCGCCAGAGCTGAAAATAAATTGGCTGTTGCAGTCAACGCAGCTCAGCGATTCATCTGTGTACACGTTCGGGTCTCTCCGAGGGTCTGTCTATTCTGCTCGTACCGCCCAAGTTCCGCATGGAGAGCTACCGCTTCAACGGGATTGCGCTAGTCGAGCCGGACGGTGTGACGCCCAAAAGCTACCGTCCGACTTCGGGCACTATAGCACATTTCCGCGAAAAGTTAGCTACGCCATCTGCATATAATTTTGGACCAAGGTTCCAAGGGTTCAAGTAAGCCCACGCGACATCGGCTGGTGCAAGATTCCGGCATCCCACATCTCGGCACCGTCGTCGTAGAAACCGGCTTTCCGATAGAATTCGGTCGCATGCGTTTGCGCGTGAAGATGCGCTTTTGCGAAGCCCCGACGGCGCGCTTCGTTCGCCAAAGCCTCGAGGAGCGCGACGCCGATCCCCGTCCCGCGCGCCTCGGCGCAGACGGCCATCCGACCGATCTGCACGACTGATGGTTCAGTAACGTAGTATCGGCCTGCTCCGACGGCGCGACCGCTCCCATCGCGCGCGAGCACGTGGACCGCATCGGGGTCGGTCCGATCGTGCTCGTCGATCTCTTCCTCGGGCGGAACGCCTTGCTCGTGGACGAAGACCATGGTTCGGATCGCGCACACTTCGCGCATGCGGTCCACATCGGTTATGTCGAAAAGCTCAACGATCACGATCGCCTGCGCCCTCTGCGTCGGTTCCGCAACCGAACGATATCTCGCGCCCGCACTCAGCGGGATCGCGGGTGTCGTCGATACGCTCGTCGTCAATGAAAATTCGGGTTTCTCGCAGTCGCCGAACGTCGCAACGCTCGAGGCGAGTGCGTTCGCGCGAGACGGACGACTGCGAATCGCGCGGCATCCGTTCGTGGATTTCGCCGATATGCGCAACCGCGCGTTCGCCGAAATCGCAACACTCGCGGTGCGTCCCGACTGGATTCTGTTTCTCGATGCCGATGAAGTGCACGGCGAACAACTCCGCTACATCGCCCGCGAAATACTGCCGAGCCTGCCCGCAAGCGTCGGCTCCGTCGATGCGTACACGTATCATTTCTTTGGGACGTTTCGCTGGATAACCGACGTGGCGCGGCGATTCGTCTTCTTCCGCTACGATCCGGCCATTCGCTGGGAGCATGCCGTGCACGAACGCGCGA
Source organism: Rhodospirillales bacterium (assembly GCA_043743145.1). GTDB lineage: Bacteria > Vulcanimicrobiota > Vulcanimicrobiia > Vulcanimicrobiales > Vulcanimicrobiaceae > JANYGA01. Next base: position 1,385 of record JAYTXC010000360.1, read on the forward strand.
TCGGCGTGCGCGGTTCGTCGATCGTGTTGCCGTATGTCTACCATCATTATGGCAACGTCGCGATGCCTGCGGCACTCGCGGAGAAACACGGCCGCTATTTCGAACTCGGCAATCCGGTCGAGCGCCCACCGACACCTGCGGCTGCGACGCGTGACATCTATCTCGCGAAAGCGGCGGAGGTGCGGCCGTATCGTGCGCCACATCCGCGCGTCACGCGCGCGACGCTCGCAGATCTCGAGATGGAATACGCGGCTGAATTCGCGTTCGTCGATGCGGGGTTCGTCGCGCGGCGAACGCTCGCGATGCGCGCGGTTGCGGGCGGGCGCGGCGCAAACGAGGCACTGCGCGTCGTTCTCCGGCGGCTCGAGCACCCGGGGCTGTATCGCGAAACGACGCGCGCCCGGTAGACGCATTAGCGCGGCTCGGCCACGAGCATTCTCGGACCCGCGATATCGAGCACGGGAAAATAGAGGCGGTGCGTTCGCGGATCGACGGCGACGATATGGGCGTCGATGCCGACGAACGCCTCGCCGATTTTCGTAAGTCCACCCGACGTCGATGCGAAGATCGAATCGATTCCGCTCTCCGTGGCAACGTAGAGACGTGCGAGGGACGCGTCGTAGGCGAGGACGTCGGGATCGATGCCCACATCGAAGACGTGTGTTTGTTTCCACAATTTAAGATCGAAGACCACGAGTTTCGCATTGCCTTCGCACGCGATATACGCCCGACGATGCGGCGCATCGAGAACGAGTCCGTGATTGCCCGAGCATTGCGTTAAGGGATAGCGCGCGACGATCATATCGGTGTGCGGATCGATTGCGACGAGATCGCCACGCGTCTGCACGTTGACGAGGACCCGATGCGTCGCGGCGTCGTACTGCGTATTCCCGACATGGCCGCCGAGGGGAATCGTCGCCACGCGCACGTTCTTTTTCGTATCGATGACGGTCTCGGTATCACCGTTTTCGTCGGAGACGTAGAGTTTCGCATCGTCGGGATCGTACGCCATGCCGTCGGGATACGCGCCCGCTGGAATACGCGCGACGATGGCCATGGATCGCTCGTCGATGACGGCGACTTCGTTCGATCCCGTCGCCGACGCATACACGCGGCCATGCGACACGACGACGAGCACACCATGGACATCGGGCAGATCGGGAATGGTCGTGACGACACGATCGCGCTTGAGGTCGTACACGACGACCGTACTTGCGGCGAGATGCGCGAGGAAAAGACGATTCGTGTTCGGATCGAGGCTCTCGTAATCGAATCGGGTCGAGGCGCCCGGGAGCGCGACGGTCGCTACGATTTTTAACGGCAACGCCGACGCAGCGATGCGCGCGAGCGGCCGAACGAGCGTGACCAACAGCACGACGAGGCAGATGACGGCGATCGAAAGCGCGAATCGAACCCGAACGGGCGTCGTCATGGCTACCGCATTTTCGTAACGTGTGTTACAACGCCTGTAACTCATGAACGATCGATTCACTGGCTTTCGCTCGTGATTATTGGGGCGTTACGGAGGCTACGACATGAGGACACATGCCACCGCACCGACCTTCGCGCAACTCATCGGCTATTTTTTCAAACTCGGCGCGACGGGATTCGGCGGTCCGGTAGCGCTTGCGAATTACATGCGGATCGACCTGGTCGAACGCGACGGCTGGTTGACGGAAGATGAATACGATCGCGGACTCGCCGTTGCGACCGCGTGCCCGGGCCCGCTCGCCTATCAACTCGGCGTGTACTGTGGTTTCATCAAATTCGGACTCATCGGCGGCATCGCGATCGGCATCGCCTTCGCCGTGGCGCCCTTTTTCATCGTCGTCGCCGTCGCGATCACGTACGTGCATTTTTCGAATGCCGTTTGGATTCGCAGCCTCTTCTACGGCGTGGGGCCCGTCGTCGTCGCACTCATTCTCAAAGCGTGCTGGAACCTCGGAAAGAAAACGCTAAAGCGCGAAACTTTCGCCTGGGTCGTCGCTGCGATCGCACTCATTGCAACGGTCGTGTTGCAACGCGAATTAACCGCGCTCTTCATCGCCGCCGGAATCTTGGGCGCCTTCCTCTTCGCGCCGCGCGGAGCGAGCCCGCCAGTCACCGCGCCTCCGCGGCCGATACCGCCGCCCGTGCAGCCGACCATGCGTGCGCAGGCGCTCCCCACGTTGCTCGCGTTTACGGCTCCCGTGGCGATTTCAAACGTATCGTGGAGCCTCTTTGCGTTTTTCTTTAAAACCGGGATGCTCGTTTTTGGGAGCGGTCTCGTCGTCGTCTCGTTCGTGAAAACATACGTCGTCGATCAGTATCACTGGCTCGACAATCGCGCGTTTCTCGATGCCGTCGCGGTCGGCATGGTTTCACCCGGACCCGTCGTGATCACCGCGACGTTCGTGGGATATCTCGTCGGCGGATTTTCGGGCGCGCTTGCGGCGACGGTCGGGATCTTTCTTCCGTCGATTCTCTTCACGATCGTCGGCACGCCGCTTCTCGTGCGTTACGGAAAACATCCTCGCGTCGCGGGCTTCGTTCGCGGCGTGACGATCGCCGTGGTTGGCGTGCTTGCGGGGACGACATATCTCGTTGCCAAGCCCGTCATCGGCGACTGGTTAACCGCGCTCATCGCGATCGCCGTGCTCGTGGCTCCGCGCATCCGTCGTGGCATGCCCGATCAGCTCTTCGTGGCAATCGGTGCCGTCGTCGGGCTCATCGCATTTCCGATCCTTCGACCGACGTGGTTACCGTAAAGATTCGAGAAGCACGTTACGGCGATCGGCGGCTCGCGCATGGCATCCCGCGCGAGCGGAAGCTTGGCTCTAGCTGGGGAATGGCTCGGACACATGATCGCCTGCGTGCGTGCTGCCATGCTCGCCATCGTTACGACGACGGTTTTTCTTCATCTGTCGCCGAATGCCGCCGCGGCCAAATCGGTCGCAGCGCTCGTGCCGCCTGTCGTTCGAACTCCGTCTCCTCCCGCAGCGCAAGCGAGCGCGCCGGCCGCGATGCCAACGCCAATCGTGACCATTCCGACACCGCTCGCGACGCCGCTCGTACCCGTGCCGATCGCGACACCCGCGCCATTGCATCGCACGATCGAACCGCTGATGCCGCCGATCAAACCACTTCACCGCCGTCGCATCGCGTTGAATTGACATCGTCGTGCGGGTCGGTCGCTCGCCGCAGGAGCGCCCCGCCAGCGCTGAAAGGTTTGGCGCTTCACTCGTTCTCGCGACGCTCTGCGGAGCGCTTCATATTGACCACCGAACATGTCGACGAGCGGTTGCGCGTGGTGCGCGTGACGAGCGAATCCGCATGACGCGCGCGCGCGCGCGAGTTCGGACGTGAACGAGCGCATCCACATCGTGACGGGTTTGCTCGAACGCGATGGTGCGGTACTGCTCGTCGCGTCGCGGTATCCCAATATCGCGCAACCCGTGTGGAATCTGCCCGGCGGGCGACAACGCGACGGCGAGTTGCTCGACGCGGCCTTGCGACGCGAGTTTCTCGAGGAGACCTCGCTTGCAATCGAAGTCGGGCCCGTGTGTTACGTTGCGGAATCGTACGATCGCACCACGCATTTTCTCGTGTGCTGCTTCTCGGTCTTCGCGCACGGGGATGCGATGTTGCCCCCGGGCGACGCACACGCCGTGGCAATCGCGTGGGTCCCACGCAACGAGATTGCGATCCACGTGACGGTTCCCGTCGTGCGCGATCCGTTGCTCGCGCATCTCGGCGGCGATCCCGCGCGCTATTACGGCTACGCGACGAGCGGAATTACGATCGAGTTCGCGGACCCGGCGTAGCGACGTCGCTCTCCGCCAACGCGCCGTTCTTTCGCGACGCAAGCGTTTTCGCACGTAACCACACGTCGCGATGGAGTTCGAAGATGACGATGTCGACGGGCTTCCCACGTACGATCGCGCCACTCCGCTGCACACGAATCTCGCTGAACCCCGCGCGTGCGAGCAGGCGGCGCGAGGCCGCATTTGCGGGTACGCAGCACGCATCGAGTTGGTGGAGATCGCTCTCTTGGAAGGCGTAATCGACGATCGCGCGCGCGGCTTCGCTCGCGAACCCCGAACCGCGATGCGTGGCGACGATGCTGTACCCGATCTCAGCCGTGCCGCGGCCGCCATCGCCGACACGCAGCGAGATCCAACCGATTGCCTGTTGCGAATCGCGTGCGACGACGAGCCATTCGAAACGGCCGATATTGCGCGAATCGAACGACTTCGGCCGCGCGTCGACGCGGCGCGCGAACTCATCTTTGGTGTGGCGCGGCACGTCTTGATATTCGCGGAGATGCGCGCTCTGCATGATGCGCCAGAGCGTCATGGCGTTGGCTGCCGTGACGGGCTCGAGCACGAGCCGCTCGGTATCGACGCGTCTCATCGCGCCGCCGCGAGCGAATCGTCGTGGAAATTCGAAATCGCGGAGAAGCCGTTCGTGTCGGCGGGGGAACGCTTGAATTTCACGCGGTCGCCCGGACGCGCGAGGAGCGCGATTGCGGCGTCGCCTTCCGTCGTGGTGAAGATGCCCGCGATGTTGTGCAGCGTGAGATACACGGTGCCCGATTTGCCGGAGGCGATGCGATCGATCGTCCCTGCAAGTGTCGTTTCACCGCTCGCGCGCGCCGCTTGCGCGGCCGCACCGCCGCCCAAGAAGGCGGCGTACTGCGCGAAGGCATCGTCTTGCGGCGAAACGCTACCGCTCGCGCCGACCACCACGTGTCCGTTTTTCGCCTGAACCAACGCGACCGTTTGATATTTCCCCGTTTCCGCGACCAGCGGAACGACCCACGTGTTCTGACCGTACGCGTTGTAGAGCAAGGGCTGCGTCGGGAAGAGCTTGCCCTGGCGTACGACGGGGTTGGATCCGACCGCGTCTTCGGCGCCGCGCGAATTGAATTCTCCACCCGACGACGTGTAATAGGTGATTTTCCCCGTGACGGTGTCCATGTACGTAAAGCCCGTCATCGATTGATCGCTTGCGGGCGACGTATGGTCGACGAACCAGACGAACCGCGTGCCCGCAAGGAGGCCGAAAACTTCGGCGCGGGCGGGCACGTGCACGTCGCGCTTCACGAGAAAACTATTGACGAGGCCGTGGACGAATTGGCCGAACCATTCGTTGTAGGCGAGCGCGAGATCCGCGGGATAGACACGGCTCACCCAACTCGGGAGCGAAGCGAACTCCGCCTTCGGCACGCGCTTCATCGCGCCCGTGACGGGATCGACGAGCACGACGGCCGTGACGATCGTGCCCGACCAGCCGATCGTGGGTCGACCGAGCGTGACGAGGTACTGCGGGTTCCCTTTGTCGTCGAGTTGGAGCGTGGTTTCGAGTAATTGTTCGGGACCGTAAGAAAGGTACACGTGACGGTTGATGTTTTCGTTGAGAAGCGCGCTTGGAATGTAGCGTAGCGGCGCACGTTGCCGTAATTCCGGGTTGCCATCGGGGTTCTCGGCGCTCACGATGATGACGCCCGGACTCGTGCGGCGCGAGAGCCATTGCACGAGGCCATGGAATTCGAGCGGCGCGACCCAAACGAGGCTCCCGCCTGCGACTTGGACGTTGAAATCACCGACGCGATAATAGGCACCGAGCTGGCCGACGACTTTGTTGCCGGCGAAGATCGCCGCTTCTTGCGGCACGACGCGCACGTGCTTCACGTCGGCAATGGGGGGAAGCGCGCTCGACGTGGTGACCTCGGCGACATCGCGCAGGCCGCCCGCATCGACGATCGGGAGGATCGCAAGGATGCCGGCAAACCCGAAAACGATGGCGAGCGCGATGAGGTACGGCTGAATCGAGGCGGGTCGGATCGAGACGATGCGCCGAGATTTCACCGCCATGCCCGCGGCGATCGCGATGCCGTACGCGGCGTTGGGCACGAGCGTGAAGAGCAAGAGCGTGAGGCATTGCGGGAAGACGAGCGGCGGCATCTCGAGGTAGGCATAGGCGACGAGGATCGGTATACCGACGCCAAGCCGCAGAAGCTGACCGCGGAGCCAGTTGCGCTTGAAATCGAGATTCACGAGCCCGAGCGACATGAGGAGAACGACGTAGAGGACGACCACGGGTGGGATGTTCGCGCCGGGCGTCGGGATGCATCCGTGGGGTGCCTGCCCGAAGGAGCAGGGCAGCCGAAGATTCGCGACCTACGGGGTTGTGATGGAAACTCGAAGCGACGATCTCCGCATCCCGCGCGATACAACCGACGATTACGGCCCCGAGATCATCGCGCGCCGACGCGCGTTTATCGCGGGAAAGACGGGCGCATCGCTCGAGCACGTCTCGCACGTCTCGTTCGATCCATCGGTGCTCAAGGGCAACATCGAAAACTTCACGGGCGTGGTTGCCGTGCCGCTCGGCTTTGCGGGGCCCCTCGCGGTGCGCGGCGAGCACGCCTCCGGCGATTTCTACGTGCCGATGGCCACGACCGAAGGCACGCTGCTCGCAAGTTACGGCCGCGGTATGCGCGTCACGCGCGCGGCCGGCGGTATCACGACGACGGTCGTCGGCGATGCGATGCAGCGCGCCCCCGTCTTCGGGTTCACGAGCGCGCGCGAGGCGACGGCGTTTGCCGCGTGGATCGAAGCGCATCACGCCGAGATCGCGCGCGTCGCCGAATCGACCACGCGCACGGGCAAACTGCTTTCGATCGAACGCTATCTCGCGGCGCGATTTACGTTTCTGCGCTTCAACTATTCCACGGGCGATGCCGCGGGTCAGAATCTGTGCAGTAAGGCGACGGATGCCGCGTGCACGTGGATTCGCGAGCAGTACGCCGCGATCTCGCCGATCCTGAGTTTCACACTCAGCAGCAACATGGATACGGATAAAAAAGCGTCGTACATCAACGCGTTGCACACGCGCGGAAAGCGCGTGATCGCCGAGATTACGATTCCCGATGCACTCATGCGCGAACACCTGCACGTCTCCGCATCGGTGCTCTTTCATAGCCGCTTACGCTCGACGCTCGGAGCGTGGATGGCGGGCTCGACCAACAACGGCTCCCACGCCGCAAACGCGATCGCCGCGATGTTCATCGCGACGGGACAAGATCCGGCAAACGTCGCCGAATCCCACGTGGCCGTCGTCTACGCCGATCTCACGGAAGCGGGCGATCTCTATTACGCGATCACGCTCCCCTCGCTCATCGTCGCGACGTACGGCGGTGGGACCGGGCTGCCCTCACAACGCGAATCGCTCGAGGTTCTCGACTGCTACGGGACGGGCAAAGCGCGCAAGTTTGCCGAGATCGTGGCCGCAACGGTGCTGTGCGGCGAACTCTCCCTCGGCGCCGCAGTGGTTGCGGGCGAGTGGGTCGACGCGCACGAACGACTCGGGCGCAATCGCCCATAGGGCGCGCAACGGCGCGTTACGTTCGTTTCGGTTGCGCGTCGGCGATGAGTTGCGGGATCGTAACGAAACGGAAACCCCGCGCGCGTAACTGGCGAACGATCGCGCGCGTCGCGCCGATCTCTTGACTGCGGTCGCAGTCGTGCGTCGCTCGCTTCTCGCGCGCGCAGATGCGACCGCGGTTGCCGTCGTGCAAAACGATGATGCTCCCGTCGCTCACATTCTCGACGACGCGCCGCGCGATCGTCGCGTCGCCGGGCTGCTCCCAATCGCGCGGCAGCGGAACGCTCCACATCACGACGCGGTACCCCAGCCGATGCGCTTCGTTGACGACCAAGAAATCGCGCGAACCGAACGGCGGCCGCATCAGGTGCGTGTGGTGGCCGGTGATTCTCGCAATTGCAGCATCGGTGCGCTCGAGTTCGGCACGCATCGTCCCACGCGATTCGACGATGAGATGCGCGTGGTCCCACGTGTGGTTGCCGATCGCATGCCCGTCGCGCGCGATGCGACGCAGCGTGGCGGGATAGGCGACCGCCGCGCGGCCGACCACGAAAAACGTTGCGGGCGCGCGCTCGGCGTGCAAGACATCGAGGATGCGCTCCGTGTACGGCGGGTTCGGGCCGTCGTCGAAGGTGAGCGCGACTTCGCGAACCGTCGGCGCGCCCGCGACGACGGTCTTGCCGAAGATCTGATTCGTCGGCGCTTCGAGTGTTTCGTACGCCGCGTAACCGCCGACGCCGAGTACCGCTGCAACGAGCACGAGGCGCAGCGCGATGCGCGCCCGGGTCACGACCGTGCGCCGAGCCGCAGTCGCGCCGCCGTCACTTTTTCGCGAAACGAATCGGGCCCAAAGGCACGGAAGTCAGCGATGACTTTTTCGTAGCGCGGCTCGACGAGTGCCGTGCTCGTGAGATTCACGAGATCGGGGATCGGCTTATGCTTATCGAGGTGGATCGTGAATTGGTGCCCGCCCGTCGTCGCCCAATAGTGCGGATCGGTGAAGACGATGTGACGACTCCCGTGCGCGCCATTGACGAGCTGGTAGACATCGATCGTGTAGTGCACGGAGGTATCGCCACGCGGCGGATGCGTCTGCAATTCCCAGATGCCGTCGGCGACGGTCTGCTCGAAGAAATACGCGACGTTGGGACCGTATTCGGTCGTTTCGCGCGGGCGCTCGTCGATTGCAACTTGGAGATTGTTCCGCCCGACGACGCGGTAGCGGCTCGAGGAGACGCCATCGAGATCGACCATCGTATACTCTTCTTCGACGATCGGGCCGCGATCGTGTTTGACGAAGAGCGAAAGGCGCACTTCGGACTTGGACTGCAACACCGCACGCGAGGCTTTGTACCGCGGCAAAACGGCGGCTTGGAAAAATTGATAGACGATCACGAGCCCGGCGAGCGTAATGAGCGCGATGAGCGGCGGGATCGGATTGCGCGGCCGTTTCATCAGCGCTTCGCGCGAGCGACTTCCGCATCGAGGACCTGGTTCACGACGGCGTCGGGTGCGGCGTTTTCTTTGCGCGGCACGTGTTTGATCTCGACGGACTTGAACGCGCGCAGCATCATCTTCGCTTGCGACGCGAGCGGAATGAGATCCGCATGTTTGACGCGGTAGACGCCGGTGACCTGACGCACGACGAGTTCGCTATCCATGCGTATCGCGATCTCGTCGATCCCGAGTTCGCGCGCGCGTTCGATGCCGATGATGAGCGCGCGCCACTCCGCAACGTTATTGGTCGCGATACCGAGGTAGAGCCCAACTTCCGCAAGGACCGTACCATCTTCGCCAAAGAGGACCGCGCCGCTCGCGGCCGGCCCCGGATTGCCGCGCGAGCCCCCATCGGCGAAGAGCGTCGCGCGGCTCACGCCTGCGCTCCGAGCGATGTCCGATGGCGCACGGGCAGTTCGACCGCGACGTGCGTGCCTTTTTCCCGTAGATTCTCGATGCGCAGATCGCGCCCGAGATTGTTGACGATATAGATGCCGCGACCGCCTTCGGAATACGTCTCGGGAAGATGCGCGCCGTTATACGGAAACCCCGGGCCGCGATCGTACACGTGGAGTACGGCGCGGTCGCCATTCCACTGCAAGATGATTTCGACCGGGCCCGGCGCATGACGCACGACGTTGCCGATGAGTTCGCCAAAGATGATCTCGCAGCCCACGACATCGGAATCGGGCGAACACGTCCGCGCGATGTAGCGCGAGAAGGCGATGCGCGCACCCTGCGCGCTCGCGGCATCGACGGCTTCGAAGACCCAGCGATCGGGCAATTCGAAGCCGACGACCAAAATCGCAACGTCGTCGTGACTTTTTCCGTGGAGCAGGCGGTCGCGCAGAAAGATCGCGGGGCTCGGTGTGAGCGCGAACGCTTCTCCGGCAACGCTCGCGGCAAGCGCGGCCTCTCCCGCAACGACGTCGTGATCGCTTTCGATGAGCCCGTCCGTGTAGAGCACGAGCAAGTCGCCCGCGGCGAGCGTCAACGTGCGTTCGGCGTAGCGTTCGGTTTCATCGTAGATTCCGAGCGGCGGCGCGCCGCAGAACAAATGCTCCACATCACCGTTCGCGCGTCGCACGAGTGGGGGCGGATGGCCGGCAGCCGCGTACCGCACGATGCCCGTACCCAGGTCGAGCGTTGCCACGAACGCCGTGACGAATCGGCCCGCAACATCGCCCGCCATCGCGGCGTTGGCGGTTTCGAGCACATCGTGGGGCGGGCGGCCGAGTAACATCGCCGTGCGAATCGCATGCCGGATCCCGATCATGCTGACCGCCGACTCGAGATCGTGACCCGCGACGTCGCCGATCGAGATTGCGACGTGGCCGTCTTTGGTCGTGACGGCATCGTACCAATCGCCACCGACTTTTTCATCGCCCGCCGCCGCATGATAGACCGCATCGAACGTGACACCGGCAACGTTGGGCAACGTCTTGGGCATCGCGGCGCGCTGGAATCGGCTCGCAACCGAACGATCGTGTTGCGCGCTCTGCGCGTTCTCGATCGCCGCGCCGAGCCGCCGACCGACATCGCCAAAAGCCGCGAGATCGACGCTGCTGTAGCGCTCCTCGTTATCGGCGTAGCAGAACGTGATCGCACCGATATCGCGACCGTACGCTTCGAGCGGCACCGCGATGAGCGAGGACGTGCGCATGTGGCGTAAAAACCGATAGTGGTCGTCGCTAATTGCGGTCTTGCGCGCCCACGCATCGTCGAAACGCGGCACGAACGTCGCGCGATCGCGACCGAGCGCGCGCCCCACGGGGCTCTCGCCGCGATCGCTACGCGGCGGATAGTTCACGACTTCCGCGAGTTCGACTGCGCGCGCGGGATCGGCGTGCGCCCACGCAACGCGCTCGAGACGCCCGTTCTCACGAATGAGATCGACGACGCAATACGTCGCGATCGACCGCACGGCGCGCTCGGTGACGAAACGGCACGATTCGGCGACGTCGCGCGCCCGCGCGAGCTCTTCCATCGCATCGGTAACGAAGCGTTTGGCGCGTTCGTGACGGCGCAGATCGTCGATATCCGTACAGGTACCGAACCACTTCACAACCGTTCCATCCTCGTCGTGGAACGGCGTGCCGCGCCCAAGAAACCAACGGTACGTGCCATCCGCGCGACGCAGGCGATACTCGATCTCTAAGGGCGCGCCCGTCGCCATGCAGCGCTTCCAATGCGCGAGCGTCGCTTCCACGTCGTCGGGGTGCAGCGCCTCGGACCACGAGAGGGCCGTATTGCCCGTCGGATCGATGCCGGTATAGCGGAACCACTGGGCGTTGAGGTAATCGTTCTTTTCCGTCGTCGAAGTCCAAACGATTTGCGGCATGGCGTCGGCGAGTGCGCGATATTCCGCCGCGCTCGCTTCGGCCGCGAGTTCCGCCGTGCGACGCGCCGTAATCTCGATCGCGGTACCGAAAAAATAGGCGATCGTGCCACCCGGGGCACGCACGGGATCGGCGGAGGAAAGGAACCAGCGATACGACCCATCGCGCATGCGCGCGCGCACCGTCGCCTCGTACCGTTCGCCGTTTGCGCACGCGAGTTTCCACAGCCACAGGGCGCTCGCGCGGTCGTCGTTGTGCAAAACGCGCAACCACGACGTCTCGAGCGGCTCGGCACGGTCGATGCCCGTGATCTCATACCACCGCCGCGTCGCCCAGGTGACGATTCCCGCGGCATCGGTCGTGAAGGCGACCACGGGCAGTTCGTCGAGGCTCGCGCGCGTGGAATCGTCCCAGGGGAGGCCACTGGGAAACGTGAGCGGCGGCGCGGGGTCGACCGACATAATACCGATCGACGCTTCATCCCGGTGCCGACGCCTCCCCGCTCGCAACGAACGCGCGCCTGTCGGCGTCCGTGCAGTGTGATCTCTCCAGCAATCGCAATCGATGCGCTCGTGAAGCGCTTCGGCTCCGTCACCGCCGTCGATGGCATCTCGCTCACCATCCCGCACGGACGCGCCTTCGGGCTCCTGGGCCGCAATGGCGCGGGCAAAACGACGACGCTCGAAACGTGTATCGGTCTCACCGCGCCGACATCGGGCTCGGTGCGCGTGCTCGGGCTCGATCCCACGGTGCGCGCCGATTTCGCGAAGCTCAAGCCGCGCATCGGCGTACAACTGCAAGCGACGTCGCTTCCGGAAAAGGCGACCATCGGCGAAATTCTCGTGCTCTACGCCGCGTATTACGACGTGCCACCGCAGGCCGCGGTGCTCGCCGAACGTGTCGGGCTCGGCGGGATGCTGGCGCGCTTCGTTGGCAAACTCAGCGGCGGCGAACAACAACGTCTCGCGCTCGCGATCGCGCTGTTGCACGATCCCGACGTCGTCTTCCTCGACGAGCCGACCGCCGGGATGGACGCCTTCGGCCGACGCATCTTGTGGACGGAAGTCGAGCGCCTCAAAAGCGCCGGCAAGACGATCGTCCTCACGACGCATTATATCGAGGAAGCCGAGCGGCTCTGCGACGAGATCGCGATCGTGCAGGCAGGACGAATCGTCGCGCAAGATTCGCCCGCGGCACTCGTCGCCGCGTACGGCGGTGCCGCGCGCGTGACGTTTGCGGCGGCGGGATTCGTGTGCGACGCGGCCTGTGACGAACTCGGCGCGTGGACGCAAACGGGAGATCGGTTCGCACTTGCAGTCACACGGATGAGTGGACGCGCACTCGCGACGATCGTCGCGCGCGCGACGACGCTCGGGATCACGATCGACGAACTCGATCTGCGTCGGCCCAATCTCGAAGATGCGTTTATCGCGATCACAGGCGAATCGCTCGATGAACAAGCGGAGGCCGCATGAACGCGACATTGCGCGTGCTCGTAGCGCAGACGCGCGCGAACTTCACCTGGTATTTCGTGCGCGATAGCGAGATGATTTTTTGGTCACTCGCGATTCCGATCTTCTTCTTACTGGTGTTCTCGTTCGCACTCGGCGGCGGCTCGACGAAGACGACGTCGACGTTTCTCGTGCCAGGTTTGATCGGCGCGCAGGTGTTGTCGTCGGGATTTTGGGGCGTGGGCGCGATGCTCGCGACGTTTCGCGAGAAGAACGTGCTGCGCCGAATCTATCTCACGCCGCTGCCGCCGTGGATTTTCTTCGCATCGCTCGTGCTCTATCGCATGACGCTGCTCGCGATGCAAGCGCTCGTCCTCGCGATCGTCGGCGGGCTCGTCTTTCACGTCCGCGTTGCGGGGAATCCGGTCGAGATCGCGATCATTCTCGTGCTCGGTGCGGCCACGTTCGTCTCGCTCGGAACCGTGATCGGGGCCGTCGTGCGTTCGACGGAGAGTGCGAATAATATCGCGTCGATTCTCACGGTGCCGTTGTCGTTTCTCTCCGATGCGTACATCCCGATCGATCGGTTTCCGCATCCCGTTGCGGCGGCGCTGCGGCTGCTGCCATCGACGCAATTCATCGATGCGTTTCGCGGGATTTCGATGCACGGTGAATCACTCGCGCATTACGGCTTTTGGGTGCTCTTGCTCTGCGGGTGGACGATCGTGGGTACGACGGTGAGCGCGAAGTATTTCCGCTGGGTGTAAACTCGCCGCGCACGGAGTTGCGGCGCGCGCTCGGCATCTTCGAAACGACGGGTGTTTCGGTTGCGATGATGGCGCCGACGGCGGCGATGGCGCTCAACGGCGCTCTCGCCGCATCATTTGCGGGTGCGGCCGTGCCACTCGCATTCGTGCTCGCGTTCGCAACGATCGGTTGCGTCGCATTCGCGTTCGTGACATTCGCTCGCGTCTACGCGACCGCCGCGTCCGTCGGCACGTTTAACGCGCGCGGTCTCGGGCCGTTTGCCGGGCGTCTCTCGACGTGGGGCTTGCTCCTCGTGTACGTCCTCTTTACCGCAGGATCGGCTGCGGAATGCGGCGCCTTTACGGCATCGGCGATGGCCTATGCGGGGCACTCGATCGGGTGGGAGTTCGTGGCTATCGGCGCACTCGTGCTCTGTGCGCTCGCCGGCACGCGGCCCGCGCGCACGTCGTCGCGCGCGATGCTCGCGATCGAAGGCGTCTCCGTCCTCGCAATCGTGGTGCTCGCGATTGCGATCGTGGCGCGCGGCGGCGGGACCGGAAATGCACTCACGCCGTTTACGGCATCACGCGATGCCCTCGGCGGGCTCGGGCTCGCAACGGTCTTCGCGTTGCTCTCGTTCGCGGGCTTCGAAGGCGCGGCGACGCTCGGCGAAGAGTCGCTCGCACCGACGCGTACGATTCCGCGCGCGCTCGTAACGAGCGTGGTCGTCTCGGGGTTGCTCTACGTGTTCGTTGCCTACGCGCAGACGATCGGCTTTGGAACCGACGCGCGCGGTATCGCGACGTATGCGGCATCGTCGTCGCCACTCGCCGATCTCGCGCTGCGCTATGGTGGTGTGCACGCCGCGATGGCGATCGCCATCGGCGCGGCGATCTCGGCATTCGCGGCGACGCTGGGATCCGCGACGGGGGCGTCGCGCTTGCTCTACGCGCTCGCGCGCGATGGGCGCCTGCACGTGCGCCTCGGCGCGGTCGATGGTTTGAGTGGCACGCCGACGTTCGCGTTCGGATGCGTCATTGTTGCGAGCATCGCGGCGTGCGTGGCGTTCGCACGGGCGAGCGTTTCGGGGACGGCTGCGTTCGGGATCTGCGGAACGATCGGCGTGCTCGCGCTCGTGCCGATTTACGGCGCGGTGCAGGTCGCAGCACTGCGCCTTTTCGGTGCGCGCTGGCGCGCGTTCGAGCGTGCGATTCCGATCGTCGCGATCGTATCACTCTTCGCAACGTTCGCCGCGAACGTGTATCCGATTCCCGCGGGGATCGCGGCATATTATCCGGCGTTCGTGGTTGCGTGGTTCGCCATTGGTGCGATCGCGCTACGCTCGCCGCGTGGCGAGGTGCGAATCGCCGAAAGCGGGGACGGGACGACCGGCTAGAATTTACGCTCGTATGCGATGACATCCGGCCGCGCGTAAAACGGGCCGCCCATGCGTGCAACCGGATGGAAACGTTCGGAGATAACCCGACCACCTTCGAGGAGATGGTCGCTCACGTGCATGTACACGACTTCGCCGATAACGAGCGAACCCGCCCCGGGCGCTCCGTCGCCGAAGTGCAGAATCTGGACGACGCGACATTCGAAATGGATCGGGGCTTCGGCGATGCGCGGTGGTTTTACGATCGTCGAAGGGATCGGAGTGAGGCCGACCGCGGCGAACTCGTCGATCTCGGGGGCGAAATCTTCACCCGTGCGATCCATCGCTTCCAGGAGCGGCTCCGTGACGATATTGATGACGAATTCGCCCGTCGCTTCGACGTTCTGCAACGTATCTTTTTTGTTGCCCGTATCGGAATCGCGCATCGGCGCGAACGTGACGAGCGGCGGCGCCGCGCACGCCGCGTTAAAGAACGAAAACGGAGCGATATTGTAAACGCCCGCCACCGAGATCGACGATACCCAGCCGATCGGGCGCGGCACGATGCTTCCGGTCATGATGCGATAGCGATCGCGCCAGGGGATGGTCGCGGGATCGATCTCCACGTTTAGGCGAACTGCTCGAAGAACGCGCGCGCATCGGCGGAGTCGACGTTTGCGATGCGCGCGCGTCGCGCGAGCGCATCGGGCGACGACGGCGGTGCGGAGGTGACGATCTGCGCGCGTTCGTCTTCGCCACCGCTCCAAACGGTGACCGAACCCGCAGCCGCCGGGACGACGGCGGATTGGTACGGTTGTAAACGGAGTTCGACGCCGCCCGCCGCGAGACGCACGGAGCGTTTGAGCGCGAAAACGACGAGGGGCACGCCCTCGAGGTCGATCTCGCAAGGGTGCGTCTCGAGCGTGATGCGTTCGACGGTGAAGCGCTCGTCGGCGACGAGGACCGTCCGCGTGAGGCCGGCCTGCTCGTAGGTGAGATGCCGGAGGGCGCCCGTGGTCGATGCACGGTAATTGAGGACGTCGGCGGCTTTTTCCACGTGCAACGGACGCGGCTTGCCGTCGGGGCCTTTGCGATTATAGTCGAAGATGCGATAGGTGAGGTCGCTCGTCTGTTGCGTTTCGAAGAGCACGATGCCCGCGCCGATCGCGTGCATCGTGCCCGCCGGAAGATGGAAGACATCGCCCGGTTTTGCGGGGATTTCGCGCAAGAGTTCGCCGAGCGATCCATCGCGCACGCGTTCGAGATACTCGGCGCGTGTCGTGTCGCGATTCCACCCGAGCACGATCTTCGCATCGGGTTCCGCTTCGAGCACGTACCAGCACTCGGTCTTGCCGCACGGCTGATGCTCGACGTCGCGCGCGTACGCATCGCCCGGATGCACTTGCACGGAGAGCGGTTGACGCGCGTCGATGATCTTCGTGAGCAACGGAAAGGGCGCCGAGGGATCGATCGCGCCCATCAAGGTGGAGCCGAGTTCCACGCGCAGTTGCGCGAGCGTGCGGCCCGCGAACGCTCCGCTTGCAATCGCGTTGCCATCGAAGCACTCCCACGATTCGCCGATCGAGGCCGTTGGTGACGCGTGTTTGCCGTAGCGTTTTACGAGTGCTTGTCCGCCCCAGATGAGCTCGCGCTCCTGCGGGACGAGTGCGAGCGGTGCGAGCGCGCTCACGCGCCGACCAACGCTGCGAGCCCCGCGTTCGCGACGATCGTATCTTCATCCGACGTTCCCGAGCTCACACCGATACCACCGATCGTTTGGCCCTCCACGACGATCGGTAATCCACCACCGATTCCGGTCACATTGAGCTGCGAGGCGAGGCCCAGACGCACCGTCGCGAGGACGTCGCCACCCGCCTCATCGCTCGTCGCACGGCGCCGACGCGCGGCGGAGCGCGCTTTTGTGACCGCAATTTCGATCGAGCCCGGCCGGGCGCCATCCATGCGCGAGAATGCGAGGAGGTCGCCGCCCGCATCGACGATCGCGATGCACTGCGGCACCCCGATCGTAATCGCGCTTTTTTCCGCTGCATGCAGGGCGACGTGGCTTCCCTTGCACGAAAGTGCGAGCCGTTCGCGAACGATCCAGGCTTCATCCATCGAGGCCCGGGTTCGCAAAGGCGGGACGGCGCGCCTCCGGCGCGAGCGAATCGCACGGTCTGCGACGAAGGGCGACGTCCGACCGCTTCGCGCGAGGAGTCCGCTACGCTCTCACCCGATATCGTCTTTCAACGCACCGCAAATACGGCAGCTGCCATCGTCGAATCGGCACCACCGTTCGTGTCGTATCGCGTTACCACGCACGTGAGCGCGCCTGCGATCGGTCAACGCCGCGAGATCGCGCGCGCGGTCGCCGTGCGCACGAAAGACGATCTCGCCGTCATCCAAGATTTGCCGCGCGGCGCGAACGCGCTCGGCCATGGATTCCCGATTACGCCGTCGTTCGACGCGCTCTCGTACTTCACGCTCTCGTGGAAAATCGGCGCGCGTGGTGCGTTCTCCGCCTACGTGCACGACGTCACACCGCTGACGTACGACATGAGCGCGAGAAAAGGCGCGGATGTCGTCGTCGTGCGTTTACTCCAATATCGCGCCGAATATGCCGCCGACTCGAGCGACGCCGACGATGGCAAGACGCACATTACCTTAGTACCGTATGATTTCGTGAAACGACGCGCGGTCAAGCCCGACTCGACGTTTTATCTCAGCGATGTCGTGATCGATAACGCGACGAAATTGCCCTCGCACGTGCGCTACCGCGGCGGCGACGATATCGATTTTGCGATCGATTATGCGATGACGGATGGGCATTGGCTCGTCTCGCACGCGCATTACGAAGAGACCCTCCACGGGCCGCTGCGCATCGGACGGTTGCACGTGATCGCCGATGCCGTGTACGACCAGTTCGCCTTTCCCGATGGCGCGCCCGATCCACGGCTCATTCCGGCGCCAGCGAACACCACGCCCACCGCCACGCCCGAGGGCACGCCCACCAGAAACGGGCAACGCTGATGCGTGGCGCGACGTATGTGGGGACCGGCGATAGCGGCGTGATCGCGCTCCGCGACGATTTGCCCGAACCCGAACTCGGAAGCGACGACGCGATCGTCGAGGTCGCCTACGCGGGTCTCAATCGTGCAGACGTGCTCGAACGACGCGGTGGCTATCCGATGCCGAACGTTGACGTCGTCGTCCCCGGACTCGAATTTTCGGGTACCGTGCGCGCGATCGGCACGCGCGTAACGACCGTTGCGATCGGCGATCGCGTGTGCGGGCTCGTCGCGACGGGCGCGCATGCTCAGCGCGTTGTGACGCACGCGCTCGCGCTCTCGAAGGTACCGACGGGTGTCGATCTCGCGAGTGCGGCTGCGATCGTGGAGGCGTTCACGACGGCACACGACGCCCTCTTCGCACGCGGACGCTTCGCGCTCGGCGAGATCGCGCTCGTGCACGCGGTCGGCAGTAGCGTCGGGCTCGCAGCCGTCGCGCTCGTCAAAGCGAGTGGCGGGCTCGCGGTCGGCACGTCGCGCACACCGGAAAAGCTCGATCGCGCGAAAGCGCACGGCCTCGATTACGGTTTCGTCCTCGACGATACGTGGGTCGGGCGCGTCCACGCCGCAACGAGCGCACGCGGCGCGGATGTGATTCTCGATTTCGTCGGCGCACCGATGCTCGCGCACAATCTCGCCGTCGTCGCATCGCGCGGACGGATCGTGCAGATCGGCACGATGGGCGGCGCGCAAGGCTCGCTCAACCTCGGCGTCTTGCTCGTGAAACGCGCGGAGCTGCACGGCACGGTGCTACGCTCGCGTGCGCTCGATGAGAAGATCGCGCTCGCCAAACGCTTCGAACGCGAACTCTTGCCGCTCTTCGCACGTGGCGACTTGCGCGCGGAAGTCGATCGCGTCTTCCCACTCGCGCAGTTGCGCGACGCGCACGAATACATGGAACGCGACGCGAACTTCGGCAAGATTCTCATCGCGATCGGCTAGACGCGCCGCGTACGAATCAACATGCGAGGAGCACTCGCTCGCGCGAGTGCTCCCGAACCTGGTGGAGAGGGAGAGATTCGAACTCTCGGAACGCTCATCACGTTCGTCCGCTTTCGAGGCGGGTGCCATCAACCACTCGACCACCTCTCCAGGGCGGATCTCGACGTGTGGCCGACGAGAGTTATAGCACGTCCGGCAACCGCGGTCCTGGCCCGCGCGAGCGGTCGCCCGCCGCGCGACGTTTTGCGAA
>JAYTXC010000361.1:0-3011 GCA_043743145.1 Rhodospirillales bacterium
TGCGCGCGGTCGAAGGCAGCGCCTTCGGCCGTCCCCTGCACTTCCACGAACGCGCCCGCATCGGTCATCGCGACGTTCATGTCGACTTCCGCGCGACTATCTTCCGTGTACTGGAGATCGAGATGGCCCACGCCATCGACGAACCCAACGCTCACCGCCGCGACGGCGTTCGTGAGTGGCCACTTCGCCGAGCCGTACGTAAAATCGCGTCGGAGCGCGAGTGCGAGCGCGACATAGGCGCCGGTGATCGCTGCCGTCCGCGTTCCACCATCGGCTTGGATCACGTCGCAATCGACGACGATGCTGCGTTCGCCGAGCGCCTTGAGATCGGTGACGGCGCGGAGCGCGCGGCCGATCAAACGTTGAATTTCGTGCGTGCGACCACCGATCTTCCCCTTGCTCGATTCGCGCTGCATGCGATCGTGCGTGGCACGTGGGAGCATCGCGTACTCGGCGGTGACCCAGCCCTTGCCTTGACCGCGTAACCACGGCGGGACGCGATCTTCGATCGTCGCCGCGCAGAGGACGCGCGTGTTTCCAACGGAGATGAGCGCGCTTCCCTCGGCATACTTGAGCGGATTCGTCTCGATCGTTACCGGTCGCAGAGCATCGAACGCGCGGCCATCGGCGCGCGAGAGGGGCGTAGTCGTCATCGCGAGCGACCTACCCCGTTTCGCGCACAGATTCCCGTGAGCTCGGCTCCATCTTGAGGCAGTAAGAACGCTACGTGGTGTAGGGCACCGCGACATCGCCGGTGTGCGGAGGCAAGCTCTCGCCTTATTTTCTAGCTCGAGCGTAAGTCTACGCTTGCAAAGGCTCGAGTCGAGAGCCTAGCAGGTTCGGTCCGCGAACAGCGTCCTAAAATGGGATCCGCCGAGCTTATTCGACGGTGACGGTCTTCGCGAGATTACGCGGTTGGTCGACGTCCTTACCCTCGATATCGGCGATGTGGTAGGCCAGGAGCTGGAGCGGGACGATGTTGACGATCGGTGAGAGCAACTCGTCGACCTTCGGCACCCAGAAGATGTGGTCGGCGAGTGCGGCCGCTTCCGTATCGCCGTAATTTGCGACGACGACCGTGATCGCTTCGCGCGCTTTGGCCTCGGCGAGATTGGAGAGCATCTTCTCGCGCACGCGTCCGTCGGTAACGATGGCGACGACGGGGACTTTGTTATCGAGTAGTGCGATCGGGCCGTGTTTGAGCTCGCCCGCAGCGTAGCCCTCGGCGTGGATGTACGAGATCTCTTTGAGCTTGAGCGCGCCTTCGAGTGCGGTCGGGAAATTCACGTAGCGGCCGATGAACATCACGCTGCGGGCTTTTTTGAGTTTTTTCGCGACCTTCCGAATCTCGTCGGATTGGTTCAGACATAAATCGATCGAGACCGGAAGCAGCTTCGTCGATTCCGCGATCTCACGCAGACGTTCGATCGGTTCGCTCTCGCGCACGCGTGCGAGATAGAGCGCGAAGAGCACCATCGCAATCGTCTGCGAGACATACGTTTTGGTCGCAGCGACGCCGATCTCCGGCCCGCCTCGCGTGTAGAGCACGCCATCGGCGAGCCGTGTAAGGTGCGAGCCGAGGACGTTGCAAATGCCGAGCACGGGCGAGCCCGCGGCTTTGGCGATCTTGACCGCTTCTACCGTATCGGCCGTCTCACCCGACTGCGACATCGCAATCGTCAACGTCCGCGGATCGAGCTTGCGATCACCGTAGCGGAATTCGCTCGCGAGTTCCATCTCGACCGGCAATTTGCACAACGCGCGCAAGAGATACATGCCGACCATGCCCGCGTGATACGCCGTGCCGCATCCGGTGATCGAAATTTTTGTAATCGCGCGCAACAGATACTCGTTCATCTTCAGTTCGGCTGCGAGTTGCGAATCGCCCGATTCGTCGATGCGCCCGGCGAGGGTCTCTTTCACGACGCTCGGCTGAACGAACATCTCCTTGAGCATGAAATGCTTGAAGCCGTCTTTTTCTGCCGAACTCGCATCCCACATGATCTGCGTCACTTCGCGATCGATCGGGCGGCCGTCGAAATCGGTGAGCTCGTAGCCATCTTTGGTGATGACGACCATCTCGTGCTCGCGCAGGATGATTTGCTTGCGCGTATACTTCAAAATTGCGGGCGTGTCGGAGGCGACGAACATCTCGCCATCGCCGATGCCGACGACGAGCGGGCTCGCGCCGCTACGGGCAAAGACGAGTTGTCCCGGCGTCGCCTGGGAGATCACGCCGAGCGCATAGGCGCCGGTGACCTGGCGGAGCGTCGTGCGCACCGCTTCGATCAAGTCGCCCGCATCGTTGCTCTCGATGAGGTGCGCGAGCACTTCGGTATCGGTCTCGCTACGAAACGTGTGTCCTTCGGCAATCAGCTTTTCGCGGAGTACCGAATAATTCTCGATGATGCCGTTATGGATGACGGCGAATTTGCCGGAGCAATCCATATGTGGGTGGGCGTTGGCATCGGAGGGCCGACCGTGCGTGGCCCAGCGCGTGTGCCCGAGACCGGTCATCCCGTGGAGCGGCTCGGTGAGGAGTCGCTCGGCGAGGCGGCCGAGTTTCCCCTCGGCCTTCGAGCCCGTGAGCGCTCCGGCACCGTCGATGACGGCGATGCCGGCGCTGTCATAGCCCCGATATTCCAGACGCTGGAGCGAATCCATGATGATTCCGACGCTGTCGCGAAATCCGACGTACCCGACGATGCCACACATATCGCTCTATCGTTTCGGAAGGCGGTTTTGTTACGCTACTTGATGCCGTCCTTGACGCGCGTATACGGAATCTTGCCGAGTTCGACTTCCGCAAAGGCCGTCGAGACGGGCTTATTGGGGTTCGCGTCGTCGGTGAGCGCGGGCGCGCCGTTGTTGAGTTGCTTCGCGCGCTTCGTTACCACGTTCACGAGGGTGAACTTGGAATCGACGTGCGTGAGGAGGCCGTCGAGGTCGCCGAATACCGTTTTGCTCATGCGTTTTCCACGTTTCTGAAGGTGTCGTCGTTGTAATGATGG
>JAYTXC010000362.1:0-2081 GCA_043743145.1 Rhodospirillales bacterium
GGCGACAATCAGACAAGTCGGGCCAAAAGTTCCAAATGCGAACGTGCGACTGAAGATCGTACCCAAGCGCCAGATCACCGGCAACGTCATCACGGTCTCCGCCGAGAGTATCTCGAAACCTGCGGCCTGGACCGCGTCGCGCCACGCCGCGAAGGGCCGCACATTGATGTGCGTCGCATCGACTTCCCAGCGATAGATCGGGAATCGGTTGCCGCGGTTAGGTGTCTACATTAAGAGTGTCCCACCCGGGCGTAAGAGTTCGCGAATATTGATCAGGGCACGATCAGATTCAGCGATGTGTTCGAGCACTTCCATGCAGATGACCAAGTCGTATGCCGCAAGGACCGGCGCGGTAGCGACAATATCGCATCGTACGAAGTTGATATCGTTCGAGACTTCTCGATTGGTTGCGACGACATATTCCGAGACGTCATAGCCCGTACAGCGATTGTCCTTGCGTCGGAAATGTCTCAATACCCCAGCATATCCACATCCGACATCGGCGACGTCTTTACCCACGAATGCGTCGAGAAAACGCGCCAAAAGCCGAAACGTTCCACCGTAAAAGCGCTCGACCGATCGTTGTGCCGCGGCCGCTGTCTTGAATTTAGCATAGGCGGGATTGCTGCGGAAATATTTTTCTTCGAACATGCCGCCTTACATCTTTGCCGTCGGGCACGTCGTCCCGCCTTGATCAGTAGATCGACGCGTATCTTCGTTGTTCGGTGTGGACTTCTTCGAGTAACGTCATCCAACGAATATTGTAATAACACGGGTCGCCATAATTGTCGATTCGGTCGAGCGGGACGTGCGATAGCATGTTTTCGATCGATTCAAGCACGGTCCGAGACGGCGTGAATCCGAGAGCGGCACTGAGCTTCGCGTTACTCATCCGATAGTTGCGTACAAGCTTCGGCGCCGGCGCCTGCTCGAGTTCTACGCGGATCGGCGGATCGACGAGCGAGAGTGAACCCGCCACGAGCATGGCAAGCTGACGCACTTGATAATTCTCTTCCATCACATTAAAGATCTGCCCGCGCAACCGTTCAAGCGGCGCCGTCAGCGCACGAACGTGAACGGCCGCAACGTCTTCAACGTCGACGAGTGGCCTCCACATCCAACCGCCGCCATGGAGAAAGAGGCGTCGCTGCACGATCGCATCTTTGACGAACGTATTAACAACAAGATCGTAGCGCATGCGCGGGCTGTAGCCATAGACCGTTCCCTGACGGAAGACGATCGGTGCGAACGTCGCACTCGCCGCGCGCAGAATCACGTCTTCGGCAAACTTTTTCGATATCGAATACGCTCCGCGCGGCGCGACAACTGTCGTTTCATCGCACATCACGGGGGAGCGCGAGGTTTCGTTTGGAGACGATTCGCTGTCGTAAATCGAAGCGCTCGAAGCGAACGTGAATCGTTCGATACCACGCGCGACACAGGCCGCCACGAGCCGCTCGGTTGCGATCGCATTCATCTGCCAATTGGCTTCGGTATTATATTCCGCCGTCGGATCGTTCGAAAGTCCCGAAAGATGACAGACGGCGTCGATGCCATCGAGCAACGTCTCATCGAACTCGCGTAAATCACCCGAGATAATCTCGACATCGAGCCCCGCGAGCGGTTTTCGCCCCCAAAAGAGGCGGTCGAGCACGACGGGCTTATGGCCGGCTTCGATGAGTTGGCGGCACAAGACCACGCCGATATAGCCGGCGCCGCCGGTCACGAGAACGCGCATGGCGCAAACCTTAGGCGCTCGTGATCGTCGTGCCCCCGCCCGCGAGCGCCCGTCCCAGAGCCCCCGGACCTGAGCCCGCGATCACGGCCCGACGCGCGCCGCGTTCGAGCGCATCGAGCACGCTCTCCATCTTTGGGATCATCCCGCCGTCGAACGTCCCGTCCGCGAGGTACGCGCGCGCCTCGTGCGCGGTGAGGCTTGCGATGCCGGTGCTCGGATCGCCCGCGACGCGGCGCACGCGGTCCACGTTCGTCACGACGACGTAAACATCGGCACCGAGTGCGCCCGCAATCGCACCGGCAGCGATATCGGCGTTGATGTTGAGCGCGTGCGAGTAGTCTTC
>JAYTXC010000363.1:0-8401 GCA_043743145.1 Rhodospirillales bacterium
TGTTACCGCCGTGAGAGGGCAGCGTCCTAGGCCTCTAGACGATAGGGCCGTCTATGCTCCCGATCAAGGATTTGAACCTCGAATACCTGAGTCAGAGTCAGGCGTGTTACCAGTTACACCAATCGGGATTGTCTTTTTCTTCGAGAATTCCGCCCCGAAAATGTCTCTGTCTGGCTGTGGCAATTCGGACACAGCATTCGGAGATTTTCGAGGCGATTGTCGTTCCCGATTCCGTTGACGTGGTCGATTTGGATGGAGATCGGTTTCCCCCTCCACTCGGTGATCCCGCATTCGGAGCAACGATTTACGAGCAGGCCTTCCTGCAAGAGGCGCAACTTCACGTTGCTTCGGTTGCGGTTTTCGATAAGAACACGCGCGATCGGTTTCGCCCGCGCTCTGGCACGAAGAACGCCGCGCTCGACAGCGTCGGTCCATGAAGAAGCGCAAAATCCGAACTTTTCGCGACAGGCTCGATACGAATTTCCACGCTCGTAAAATCGCTGAATTTCGGCCCAGTCGTAGCGCGAATTTCCCGGCCCACGTGACGCCATGATTGCAGCTTCTGCGTCAGTAACCCGCATGCGACCACGGGCAATCGCCTTGTACCAACACGCGCTCGAAATTCCAAACTCCTCGCGGCATTGATCGGGTCGGTTCCCGATGTCATGGAACTTCTGAATGCGATCCCAATCATGTACAAATCGCGACATACGAACATATGTTCGATTCGTAAGCATTCTACCTGCTAACCGATGCTGCAAATCGTCATTAAGTTTGTTGGATTCTGATTCCGATCGCTATTCCGATCGCGTCAGAATTTCAACGTGACGCTCTCGGGCCGTTCGGCAAAAGCACGCGGCTTGTCGACGGCGAAGGCCAAGCAGACTGTTGAAGGAGTGACGTTTGCAGGCTGTGATTCTCGTTGGCGGTGAGGGCACGCGCCTTCGTCCGTTGACGTACGGAACGCCGAAACCGATGGTGCCGCTCTTCGGGATTCCTTTCCTCGAACGAACGCTCGGGCGCCTCAAAGAGGCCGGCGTCGACGACGTCGTCCTCGCAGCGGGGTACCTCCCGCGCGCGATCGAGGACCATCTCGGTGACGGGTCGCGAATCGGTATGCGCATCACGTACGTCGTCGAGGCCTCGCCGCTTGGCACCGCGGGCGCGCTCAAAAACGTCGCCGACCATATCACGGGTTCGTTCTTCGTCCTTAACGGCGACGTGCTTACGAGCCTCGACCTGCGCGCGATGATCGCGTTTCATCGCGAGCAACGCGGCGTAGCGACGCTGCACGCGATTCGCGTCGACGACCCCTCAGCGTTCGGCTGCATCGTTCGCGATACTGACGGTCGCATCGCGTCGTTCGTCGAGAAGCCGCCACGTCACGAAGCGCCAACCGACGAGGTCAACGCGGGAACGTACCTTCTCGAACGCAGCGTTCTCGACCACATCCCCGCCGGACGTAAAGTCTCGATCGAACGCGAGACGTTTCCCGAACTCATCGCCACCGGTGCGCGCCTGGTCTCATTCGTAACGGACGACTACTGGCTCGACGTCGGCCGCCCACAACAATATCTGCAAGCGCATAGCGACGTTCTCGATGGGAAACTCGCGCTTGCCGCCTCAGGCGATCGGGTGGCTTCGCGTCGCGGCCGACTCTGGCACATCGGCGCGATCGGGGCACCGACGAACGTGCTGCTACCCGTCTTTATCGGGCAAGACGTTGCGATCGACCCGTCGGCAATCGTCGGTCCATATGCGGTCATCGGCGATCGCTGCACCATCGGTGCGGCCGCGGAGATTCGCGATGCGATTCTGTGGGACGGCGTCGCCATCGGCTCCGGTGCGCGCATCAGTGACGCGATTCTCGCAAGCGATGTCCGTGTGGGAAATGGTGCCTCCGTCACGTCGGGCGCCGTCGTCGGGCATCGCGCGTGCATCGCCGCAAACGTGACGCTCGCACCCGACGCGCGTATCGTGGCCGACGCCGAAACGGCGGCTACGCCCACCTAACAAAAGGGCCCCACGTTTGCGTCTTAGCTTTTCGTGGTACATGTAGTCTCTACTATTGACAGTTTGGAGGCTCGCGTGCAGTACCGTACGACCGTTCCCGTCCAAGCGACGCAAACGCGTACGTTGTTTCTCGGATCGTTTCCACCGCGCGAATGCGGGATTGCGACGTTCACCAACGACGTCGTTGAAAGTTTCGATCGCGCCTTCGGTACGCGCAGCGACGTCGTCGCAATCGACGAAGCGGGCTCGGAATCGCGCGCGTATCCATCGCGCGTCTTCGCGCGCTTGAGTTCGGACGATCGCGCCTCGTATCGCACAACCGCTCGCGCAATCAACGGTCATCCATCCGATCTGCTCTGCGTACAGCACGAGTACGGACTCTTCGGCGGGCCCGACGGAGCTTGGTTTCTCGATCTGCTCGAAGAGGTCGAAAAACCCATCGTCGTCTCTCTCCACACCGTGCTGCCGCATCCGACCGAGGAGCATCGATCCGTCGCGCGACGGCTTTGCGAACGCGCGGATGCGGTCGTCGTTCTTTCTCAGACGGGTAAAGATATTCTCATCGGCGAGTACGGCATCGATCCAGGAAAGCTGCACGTCATCCACCATGGCGTACCCGATGTTCCATTCCGCGCGACCGATGGCCCGAAGGCCAAATTCGGTGTCGCCGATCGTCTCGTCGTCTCGACCTTCGGCCTCATCAGTCGTGGAAAAGGTCTCGAGTATGGCATCGACGCCATGCGCTCCGTCGTCGCGCGACACCCACAAGCGCTGTATCTCATCCTCGGCCAAACGCATCCAAATGTCCGGCGACATGAAGGCGAATCCTATCGCGCCGAACTCAGCGCGCGAATCGCCGAACTCGGACTCGAAAATAACGTCAAGCTCGTCGATCACTACCTCGCCTTCGACGAACTCGTCGAATATCTCGCGGCAACCGATATCTATCTCACGCCGTATCTCAATCCCGTGCAGATCGTGAGCGGCACGCTCGCATATGCCGTCGGCGCGGGCAAAGCGATCGTTTCAACACCATACCTTTACGCCGAGGAAGTCCTTGCAAACGGCCGCGGCTATCTCGCGCCGTTTCGCGATGCCGATGCGATCGCGGCCGCGCTGAACCTGCTCCTCGACGATCCGTTCTTACGTCGCGCGACCGAGCGCCGCGCCTACCGCTTCGGGCGACAGATGACGTGGCCGCACGTGGCCCGCGCGTATGGTCGTGTCTTTGGCGGCGTACTTCCCGAGCGACGATTCGCCGCGACCCAACTCGTGCGGCCCGCCTGATGTGGCGCGCACCGACGCTCGATCATCTCGTCGCGCTGAGCGACGACGTCGGCATCGCCCAACACGCGATCTACGACGTCCCCAATCGCCGTGAGGGCTACTGTACCGACGACGTCGCGCGCGCATTCATCGTGGCGGTTACTGCAAGCGTGCACGCGCGCGATCAGGAGACGGCTCGAAAGCTCGGGCATACCTATCTCGCCTTTCTCCTCGACGCGCAACGCGACGACGGACGTTTCCATAATTTCATGAGCTACGGTCGTCAATGGCTCGATGAAGCCGGCACGCCCGACAGCAACGGTCGCGCGATTTGGGCGCTCGGCTTCGGCGCGCGCTTCGCGCCGCGCGATAGCTGGCGATCGATCTGCACGCAGCGCATCGATCGCGCCCTCCCGCACGTCGCGGAACTCGAGCATGTGCGTTCGCGAGCGTATGCAGCGCTCGGTCTCGCGCATGCCTTCGATGCGAGCGATCGTCGCCACCGTGCGATCGAGACGACGCTTCGAGAAATAGCGAGTGATCTCACGGCGCGACACGCAGCTCACGCGACCGCGGGCTGGGACTGGTTTGAGAACGTGCTTACGTACGACAACGCACGACTACCCGAAGCACTCTTACGCATTGGTACGGTCCTTGAAGATCGTACGATCGTCGCGCTCGGAGTACGAACGCTCGCGTTTTATGAAACGCTTTGCGTCGAAGATGGAACCTTCGTGCCGATTGGTAATGCGGGCTGGTACCCAAAGAACGGGTTCCGTGCGCGCTACGCGCAACAACCGCTCGAAGCCGCATCGCTCGTCGACGTGGGCCTCGCGGCGGAAGCGGCGACGGGCGACCGCCGCTATCGGCGTCTCGCCGAAGCCGGTCTCGAATGGTTCTACGGCCGCAACTCGCGGAGCATCGTCATGACGGCCGGTGGCGGCTGTTTCGACGGACTCGAAGAGATCTCGGTCAACCGGAATATGGGTGCAGAATCAACGCTCGCCTATCTCGCGAGCGCGTTCGCACTCGCGCAGTCGGGAGCCGAGGTCCTTCGCATCGCACGATGACGCCGAGGCAGAACGAGCCTCGGTGGCGAATAGACACAAGTCATGATCGCACAAACCGACGCCCTTAGCGATGTCCAGCGCGAAGCTGTCACCCATATCGACGGACCCGTTCTTATCTTCGCAGGCGCCGGAAGCGGTAAGACCAGAGTCCTCACGCACCGCATCGCATACCTGCTCGA
Source organism: Rhodospirillales bacterium (assembly GCA_043743145.1). Taxonomy (GTDB): domain Bacteria; phylum Vulcanimicrobiota; class Vulcanimicrobiia; order Vulcanimicrobiales; family Vulcanimicrobiaceae; genus JANYGA01. Next base: position 4,529 of record JAYTXC010000363.1, read on the forward strand.
CGAGAAGAAAGTTTTCCCCGACCGGATCCTCGCGGTAACGTTTACGAACAAAGCGGCGGCTGAGATGAAGTCGCGGCTCGAAAAGATGATCGGGACGGCCGTCCGCGATCTCTGGGTGGGAACGTTTCATTCGGTTTGCGTGCGCATTTTGCGGCGCGACGGTAAAAAGATCGGCATCGCCTCGAATTTTGCGATCATGGACGACACGGACCAGCGCTCGATCGTGCGCGACGTGCTCCACGACCTCAATATGGACGAACGTCAGATATCCCCCGGCGCCGCCCTCGACGAAATCAGCAAGGCGAAGAATCAGCTGCAATCGCCCGACCAATACGAATCGGCGAACACGTCGTTCTTTGGCGAACGCGTCGCGCAGGTCTACCGCGAGTACGATCGTCGGCTACGCGAATCCAACGGCCTCGATTTCGACGACCTCATCGCGAAAACGATCGAGTTGCTCGAGTCCGATCTCGAAGTTCGCACGCGCTACCAAAACAAATTCCGCTACATCCTCGTCGACGAATATCAGGACGTCAATTTCGCGCAATACAAGCTCTGCGCCGTCCTTGCCGAGGAACACAAGAACTTAACCGTCGTCGGCGACGACGATCAGTCGATCTACTCGTGGCGCGGCAGCGACTACAAAAATATCTTGCGCTTCGAAGCTGATTTCCCCGGCGCGAAAGTCTTCAAGCTCGAAGAGAACTATCGCTCGACGCAAACGATCCTTACCGTCGCAAACGAGATCATCACGCAGAACGAAACGCGTGCGGAGAAGAAGCTCTTCACCAAACGCGCGGTCGGCGAGATCGTGACGGTATACGGCGCGGAAACCGAACGTGCCGAGGCGCGCTATTCGATCGAAAAGATCAAAGAACTCGTGCGTGAGGGCGCGGCCTACCGCGACTTTATCGTGCTCTATCGGACGAACGCGCAATCGCGCGTCTTCGAAGAAGGCTTTCTCGGCGAAGGCATCCCCTATCGCGTCGTAGGCGGCACGGGCTTTTACGCACGGACCGAAATCAAAGACATGATGGCGTACCTTCGGTACATCGTCAATCCGGCCGACGCCGTCGCATTCCGACGCATCGTTAACGTGCCGCGTCGCTCGATCGGCCAACAGACGCTCGCATCGCTCGTCGATGCGGCGAACGCTGCCGGCGTCAGCGTCGGGCAGACGGTCTTCGACAAGGACATGCTGCGCCGCGCGGTACCGAAGAAGCAAAAAGAACTCGAGCGCTTCGCCGACCTCATTACGAGCTTACGCGAACGCCACGAAGGCCTGACGATTAGCGACTTGCTCGTCGCCGTCATGGAAGAGTCGGGCTACATCCGCGAACTTCAAGGCGAAGATACCTCGGACTCGCGGTCGCGACTTGAGAATCTGCAAGAACTCATCGGCGTCGCGAAAGAATTCGAAGGTCGTGAAGAAGGCGGCTCGCTCGACGATTTCCTGAGCAACGTCGCGCTTATCAGTGATCTGGACACGCTCGACCCGTCGTCGTCGTTCGTCACGCTCATGACGCTCCACGCGTCGAAGGGACTCGAATTCCCCGTCGTCTTCCTCACGGGGCTCGAAGAGGGCGTCTTCCCGCACAATCGCGCGCTCACCGACCTCACCGAACTCGAAGAAGAACGCCGCCTCGCGTACGTCGGCGTGACGCGCGCGATGGATCGTCTCTATCTGTCGTACGCGATGCGTCGCACGCTCTTCGGGAATACATTCGCACATCCAAAATCGCGATTCTTGGATGAGATGCCGAGCGTCGAAGTGATCGGGAACGTCACGCCCATGCAGCGTCCGGCGGGCGGGCGCTGGCGCGAAGTCGCCATCCACGAAACCGCGGGCGCGGGGATCGGGCTCGATTTGCAAGTCGGCGATCGCGTCCGTCATCCCAAATGGGGTGAGGGCCAGGTCTCGGCGACGGCGGGTGCCGGCGGCGATGGCTTGCTCACGATCATGTTCCCCAACGTCGGTGAGAAGATGGTCATGCTCAAGTACGCCCCCTTAGAAAAAGTCATGTCGTAGCGCGAGAGGCGCCCTGTCGATGAAGGTTGTCGTTGCGGGTGCGCTCGGCCGCATGGGCGGCGAGGTTTGTCGTGCGGTCGATGCCGCGGCCGACCTCTCGCTCGTCGGGGGGTTCGATCGCGCCCGCGCGGGCGACGACCTCGCGCGCGCACTCGGACTCACGAAGCCGAGCGGGAACCTGTACGACGATATTGCGGAGTGTTACGACGCGACCATGCCCGACGTCGTGGTCGACTTTACGGTCTATCCCGTGACGGTCGAGGTCGCGCGCGAAGCGGTTATCCGCCGGATCTCACCCGTAATCGGCGCGACGGGGTGGACGGATGAAGAGATCGTCAACTTCGAATCGCTGTGCGAAAAACACGCGGTCGGCGCGGCGATCGTTCCGAATTTTGCGATCGGTGCCGTGCTCGCGATGCGATTCTCGGAGATCGCCGCACGCTTTTTCCCGACGGCGGAGATCGTGGAACTCCACCACGACCGGAAGCTCGACGCGCCGAGCGGTACGGCGAAACTCACCGCGCGCCGAATCGCTGCTGCTGCCGGTCGCGCGGACGTGCCGATTCACAGCGTTCGTTTACGCGGGCTCGTCGCGCATCAGGAGTCGCTCTTCGGCGGCGATGGCGAGACGCTCACCATCCGGCATGACTCGCTGGATCGCACCTCGTTTATGGCCGGAGTTTTGCTCGCTGTTCGAAACGTTCGTAACCAAACCAATCTGACGATCGGGCTCGATCCATTCTTGGGAGATCTTCCGTGAAAATTGCGATCGTCGGAGTAACCGGCGTCGTCGGCGAGACGATTTTACGCATCTTCGACGAACGCGAGATCGTCATCGACGAACTCGGCGCGTTCGCATCGCGCGATCGCGAGTTCCCGCTGCACTTCCGCGGTCGCGATTGGCCGATTCGAGCGGCGACGCCGCACGCACTCGCGAGCGGGTACGACGCCGTGTTTTTCGCATCGAGCGACGATGCGAGCGCGGAGCTTGCCGAGAACTGCGCGCGATCGGGCGCGATCGTTATCGACAACAGCGCGACGTTCCGACTCGCGGACGGCGTGCCGCTCGTGGTGCCGGAAGTCAACCCGCACGCCGCCGCGGCAGAACATCGCATCTATCCCGTCGCGAATTGCACGGCGATCGTGCTCTGCGTCGGCATCGCGCCGATCGCGCGCATTGCGGGACTGCGCAGCGTGCGCGTCGCGACGTATCAAGCCGTGAGTGGCGCAGGCAAAGCCGGTCTCGAGGCGCTCGCACGTGAGGAAGACGGCTCATCAGAATCTGCGCCTTCGACGAAGTCGCCGTTCGCCGCGCCGATTTTTCGAAACGTGATCCCGCTCGTCGGGTCGACGATCGATGAACTCGGCGATACGGGCGAAGAGAAAAAAGTCGCTGCCGAAACGCGGAAGATGCTCGAGCTTCCGAGCCTGCATATCGCGGCGACGACCGTTCGCGTTCCCGTGCGCTTCGCGCATAGCGAAGCGGTCTTTATCGAGACGGAGCGCGATACGACAGTTGCCGAAATCGGCGCGGCGCTCGCGGTCGCCCCGGGTGTCGCGTACCACGCCACGGGCATCGTCACACCGCGTGATGTGGAAGGCCAAGATTTGGTGCACGTCGCGCGCGTGCGCGCCGAAGGCGATTCGAAACGACATTTTCAACTCTGGATTGTCGGCGACCAAACCCGCAAGGGCGCGGCGACCAACGCCGTCCAGATTCTCGAACTTCTCGTGGCACGCGGCTTCGTCGGCGACTTTAAAGCTGGTAAAATGTCAAAGGCGCATTAAACGATGAGTATGGATTTTTTACTCAGGCGTGTCGGCGAAACGTTATGGTCAACTCC
>JAYTXC010000364.1:0-1853 GCA_043743145.1 Rhodospirillales bacterium
CCGCGTTCCCCGGTCGCGATGCGCTCGTCGCCGAACTCGAATCCGACACCCACGACCGTATCGCCGGAATCGTGCTCGAGGGCCGTATTCCCGCGCGCGAGGGCTATCCGGTCTTTTCGGGGGACGAGCGGGTTGGAACGGTGCGGAGTGGGTCGATCGCGCCGTCGCTCGGGAACGCGAACATCGCGACGGTGCTCGTGACGAAAGCCGCGAGTGCGATAGGTCGCTCGCTCGACGTCGAAATACGTGGGACGCGACACCGTGCAACCGTCGTCGCGGTCCCGTTTTATAAGCGACCGACTCCGTAACTCAAAAAATCGACGACCGAAGAGGGGACGACGTACCACCATGGCCCAGCCTGCGGGACTTCTCTACAGCAAAGAACACGAATGGCTTAAAGTCGAGGGCGATACCGCGACCGTCGGCATCACAGATTACGCGCAGAATTCCCTCGGAGATATCGTCTTCGTGGAACTGCCGCGCGTCGGCGCCGAAATCAAACAACACGCCAATATCGGCGTCGTGGAATCGGTAAAAGCCGTCTCGGATCTCTTCACGCCCGCGGGCGGCGAAGTCGTCGAGATCAATGCGGCGCTCGAAGCCGATCCCGCGCTCGTCAATCGCGACGCATTTGGTGACGGCTGGCTCTATAAGATCAAATTGACGGGCGCGAGTATGCCCGATGCACTTCTCGGCCCCGATGATTACGAGAAACTCGTCGCCGAAGCGCACTAACGTTCGACTAACGTAGCACGGAAAGGCCTACGCGCTCCGCAGAATAGAGGCTGTCCAGCGCGTTTGCCTATGGAGCCATTGTCTACGTGTATACGCCGCATACCGATTCCGATGTCGCGGAGATGCTCGCCGTCGTTGGCGCCAGGTCGCTCGACGATCTCGCGCGCGTCCCCGACGCCGTCGCCCTCAAAGCGCCGCTCGCGCTCGCCGCGGGGCTCCCGGAATCGGAACTCGCGGAGATCGTGGCGGCTCTCGCTGACCGTAATACGGCCGTCGCCTACACGTCGTTCCTCGGAGCGGGCGCCTATCGCCATTACGTGCCACCGGTCGTGATGTCGCTCGCGATGCGTGGTGAGTTCCTGACCGCATATACGCCGTATCAAGCGGAGGTCTCGCAGGGCTACCTTCAGGCGATCTACGAGTGGCAAACGTACATCTGTCTGCTCACGGGCCTCGATATCGCAAATGCCTCGGTCTACGATGGCGCGACCGCACTCGCCGAAGGGGCGATCATGGCGGTCAACGCGACGGGCCGTCGGGCGATTCTCGTTTCGCGCGCGATTCATCCCAACTACCGTCAGGTGCTCGAAACCTACGCACGCGGACTCGACCTCGACGTGGAAGAGCTCCCGATCGCGACCGACGGGACGACCGATTTTGCGACGCTCGATGCGCGTCTCGCTGACAAACGTTTCGCGGCCGTCGCGATTCAATCGCCGAATTTCTTCGGGTGCCTCGACGTGCCGGGTGCCGCGATTCGTGCGACGCTCGAACGCACGGGCACCGTCGGCATCGCGGTGATCGCCGAGGCGATGTCGCTCGGCGTGCTCGCGACGCCGGCGGCGTGGGGCGCGCAGATTGCGGTCGGTGAAGGGCAATCGTTCGGAAATCCGCTCGCGTACGGCGGACCCTACGTCGGCTTCATTGCGGCGACGAAAGATCACGTGCGGCGCATTCCCGGACGGCTCGTCGGGCGCAGCGTCGATAACCGCGGCAACCATGCGTACGTGTTGACGTTGCAAGCACGCGAACAACATATCCGTCGCGAAAAAGCGACGTCGAATATCTGTACGAATCAAGCGCACTGCGCGCTCGTTGCCACGATCTATCTCGCGGCA
>JAYTXC010000365.1:0-9063 GCA_043743145.1 Rhodospirillales bacterium
GCGATGACGACGTCGGGAATGGCACCCGTATACCGCGAGAGATACCGCGCGGCGATCGCGATGCAGAGCGTGATCGCCACACCGGGAAGCCACCCAATAACACTCGCTGGCGACGTGGCGCGCGTTTGGGACGGCGTCCGTTTCGCGCTCGGAGCGACGGTTGCGGGGGCGGGTCCGATGCGCGCCATTTCAGCGCGCCGCTTTTGGCGACGATTTGGCCGAAATTTCGAGGTTCAGAAGCCGGTTCGCATTGCGCCACATGACGTTTGCAAACGCTTCCTCATTGAGACCGAGGTGTGCCGCATCGTCGACGCTCTGGCGCATCGGGCGAAACGGAAACGACGTTCCGAAGAGCAGTTGATCGCGCATGAAGCCGTTGGCTGCTTCGACGTATAATTTCGCGCCCGGCATGAACAGATACATATCCGGCGAGACATACACGTTGGGATACTTAAATGCGATACCGACCATCTCGTCGACGAACGGATAGTAGCCGTGGCAACAGACGATTGGCAGCGTGGGAAACGCGGTCGCAACGCGGCCGATGGCGCTGGGGTGGTTGAAGGTGAGGTCGGGTGTCGTGGGCCCCGACATCACGAAAACCGGCACGTCCAATTCGACGCAGAGCGCGTATATCGGGAAGAGCAATGCGTCGTCGGCGTGGAGCGGTCGCGGGAAGAAACCCGGATCCAGATTGATGCCGCGCAAACCGAGATCCGTTATGGCGCGCCGCGCTTCGGCGAGGGCGGCTGCGATGCCGATACGCTGCGGATCGACGGCACCGATGCCGATGAGACGATCGGGATGCGTCGCGACGAGCTTCGCGACCGCGTCGTTTGGAATCGAGACGCTCGGCGTATCGCGCCCGACAACGACGCCGTACGTGATCCCGGCGGCTGCGATCTCGGCTGCGAACGTATCAGGTGCGCGCGCGTTGCGGAAATGCTCGATTTCGAGCGATCCCACGCGGCGGTTCACCCATTTCACAACTTCGAATTCCGGTCCCGAATCGTTCGCTCCGAAGAACGGGTGGAGAAAGCGCGGTCGATTGCGCATGTCGACGATGGGCGACGTGAGCGATCTGGATGTTCCGTTGGTTCGGGCCTTACGAATCGACGTTGACATAGAGCGAGCCCCCTTCTTCCTTAACCTCGTAACAGAGCAGCGGCATCTCCGCCAAACCCTTGGCATCGCCGCTTTCGATATCCCATTGCCAGAGGTGCTGATGGCACGTCAACGTCTTGCCGTCGAACATGCCCTCCGCGAGTGGCGTGTCCAGATGCGGGCAGATCGCCTGACAGGCATAGTGCTCGGCCCCCGAGCCAAGAACGAGCACGTCGTCGCCGGCCGCGGTCGTGAATTGGAGCATTCCCTTTTCGGGGATTTCCGCGATGGAACACACGCGTTGCCAGCTCATCGGCGACGCTCAGCTGAACTTGTCATAACGCACCTGTGTGCCTGGCACTTTTGCATCGAGCAACAACATTCGTAACGCCCCATCGACCATCGGCGGCGGACCGGCAACGAAAAACATCGTGTCGGTACGTGCCGCGCACGTCTCTCGCGCGGCATCGTGGACGAAGCCGCGCGAGAACGTGACGTTCGGATAGCGCGCGACGAGTTCGGGCGTCGCCTCCGCATCGGAAAACGCGACCGTTACGTGCAGTCTACCGTGCGCGGCCGCGGCGAATGCCGCGAGATCGTCGATGAAAAAAATGTCGTTCGGCGTACGAAGTCCGAAGAACACGTCGCCACCCCGGTTTGCGAAGTAATCGATCGCGTTCGCATGCGCGAGGATCGCCATCATCCCGGCGATCCCGGATCCGCCGGCGATGCAACAAATGTTCTGTCCCAGTTCGGGTTCGAACGTCGCGCGGCCGAGGGGTCCGAAGAGCGACACGCGCACACCGTCGACCGCCTCGTCGAAAAGCCACGTCGTAAGCGCGCCGCCGGGAAAGCGTTTTACGAGAAAGTCGAGCGTTCGCGCGCCCGGCTCGAAATTGACCATCGAATACGAACGGGCTCCAACGACGTCGTCGACGGCGAAGAGCACGAATTGTCCCGCATCGAAATCGATCGCTTCTTCGAGCGTTACGACGAACGACATCACGTCGCGATTCAGTTTTTCGATGTGTTCGAGCGTGCCGCGCACGGCGCGCGGTGCGGGACGTCCGGCCGCCCGATGCTCGACGCGTTTCGCAATGGAGATCGTCGCGTCGTGCGTTGGGTGGCTCTGACACATGAGGAATTCGTGTTTCTCGGCTTTGACCGTCTTATGACCCGGCGCTTGCGGCCACGCACAATCGACGCTGCCGTCAACGATCGTCGCCTTACATGTCCCGCACGTGCCAGACGCGCACTCGTATGGCAAATCCAAGCCCGCGCGCAAGCCCGCGTGCAGGATCGGTTCGGCTGAATCGCAGTCGAATTCGGCCGCGGTTTCCCCCCGACCGGTGACGCGCACGCGGTAGCGCGTCGCGGCCGGTGACATCGCCTTCACAGCGGGTAATGCGTTCCGATTCCGAGCGCTCGCGTTTCGAGTCGAACCGTTCGAGAGCGCAGGCGAGCCTCGCCATTGACGAGTGAAACGACGTCGACATACTTCCCCGTTGCAAAGAGCGACGTGATGCCGCCGTCGAGTGTCGTTCGATAGATTGCGACCGACGAGACGACATCGAAATCTTCGCCGCTCGCACCGATCTCAAACGGCTTAACGTTGTAAATACTGGTGTGGCGTGTAAACGACGATTGATCGCTATTATGGCGCGGGAGCAACTTGATGAGATGCTCCATGCCCGCGTAGTCGTGCCGCATCCACGCCATGTCTTTGCGAATCTCCGGGCTCCACGCCGTAATCGCGTATTCGAAGTCGGTGGTACACGTGTCCAACCACCCTTTGAAGTCTTTACGGTCGAGGAATATGAGGCCGTCGTAGATCAACGTCGTGACTTGCGTGTACGCCTGAAAATCGACGGCGCGCGAGACGGTTTGTGATGACATCGCCGCGCCGCCTTAATGCGTCGCCAGCACGACGGGGCTGCCGTCGGGATCGACGTGCTCGCCGTAGGGATCGCTCGACGAGCGCCCCGTCCGTTTGCTCCACTCCGCGTAGAAGTGGCGCATGCCGATCTCGTCGTGGATCGTCGCATCCTCTTCACGGGCGTGAAGGATATACGTTTGGCCGCGTCCCATCGCCATGCCCTGACCGTGGACGCCCAGGAGATCTTCGTGTAGATTTCGGCCGAAGGGTCCCCAGATCGAATTGTAATCGTCGATGCGTTGCGCGCGTTCTTCCGGCGTATCCCGGAGCAACCCGAGCCCGCGATATTCGATCGTCGCCTGCGTGGCGGAAACCGGAATGACCGTGTCGATCCGCAGTGACGATCCGCGCAGGTTGTACGTCATGCCCGGAAAGAGATCGACCATCTTCCACTGGTTCAATTTCATGCCGGGGAACGAGAGGTCGCGACCCTTGAAGCCCTCGTAGGCCTCGTAGTTGACGACTTGATCCCCAACTCGCGCGTGGCCGTTGTCATACGAGGTATAACGACGCTCGAAATATCCCGGCTGCAACATGCTCGTCTGCCGATTATGGTAGTGCATGTAGTCGTGATAGAATTCGCTGTTGGTATCGTGCCAGAGCTTGTAGTTCGTGTGAACGTCGGCACGGTGATAGCTGAAAACTTCGAGCGGTTCGGTCGAGAGCGCCACGCTCATATCGGTGAGTGCTTCACCGATGAAGTCTGCGAGGCTGCCGGCACTGTCATCGAGATTGACGTAGACCATGCCGCCGAAGCCGACTTCCGTGCGCACTTCGCGTAAGCCGACATCGGCCTTACACACACGGTCTTGATATCCGGCGGTCTCGCGCGGAATATCGACGCAATTGCCCTTGGTATCGAACGAGAACGCGTGGAAGATGCAAACGAGATGCTTGCCGTTTCCCGACGGTCCGTAAACCACGGTGTTGCCACGGTGCGGACAGACATTATAGAAGGCGCGGATTTTCCGATCGTCACCGCGCACGATAATGAGATTCTTTCCGGCCGGGTGGTTGTAGGTGCGAAAGTCGAAAACTTCGGGAACTTCGCTCTCGTGGCACGCGATATTCCACGTCTTCGCAAAGATGAGGTCACGTTCGTCGTTGAAGATGGCTTCGTCCGTGTAAAGACGGGGATCGACGAAGTGCGTCGCTGGTAAGGTGGGTCGACGGTCCCAATTGGCCGCTGAACGCGCCATGGTGATTCCCTCCGGACAAAGCTCGCTTGAGTCGTATTCGCAAAGGATACGGAGTTTGCCTAAACGCCGCCTAAAAAAAACGCTCGCGGCGGAAAATTTTCACTAAATATTTTCCATTCGATAGCCCACGCCGGGGGCGCTGATAAGCACCTTGGGAGTCTCGGGATCGCGCTCGAGCTTTTGTCGGAGCCGACCCATGTAGACCCAGAGGTATTCAACTTGACCGACGTACTCGGGGCCCCACACGGCGCTGAGGATCGCATCGTGGAGAATCGTCTTGCCGCTACGTTTGGCAAGCGTGCACAGGAGCTTGTACTCTGTCGCCGTGAGCTTGACGGGGCGCCCGTCGACGGTGACTTTTCGTGCCGAATAATCGATCGAGATCGGTCCGCTCGAAAACGGTTCGGCATCGGGTGCGACGTCGGAGCGGCGCGTCCGCCGCATCGCCGCGTTGACGCGCGCGATGAGTTCGCCGATTCCGAATGGCTTGGTCATGTAGTCGTCGGCGCCGAGATTGAGCGCGTAGACCTTATCTTGCTCCTGGCCGCGCGCCGAGAGCATGATGATCGGGACGTACGAAAATTCGCGGATCTCGCGGCACACCGCGAAGCCATCTTTCCCCGGCATCATGATGTCGAGGATGATGAGATCGGGCGCGCGTTGCTCGGCGAGCTTCGTCGCCGCGGTTCCGTTCTCGGCGGTGAGGATGCGATAGCCCGCGAGTTCGAGTTCGTTTTTGACGAGCATGACGATCGACCGCTCGTCGTCGGCGACCAAGATCGTGTGTTTCGTTGTTTTCGCGGGTTCGGTCACGTTGCGTTCACCCGATGCAAGATCGTCCAAATGGCGAGCACCACGCACGCGCCGCCGATGAGCGGCTGCAAGGCGCGCGCGGAAAAGCGCCGATGGAGCAGCGAGCCGACCACGACCCCGGCTCCGACGACGACGATGAGCCACGCGGCGACGGAGAAGTCCACGTGACCGTAGAGGACGTGTCCGAGCGCGCCGGAGGCCGAGGCTGCGATCCCATTGGGCTGGCTTGCCGCAATGGCGACGGTCGCGGGGATGCGCAGGAGCAGGAGCAACGGCACGAGGATCGCCGGTCCGCCGACGCCCGTCAATCCCGATCCGACGCCGACGATCGTCCCGACGGCGAGCGCGGGAATGATGGCGAGCCGCCGCTCGCTGGCCGCATCGCCGCTGTCACCGAAACTGCGCACGATTGCCGCGACACCGGCGAACAAAAGAAACGCCGCGAACACGAACGTCAGGGTCACGCCGGATAGCGCGACGCCGATCCGCGCGCCCACCACGCCGCCGACGACGCTACCGAGACTCGTGAGGATCGCGAGACGCCAATCGATGCGACCCTTCGCCGCGTAGATCGCGGTCGACACGAAGCCGGTCGCGGTAAAGGTAACGAGCGCGGTTCCAATCGCGCTCTCGAGCGTTAATCCGAGCGCTCCGACGAGGAGCGGGATGAGGAAGATGCCGCCGATGCCGATCAAGCCGATGAAGAGCCCGACGGTCCATGCCCCGGCGAGCAACGACAACGACATCACACACACTCCTGCGGCAGGGGCAGAGCGAAGCTCACCGTCGTTCCAACGCCGGAAGTCGATTCGAGCCAAATGCGTCCTGCGTGTGCTTCGACGATCCCGCGGCAGATATACAAGCCGAGCCCGCAGCCGTCACCTTTGAGGCGCGTGTCCTCGATTCGATAAAAGCGCTCGAACACGCGCTCTTGCAGGAGCCGCGCGATGCCCGACCCGCGATCGCGAATCGATACGATGAACTCCGTTTGCGAATAGTCGACCGACACGTCGATCTCACTCGTTGGATGGGAATACTTGATCGCATTGCTCAAAAGATTGTCGAGAACTTGTTCGATGCGCCGGTGGTCGAAGCGCAGAAATCCGGGTTTCGATTCGCTCGCGAGATGAATGACCCGAAGCTCTCGGCGTTTGCGCTCGATAACGCGTTCGATGAGCAAAATCGGATTGGACTCGTGTAGAGCCAAAACGAGAACGCCCGCGTCGAGCATCGAGACATCGGTGAGGTTCCCGACCAAGTCGTTGAGGCGAGCGCTCTCGCGATCGATCGTCTCCAAATAATCTTGTTGGAGACGTTTGCTCCGATGTCGTTCCGTATCGAGAAGTGCGGACGCGCACCCGCGAATCGATGACAGCGGCGATCGAATTTCGTGGGATACGATCGCGATCACGTCGCTTTTCATCACGTCGACCTGATGTTCGGCCGTGATATCACGGCAGAGTAATCCGCGACCGAGCATCGCACCGTCGCCATCGTAGACGGGAAACGACGTAAACCGTAACACCATCCGCGGATCGCCCGTCAACGCGACGTCGCAGTTCGCCGTCGCGAGTTGGGAAGCGATCAACGAAACGAGCGCTTTGCGCACGATCTCCGGCGTTTCGCTGCGCTTGACGAATGCGGAGAGGAGTGCGTCGAACGTGAGACCGACGTACGCGGTGCGCGACACATCGAAGATGTTTTCGACGCGGCGATTCACGAGCGCGATGCGGCCGAGTAAATCGATAAGGACCAAACCTTCAGCGATACTCTCGACGACGCTCGCGATACGGGCACGTTCGCTGCGCACGCGATCGTACAGTTCCGCGTTTTCGATCGCGATTGCGGCTTGCGAAGCGAAGCTCGTCAAAACGTCGAGCTCTTCGGCTGAGAACGTATGCGGTGTTCGGTAACCGATCATCAAACAGCCGCGCGCGCGCCGCGAGATATTGAGGGGAACGGCGAGAACCGATTGCAAGCCTTCGGCAAACGAAATCGGATTGGCTTCAGGTGTGAGCGATGGATCGAGGCGAAAATCGTCGACTACGACCGGACGACGCGTCGAAATCGCGCGTCCCGCAACGCCGCCGTCGGGTGAAAAAACGGCTTTTCGATACGTGTCGGTTCGGGCACCGCTCATCGCGCGCCACGTGATGGAAGATCCGCAATCATCGAGCAATGCGAAGCCGGCGAGTTCGCAGTGCAAGAGATCGCGGCTGCGTTCGGCGACCAGAAGCAAAAGGCGATCGAGACCTCCGAGCCCGCAGATACTTCGATTGATTTCGAACGTCGCCCGGGCTTGCTTTAACAGACGCGTCGTGGTGGCGCGATGCGCGCGTGTCGTCAGCCACGTTCCCATCGCCAAGCTTGCGAGGCTTATCGTTTCTGGAGCGGGCTCGCGCTGCGCGCCGTAGAGCACGAGCCGGGCGTTGGAACCGAGATCGTATTCAACCGATGCTTCGCGAATGGGCATGTCCGCAAACCACACGCCGAGTTCGCAGAGCGGAGTCGTACTGAGCACGGTGGCGCCCGCAGCGCTACACGACGCCGCGAGCGTTTGCGCGAGCGTCGACGGCAACGAACGAAACGTCCGGTCGCCGCCCGATACGGATGTCACCGCACGTTTGCCGGAAAATCGTCGGGATAGGTGCCGCAAATCATCGCACCGGGATACCCCTTCGCAATGCGAACGACCCGCCACGAAGCGTCGAAACTAAGCGACGAGCAGTGGAGCATCTCGCCGCTCCATGGGGTCAGACCGAGATCGAACTTCGGCGTTAAGACGAATCGCTCGCCGACGCGCTCGTCCACGCCCTCTACTTCGAGACCGATGCGTTCGACGAACGGCTTGTGGGCGACGCTCGCGCACGCTTCTTCGAGGCTACCCTCAAAAACCGGATTGGCCCAATTTCTCATGAACAACTCCCTAAACGATATTAGGAAAAAAAATTCCCTTCGGATTCGCTCGACCCTGGTCGTTGCGTTATTTTTTAGGCGCGAGCTACAGGGACGCGGAAGAACGAGTCGTACCGCAGGGGACACCTCGATCAGAGAATCGCTGGAAGGAAAAGCTCCGTGCAAATTCCATCAGCCATTACAGGCAATTCGCAACAACGTGCGTTGCGAATGACGCTCGTAACAAGTATTTTCATCGGCTGCAGCTTCTTGCTCGCCGACAGCACCTCGGCCGCTCCGAAAACGGATGCGCCGACGGGTCCCCCGGTGCAGATCACCGTCGGGTACCAGCCATACTACAGCGGTTCGTGGAGCGCGATCGTGCTCAAAAACGCCGAATTATGGAAGAAATATTTACCTGCCGGAAGCACCGTGAACTGGGAAGTCGGTTTGCAGGGCGCCGTCATCACCAACAATATGCTCGCGGGAAAATATCAGTTCGGCTACGTCGGCGATATGCCGGCGATCGTTGCGACGACGAAACGCAGCCAGGCGGATATCCGTATGATCGCTGTATCGAGCTTTCAAAACGAACAGTGCAATAATTTCGTCGTACGGCCGGATGCACCGGCATTCAAAACGCCCAAAGAAGCGTTGAAGTGGTTCGACGGGAAGCGAGTCGCCGTTCCGAAAGGGAGTTGCGCCGACCGCTTCGCGCAAGAAGTATTCCGGCGCGAGAATATCAAGCCAAGTGAATATCTCAACGAGAGTATCGAAGTCATTACGACGAACCTCCGCGCCGGGAAACTGGACGCCGCCGTCATCTGGGAACCCAACGTCGCGCACGTCGGCGCTTTCGTCGGAAACTCTTCGGCGCGTCTGGTCTCCACCGGTGCGGATTGGGGCCTCTCCGATAGCGCGCAATTAGTCGTTTCGAAAGAATTCCTCGACAAATATCCGGCGGCGGTCGTCGGTTTCCTCAAAGCCGAAATCGAAGCACAGCGTTTCATCGTCAGCAACTATCCGAAGAACGCTTGCCAAGTTGCCGACTACGCCGTGGGCGATTCCACGGGATACGACAAGAAGCAGATGTGGCAAGCACTGTACGGATCGACT
>JAYTXC010000366.1:0-7133 GCA_043743145.1 Rhodospirillales bacterium
GCGGCCACATCTTCGATCCGGTGCTCGAACGTAAAGCGCTCGCCATGTGGGCCCGTATCCACTTCCGAGAGGCCGGCGACGATGGCTTCGGCCGCGCTCCGGTGGCCTCCACCGGTGTCGGAAATCAGAAGAAGAACGCGTTTGGTCATCAATCCTCAGCTAGCTCATGTCGCACTAGGCACGCTGCGCGGTGCGCGTGAGGCGGAATGCTCGAATACGTTGCAAACGCCGCATGGCGTTGCGCCGACGGCGTTGCATCGAACGCACGGTCGTCAAGAGCGCGCGTGCGGGTGCGTCGTAGAAACGAAAGATGTCACCGAATTCGATATCGGGATTGCGATGGTGCCCATCGTGATCTTCGGGCAACACGATTTGGAGCGCGCGGCAGACGCGTGCGACGGGTTCGGGCGTGGTCCATCCGAGATCGTTCGTATGGCGCCACCAGACGTGAAGTTGGCCGAGCAGGAGGGCCACGACGGCTCCACCGATGGCTGCCGGGCCGAACCAAAGGAACGGGGCGGCGACGGCGATGTACGGTACGGCTCCGAGAAGACCATCGAGCAGCACTTCCGGATCGCGCGAAAGGACCGCATGATCCCAGTAGGATCGACTGCGATCGTGATGTGTTTTGAGGTGTAACTTAAACCACAAATGCTGTGGCAAGTGATAAAAGAAAGTCGACGCGAGGTCGCCCACGATTAGCACGACCGTTAGTGAAACGAAGAACATGAAAACGCCGCCGCCCATACGCTACTTTCCGAATTCCATCGACATTGAGGGTATTTCGCCTTTTCGAACCACGTTTGGGCTGACCGCGCGGAGGTCCCTGCCGGCAGTCGTCGCGCTGATGCTCGCGCTGCAGGTGGGTTGCGCACCGGAACCGCCGGCTTTCATGGTTGATGCCACGCGTATAACGGACGTGGCGGTCCGGTTGGATGGCCTTGAAGAACGTGTCCGAAGCTGGCGGATTCCGCCGCGAGCCTCGGACCTTCGCGGCCTTCGCTTGCTCTACGATACCCCGGTTCCGGCGGGTCCAACACTCGCCATCGTGCGCTCGGCGACGCGGGCGAATCATCGACTCGACCCCTTCGATGCGCTCATCTTCGTAACGCACGCGATCGGGCTCGCGCGCCGCCATCGTCTCAACCCGCAGTTTTTCTGCGCGACGTTGCTCCAGGAGTCGGGTTTCAATCCGGACGCCCTCTCGGTCGCGGGTGCCGTCGGGATCGCGCAGTTTACGCTCGAAACGGCGGACGGCGCGGGCGTCGATCCGTTCGATTGGGCCGATGCGATGCGCGGCTCGGCCGATCTCTTGGGCGGCTACGTCAACGCGTACGATCGCGTCTATCCCGACCCATACGCAGCCGCACTCGCGGCGTATAACGCGGGCCCGGGTGCCGTCGCCCGCTATCATGGCGTGCCGCCCTACGCCGAAACGCGCGATTACATCGCCGACATCTACGATCGCTGGTCGCGGATCGACCGCGATGCGACGGGGGTGCGGCGAACGCGTCGGAAAAGAGCGCACGCGTGAAGCACGCAGCCCAAACCGCCGATCCCCACGCCTATCTCGAAGATGGTACCGACCCACGGACCATTGGGTGGACCGCGGTGCAAAACGCACGTACGCGTGCCGCGCTCGATGCGGTCCCGGGTCGCGCCGCACTCGTCGCGCGACTCGACACGTTGCTGCGGACGGATGTGGAAAGTGTTCCCGTCGTGCGGGGTGCGCGAGCGTTTTCGTCCGTCCGTCGGGGCGAAGCGAACCAGGCCTCGCTCGTGGTTCGTGAAGTCGGGCTCGAGCGGACGCTCGTCGACCCGGCGGCGATCGATGCCGCGGGCCTGACGACGATCGACTGGTGGTATCCGAGCCGTACGGGGAATCTCGTTGCCTTCGGTCTCTCGCAAAATGGCGACGAGCACAGCACGCTCCATCTCGTCGATGTCGCGACCGGAACGCAGCTTGCCGAGACGATCCCCGATACGCGTTACGCGAGCGTCGCGTGGCATGCAGATGATACGGAATTCGCGTACACACGCTATCCGCCGGGCGGCCACTACGATGCACGCGTCTACCGGCACGTGCTCGGGGCCGATGTCGCAAGTGATTGTGAGATCTTCGGTGCGGGTCGCAAGCCCGAAGACATGCTCGAGGTGCAACGGTCGCCCGACGGGCGCTATCTCGTCGTCACGGTACGCGAGGGATGGAATCGCAGCGACGTTTACGTCGCCGATTCGACCGTCGCACCGTTGCGGTTCGAGGCGCTCGTCGAGGGACGTCCGTCGCTCTACAACGTCGACGTGGAAGATGACATGCTTTACGTCCATACCAACGAGGGTGCGCCACGCTATCGTGTCTTCGCCGTGGAACCGTCGTCGCTCGCGCGCGAAACGTGGCGCGAGATCGTACTCGAAGCCGACGGAACGCTCGAATCGCTCGCGGTTGCGGGTGAGACGATCGCGCTGCACTATCTCGAGAACGCGCGCTCGGTCTTACGCGTTCGCTATCCCGATGGCACGATCGTCGACGTTCCCGAAACCGGCGCCCGCAGCGTCCTCGCGATGACGATCGATGCCGCGGCGAGCGACGCGTACGTGCAGGTTGCAGGCTACCTCGAGGCACCGGAGATTCTGCGAATCGGCCTGCGCGCGCGGCCGCTGAGCGTCGCATCGTGGCAGCGCATCGCGGCGCCCTTCGATGCCGCCGCGTACCGCGTCGAACAGCGCTGGTATGTCTCAAAAGACGGCACGCGAGTCCCGCTCTCGATCGTCGCTCGGCGCGACGTCCCATTCGACGGCAGCGCGCCCGCGGTGCTCTACGGCTACGGCGGTTTTAATATCTCGCTCGTGCCCGCATATTCGGCGAGTTTGGTGCCATGGCTCGACGCGGGCGGCGTGTACGTCGTTGCGAATTTGCGGGGCGGCGGGGAATTTGGAGAATCGTGGCATCGCGACGGGATGCTCGAGCGCAAACAACATACGTTCGACGACTTCATCGCGGCCGCCGAATATCTCGGGAGCAGCGGCATCGCCGATCCCGCGCGGATCGCGGTGATGGGCGGCAGCAATGGCGGCTTGCTCGTCTCGGCGTTTGCGACGCAGCGACCCGATCTCGCGCGCGCCGTGGTGTGTCTCGTGCCGCTGACCGATATGCTGCGCTTTCACAAATTTTTGATCGCGCGACTTTGGATTGCCGAGTACGGCGATCCCGACGTCGCGAGCGATGCGGCGATCCTGCGTGCCTATTCGCCGTACCATAACGTGCGCGATGGTGTCGCGTATCCCGCGATGCTCGTCGCGACCGCCGAATCCGACAGTCGCGTCGATCCGATGCACGCGCGGAAATTCGGCGCGCGTGTCGCGGAAGCGACGTCGAGCGACGCACCGATCTACGTGTACGTCGAAGCGAATGCGGGACACGGTATCGGCAAGCCTCGCCACAAAGTCGTGGCCGAGCTTGCCGATCGGTGGTCGTTTCTCGCGACGCATCTCGGCGTCGCGCTCGGCGCGTAGCGGTTAGATCTTCGTCGTAAGGAAATTTTGCACGCGCTTCCACGCGTCGCCGACTTCGTGCTCGCCGAGCGCAGCCGAGCTCTCACGGAAGAACGCGTGACCCACATTTGGATACGTGACGACTTCGTGCGGCTTGCGGTGCTCGGTCAACGTCGCATCGATTCGAGCGACGGCGTCGGCGGGAATGTAATCGTCTTTGCCGCCGAAAAAGAGCAACATTGGCACGCGGATACGCTCCGTGTCGGCGAGGCCTTCGGGTTCGCCGTTCGGGAAGCCGCCGGCGATCGAGCCGCCGTAAAATGAAATCGCGCCGGCGAGACCGGGAAGCGTCGCGGTGACGAACGCCGCCGAGCCGCCGAAACAGAAGCCACATGTCACGATTTTGTGTGCGTCGACGAAAGGCTCTTTGCTGAGGTACGCGATTGCGGCCGCGACGTCGGCTCGTAACGTCGCGCGCGAAACCTGGCCCGCGGCAGCGAAGCCTTTTTGCAAGCCTTCGCTCGTGTAGGGCTCGTTGAGCGTGGGATGCGTGCGATGGTAGTAGTTAATGGCGAGGGCGACGTAGCCAGCGCTCGCGAAGAGTTCGGTAATGCGCCGAACCTCGGCGTTCACGCCAAAGATTTCTTGCAACACGATGACGGCACCGCGCGGTTCGTCGCCATCGGGGCGTGCGAGAAAACTCGGCATCGCATGACCGTCGACGGGTAACGAGAGCTCGTGGGTATGCAAACGGTCCTCCTAAGTGGAAACAGAAGCGAGTGATCATGCCGGAACGCGACCAACTCACACAAGTCAACGATCGATTCCATCTCTATCGCGCGCCGGAGCGTGCGCGAGCGGCGTCGTTCGCGGATGACGTGCGCTTCGGGCTTACAGCCGCGCGCAAGGTTCTCCCGCCGAAATATTTTTACGATGAACTCGGCTCCGCGCTTTTCGAAGCGATCTGCGTGTTGCCTGAATATTACCTCACCCGCGTCGAGATGCAGATTCTCGAACGCGACGCGCCGGAGATGATCGCGGCACTCGACGGACCGATCGAACTCGTCGAATTCGGAAGCGGTAGCGCGCGTAAGACGCGCACGCTCATCGCGGCGGCTCTCGAAGCACAAGCGCGTTTGGATTATCATCCGATCGATATTTCGCCCGCCGCGCTCGTCGACTCGACGGCGTCGCTCGTCGCTGAGTACGAGCGCCTGCATGTGAGTGCGTATGCGAGCGACTATTTCGACGTCCTCGAGTCCGCGCAGTTGCGGACGTCGCAGCGCGTGCTCGCGCTGTTTCTGGGATCGAATATCGGAAACTACGCTCCGGCCGAAGCGCGGCATCTTTTGCGCGCGATGTCGTCGGCGTTCAAATCCGGCGATGCGCTTCTCCTCGGTGCCGATCTCAAAAAAGACGCAGCCGAACTCGAACTCGCGTACAACGACCCGACGGGCGTGACGTCGTCGTTCAACAAAAACGTGCTCGCGCGCATCAATCGCGAGCTCGGCGGGAATTTCGATCTCGATGCCTTCGCGCACGTATCGCGATACGACGCGGCGAGCGGGAGCGTCGATTCATTCCTCGTCGCGCAGCGCGGGTGCGCGGTTCGCATCGACGCGCTCGATGTGACGGTCCGCTTCGCCGCGGCGGAAACGATTCACACGGAATCGTCGCATAAATTCGACGCGGCTGATATCGCGGCGCTCGCAACCGAGAGCGGATTTCGCGTCGCGCGCGTCTGGACCGACGACGCGCGCCGATTCGCCGTCTCGCTCCTCGTCATCGCGTGAGGCCCAGGATCGGGCTTACTGCGACGCGTGCGCTCGAGGCCGACGGCTCGCCGCATAAAAGCGTCGTCGCCTACGTGCGTGCGATCGAACGATACGGTGGGAAAGCGATTTTGCTCGCGAACGACGATTCGCGCGTCGCCGATATTGCCACACGCGTCGATGGCGTCGTCCTCACCGGAGGCGTCGACATCGATCCGGTGCGTTATGGCGGAAATCCCGCGCATTCACGAAGCGAATGCGACGAATACAGCGCGGCTCGCGACGGATTCGAGATCGCACTCGTGCGCTGCCTCCACGACCGTGCGATTCCGACGCTCGGAATTTGTCGCGGGCTCCAGGTCATCAACGTCGCGTTCGGTGGAACGTTGATCGAAGATCTCGTCGACGAACTCGATCCCGCTTCGCCGATCGACCATCGACAGACGAACGCGGCGGGCATCGAGCGAACGGACTACGCTCCCGGGCACCGGGTGACGTTGCAGCAGCACAGCGCGTTCGCGCGGGTGGTCGGCGTGGAATGGTGCGAGACGAATTCTATCCATCATCAAGCCGTTCGCACGATCGGAGAAGGGCTGATCGCCGTCGGCCACACGGTTGATGGCGTCGTCGAGGCCGTCGACGCGACGTTCGCGCACCCGTTCTTTCATGCGGTTCAGTGGCATCCCGAAGACCTCATCGACCACGTGTCCGCGGCGATTTTCGGCGGGCTCATCGACGCCGCGGCGACCAACCGGGGCGTGTAACCGAGCGTTCAAAAAGCTCGGAACCTTGCGTCCACCCGGCCGGACGTGTGCGAACCATCACTTGCATTTTGATTGTTAAAATCCGCACAAGTGACGTCCGTGACGCTATCGCTCGACAAGCATTTGCGCTATAACCGCTTGGTAACTCACGCCGGCGGTCTCCGCTCGACCGTGCGTCACACCGAATCGACCAGCTCGTCATAGACGGGCCTTGATTCTCATTTCTTCCGAGTATTGAGATGTTGAAGATGCGCCTTTTTATGAAGAGCTTTTTTCTTGCTGCCGCCGGAGCGATCGCGCTTGCAGGATGTCAATCGAGCGCCTCGATCGGTAATATTCCCGGCACGTCGTCGGGCGCGCGCACAGCGGCGTCCGTGGTTGGCTCGGCAAGTCGAACGCTCGGAGGCAAATTTGGCTTCAACGGGGCCGATGATGCCGGCATCGATCACGTTTCGGTCAGCGACCTTTGCGAAGACGTCTACGATCCGATGCGCGCCAAGTGTTTTGGCTACCGGACGCTCGACGCGATTCGGACGACCGCATACCCGACGCCGACGAACGGTTTAGAAGCGTACGATCTCAGCACGCTGTACACGTTCCCGTCGCTCGATCAACAAGCCAACAGCGGAATGGGCGCACAGCAAGTCGTCGGCATCGTCGTCGCCTACAGCTATCCCTACCTCGAATCCGATCTCGCAGCGTATAGAAATTATTACAGAATGCCCACGTGCAGCGTGGCCAACGGTTGCTTGAAGATCATCAACGTGGCGCCCGCTTCGGTCACGTCGATCGCCACGTCGGCGTATTCGATCTCCGCAAATCCCACGACGAACATCGGGGGCTGGGCGGCCGAAGTGGATGCCGATACGCAAGTGGTCTCGGCGACGTGCCGGAATTGCAAAATCATCGTCGCACAAGCGGCGACGGATTCGCTTGCCGATCTCGGCCGCGCCGTTCGCGCAGCCGACGCTGCCGGTGCGACGGTCATCAACGCGAGCTTTGGCGCGAAGGAAGATGTCGGGCAAGTCGGTCTCGAGAGCACGTTCGTCGATAGCCCGCGTAACGTCAAACTCATTGCCGCGACGGGCGATTCCGGCCCCGGCGT
>JAYTXC010000367.1:0-4025 GCA_043743145.1 Rhodospirillales bacterium
ACGGGTACCTATGCATCGAAAGTCCCGATTTCGGCTCCAGGCATGACGGAGGACGCACCACCGGGCGATGACGAAGGGCAAAATCACGCCGAAATCACGTTGCTCGTTTGAGTGAACGCCCGATCTTGGTAGCCGCAAGGGCACGAACGTAATGAGGGAATTGGCCCCGATCCGCGATGTCTGTCGTCAACTCGCTCTCTATGTCGATGCGAGACGAGTGGATATTGTCATGTCGGTCGTTGAGTCGAACGTCCCGCGACAGCTCGGAACGAAAGCCGCTGCGGCCTTCGTCCATTCGTTTCTCGATCAGCTTTCACAAGAGCTCGAAATCGGCGACGGCGATGTCATCGACGTTTGGATCGATGCGCATGTGGCGGGTACAGAGGCGAGCGCGTTCGCCTCGCTCCTCCGGACCACATGTTCGTCAATTTCACAGAGATACGTCTCCGAGTGCGGCGACCCTGGTGGCGTCGTTGGGTATTTCTCATCATTGTCTTTGCGACTCGCCAAACGGCTCGGAGTCGAAGCGGTCGTCGAACGCTCGCAGGCATTCGATCTTGCGAAACTCACCGATCGAAACGAGATCGTCTCAGCGCTTCTCGCGGTCATGGACGAACGCGATCCCGCAACCTGCGAGCATTCTCGTGCCGTCGGCATGTGGTCGGGCCGTATTGCAAAGACGCTCGGGCTTTCGACCGAGGAACAAACGTTCGCGCTCCTCGCGGGTACGTTGCACGATATCGGCAAGCTCACCACGCCGGCGGAAATTTTGCATAAACCCGGCCCGCTCGAAGACGAGGAATGGCAGACGATGCGCGCGCACGCGCGGGTGGGAGCGAAGATTCTGGAGCGCATTCCTGCGCTCAATGACGTGGCACCGATCGTACGTTGGCATCACGAGCGGATCGATGGCGCAGGCTACCCCGATCGCCTCGCGGGTGACGACATTCCGTTCATCGCGCGCATCGTCTGCGTGGCAGATTCATTCCACGCGATGATCAGCAAACGCCCGTATCGCAAGCCCTTGCCGGTTTTGCTCGCGCTCGACGAACTACGCGCCGGCGTGGGAACACAATGGGATCGGGACGTTATCGAAGCGGTGTTGCAGATCGTTCAGCCCGCGGGTTCCGTGCGCCGAATCGGTGCGCTGCGGAGCGCGTCGAGCGCCTGAGCTAGAAATCTGTCCGACTGTCGAAGCGAAAACCTTCGATCTTCACGGCCGGGACCACCATCCGATAGCCATACCCTTCGGTGCGCGCCGCTTCGCTTGCGAATTCGCAGTGGCGTAGCGCCTCGAGAATGCTTTGATTGAAGCGCATATTCCGCACGCCCGCGGTGATCCGGCCATCTTCGATGAGGAACGTGCCGTCGCGCGTCATGCCGGTGACGATAGTCTTGCGCTCGTCGACGGGACGGATGTACCAGAAGCGGCTCACGAGCAGACCGCGTTTGGTTTGCGCGATGAGTTCTTGCGTGGAGCGCGTTCCCGTCGAAACGACCACGCTTCGCGGTTCGGGTCCACTCGCACTCGGAACGGCGAAACCGTGGCCGGTGTTGGCGATGCCGAGTTTGGCTGCGTAACGGGCGTCGGTAACGACGCGGTTCGCAATGCCCGCCTCGAAGAGTGGGACGCGCGTTCGCGGTGCGCCCTCGAAGTCGAAGGGCATGTCGGCGAGCAGCGGATGCGTGTGATCGTCCCACATCGTCACGTTCTCTCCCGCGTAGGTGCGGCCGAGACCGTCTGCGAGAAACGACGCGCCATCGACGTAGGTCTGGGCGGAAAAATGATCGGTAAGGTACGAAAGTAACTCGCCGATCGCGGCGGGTTCGAGAATAACGGTCCACGCGCCCGGGTCGACGGCGATCGGTGCGGCGCCGACGCGCGTCTTTTCGACCGCGATCGCGCCTGCGGCCGCGCCGTCCAAAACGGCGACGTCGTTTGCGTAGCGTTCGGCGAACCCCGTCGCATCGGCTGCATTCGCTTTCACGTTGAGACCGCACGCGGTACCGTCGAACGAAAGCAACGTCCCCGTACTATTGGCAATCGTGATGCCGGTTTGCGACGTGGTGACGTAACCCGCGGCCCAGAACGCTGCGGACTCGGCTTCACGAGCGATCGCGGCGACCGTCGCGGCGCGTGCCGTTGGCGACGCGGCCGCGGTCGCCTCGATGTAAGCGCCGTGCGGAGCCGGGATCGACGCGGTGTGGAGGAGCGGGCGCGGGACGTCGGAGGGCGGCGCGAACGCGGCGATCGCGAGCGCACGTGCGACGGTTTGGGAAAGCGATGCGGAGCCCAGATCGTTCGTCACCGCAACGCCCGTGCGGCCACGGGCGATCGTTCGCACGCGGACGGTCGTGTCGCCGCTCGCCAGGTTTTGGTGGACGGCGTTGTGCGTAAAGCGCGTCAAGCCACTCGCCGTGCTCGTAACGATCGCTTCGCACGCGTCGCCCCCGGCGAGATCGAGGATCGTGCGCGCGAGAGCCTCGCGCTGCGCTTCACGCATCGTAGCCGACCCCGACGCGGACGTTGCGAAAGCGTGCGGGTGACGCGGCTTGCGCCGTTCGTCCCGTCTGCATCGGTTCGCCCTTCCCGCAATTCGGCGTGCCCCACGCGATCCACGACCGCTCGTCGGCCACGGCATCGCAGCTGTTCCAAAACTGCGGCGTCACGCCGGCATACGTGGGATTTTTGACCATGCGCGTCTTCTTGCCGCCCTTGATCTCCCAGCCGATCTGACAGCCGAATTGAAAATTGAGCCGATGGTCGTCGATCGACCACGATCGGTTGGACTCCATGTATATTCCATCGTCGACGTCAGCGAAGAGCGCGTCGAAGGGAATGTTGCCGGGCAGCAGATTAAGATTACACATGCGAATCATCGGCACGTTCCGCCAGCTCTCGGCGCGGACGCAGGCATTGGTCGCACGGCCGATCGTGCGCGCGGTGTCGCGCGAACTCTCGAAGCCGACCAGCATCCCGTTGCGAATGACGTCGGCGCGCACGCTTTTCGTGCCCTCGTCGTCGTAGCCGACGGTAGCGAAGCCGCGCGGCATCGTATTGTCGATCACGATGGTGACGTGTGGCGACCCGTACTGCAACTTGCCGAGTTCGGAGGGCTCGAGAAAACTCGTCCCCGAGAAATTCGCTTCCCAGCCCATGATGCGATCGAGTTCGGCTGCGTGGCCGAGCGATTCGTGAATCTGTAACGAGACCTGCGAGCCGCCGAGGATCACGTCGCACACGCCCGCCGGGCATTGTGGTGCGCTGAGAAGTTGCGTCGCCTCTTCACCGATGCGCGCGGCGTTGTCGCGGAGCGCCGCCGCTTCCACGATCTCCCAACCGCCGCTCTGATAGAGCCCGACGTCGCCGGGATACGACCGGTCTTGCGCGTCGTCGTCGCTTACCGCGAGCGCGGAGCAGCCGCTGCCGGTCTGCACGATCGTCTGCGCGATGCGCGAGCCCGTCGTACTGTAGAAAACTTTCTCGGTGTGCCAGAGATCGATCCACGCACGTCCGACGCGCACGCTCGATGTCGCGTGCAAGGCCCCTTCGACATCGAGCAAGAGTGCGACGCGTTCGCCGAGCGAAACGCTCGCGGGGTCGCGCACGACGGGCGTGCGGAACGTATCGATGTAGCGCTCCGTTGGTGCGATTGCGAAGCGATGTTTCGCGATCGCGGCGCCCGCTTTCGCAATCGCGACGGCGAGGGCGGCCGTCTCGTCGACGCCCGCATCGTCGAGTCGGGCACTCGCAGCGAAGCCCCACGCGCCATCGACGAACGCGCGTATGCCATAGCCGCAACTGCGCGAATCGGTGAGCGTCACGACGTCGCCGTTGCGCACTTCGGCGCGTTCGGTGCGACCGTCGTCGAAACGGATATCGGCGTAGCTCGCGCCATGTTTGGTCGTGGTATCGAGTGCGCGGGCGGCGAGTGCGTCGAACGTCATTGTAGGCTCAATCCGTAGAACACGACGCCAAGCCCTCCTACGGCTGCGACGGCGGCGAAATAGACGAGAAATGTCGA
>JAYTXC010000368.1:0-5133 GCA_043743145.1 Rhodospirillales bacterium
TCGCCCACATCGACACGCTTCGTCATGCCAACGGCAAGCGCGGATCGAGTCGCGACGGGGGTATCGTGAGATGACATTCCGGTGGCTTCGCGGGAGGAGATGCCGTCACCGGGTGTTGCAGAGCCAGCAGTATGCGCAAGCATTTCTCCCGTCTCGTCATCGCGCCCGCGCTCGTGTTTGCCACGCTTGCCGCGGCGACGCCCGCTCCCCGTGCGAACGAGTCCGCCGCTTCGCCGTCGGCACATCTGCCTTCGCCGGTTGCTCTCCCGTCCGTCTCCGCTTTGCCGCTCGTCGTAGCGCCCGCACCGCCAGATGGAACGTATATCTATGAATTAAGCCGCAATGGAACGGCCCAGGGTCGAACGACGGTCGTTATCACGCGGCGACCCGAACGCGGAACGATCGAGACCGACGAATCGGGGGCCATCGGGGCAGCGCGCGCGCACGTCCTCGCAAGTTTTCGCGTTCGTGATCTCGACCTCGATTTCGAAATTGCCACGTATCAAGCGCCGTTTCCGCGAAACGTCCCGCTCGGCACAAACGGTCCCGAGCGCCCACACCCCGGGTTTGCCGACCAACAAATCCTGCGATATCGGAGCGATATCTCGGGTCTCGCGTTCACCATCGACGGCAAGCGCGGCGAAACACGTATCGCGGCGCCCGGAGCGTTCGTCTTCGACGCGCCGTTCATGACGGCGCCGCTTCTCGCGCCGGCTTTCGTGCGACGCCGTTACGACGCTCGTGCCCTCCCGTACTCAGCCGCGTTCGCACCGGACATGATTGCGGTCACACCGCGCGCGGTAACAGGTGCGCCACACTTTGCGAAGACGCCAAAAACGGATGCCATCGTGCAATTTCCCGGCGTCGCCGATCTCTGGTACGGTCGTGGCGATGGCATCGTGCATGAAGCGCATTTCCTGCATCTCAATATCGACGCGCGACTCGTTTCGTACGCGCGTTCGCTTGATGTCCCGCCGTTCGAACCGCTCCCGACCATGGCGGCAAAGCCAAAACTCGAGTCATCCGAGGTCACCTTTGCGAGCGAAGATGGCACGATGCTCGCGGGTGTGATGAGCCGGTCACCGGGCGTGACGAAAAAACTTCCGGCCGTCGTCTTTATTGCGCCGGGCGCGGGCGTCGGTCGAAACTATGGTGGTGAAGGACCGGACCCGATGTATCCCGATCTTGCATTCGCCCTCGCGATGCGTGGCTATGCCGTGATCCGCTACGATGCGCGCGGCGTTTCCAAAAGCGGCGGCTCGCGCGATGCCGAGACGTGGGAAGAATCGCTCGCCGACGCGGAAGCCGCCGAGCGTTTCGCGCAGGGAAACGACGGGATCGATGCGTCGCGCGTCTACGCACTCGGCTATGGAACCGGCGGCGATCTCGCCCTTGCGAGCGCCGCGACGGGCAACGAAAGCGAGAATCTCGCGGGAGTCGTCGCGCTCGCGCCGACGACGATCGCGTACCGCGCGTGTGCTACGGCGACGAGATCGCCGGCTGACGTGTGGCAGAAGAGCTCGTTCGCGCACGATCCCGCCGCGCTCGCCGCGCGGGGACACGATCCCGCGCTGATCATGCATCCCGGGATCGCGCGATGCGCGGAGCCTCTCGATGCGGTCGTCGCCTACGACGATCGACTTCGTTCGAGTAATTCACGCGCGACGATCGTCGTCGCAAACGATCTTACCGCGCGATTCGGCGGCCGATACGACGCCGACGCGCCTGCGAACAGCGAAGCGATCTTCCCCTATCATTTCGATTCCTCGACGATTGGCGCGATCGGCGACTGGCTCGATAGCCCGAAGCTCGCCGCTCGGCCCGCATCCGCCGCGCCCGACGTGCGCCCACCCGCTCAAGGGCGCCAAGCGCCGCCACCGCCGCCGGGTACGCGGGCGGCAACCCCGCGCCCGCTTCCGTCACGGAGCTTCGAGCCCGGGCAAGTCGCGACGCCATCGACATTCGGCGCGACGGCTACCCCGATGCCCGCGCCGACACTGAAGGCGCCATAGGGTGCAGTGTCTTTGCAGACCAATGCACCGCGTATGAATGCCGAAGATCTTCGCGCCGTCCAGGCGCCAATCAAAGAGCGGTATCGGAGCGAACCCGATGCCGCGATCGTCACCCTCCACGCCGATGGCCGACTCGACGATCCCAACGGGTTGAGCTGCAGTGTCGAAGTCGGAAGTGCGATCGTGAAAGCCGGGCTACATCCGGCAACGGGCGGCACGGGGATGCTCGCATGCTCGGGCGATATGCTCTTGCAGGCGCTCGTCGCGTGCGCGGGCGTTACGTTACGCGCGGTCGCGACGTCGACGGGTATCGCCGTCCGCGGCGGAACGGTCCGCGCGGAAGGCGATCTCGATTTTCGCGGAACGCTCGGCGTCGACAAAGAGGCGCCGGTCGGCTTCAAAAATATTCGGCTGACGTTCGACATCGATACCGACGCGACGGCGGAGCAAGTCGCGACACTCAAGAAGCTTACCGAACGCTATTGCGTCGTCTATCAGTCGCTCGTGAGCGGCCTGGTACCCGAGACGGAGTTCCGCACGCACGCGCACGCGTAAAGACGCTTAGGCGGGAATATCGCTCTCGCGCTTGACCACGACGGCGAAAAGATCGCCGACGGCGGCGAGACTCGCGGCGTGGAGCGCTGCGGCTCCAACCGTCGCGCTATCGCGGCCGACTCCGGGCAGATCGCGCGTCGCCGTCGCGGCGTCGACGATCGTCGGTGCGTAGCCGAGATTGAAGGCACCACGCGCGGTCGAATTGATGCACATGTGCGTCATAAAGCCGGCGAGAATGACGTTCTTGACGCCGAGCTTCTCAAGTTGCTCGTGAAGGTTCGTGCCGACGAAGGCGTTGGGATAATTTTTCACGATGACGCTCTCGCCTGAAATGGGCGCGACGAGATCCACAATCGCGCCGATTTCGGCGGTGACGTCGTATGGCGAGCCGACGCCCGCATCGTGCTGAATGTGTACGATTGGCGTTCCCGCGGCGCGTGCACGATGCAGCAAGCGCTGCGCTTCGAGCAGCGCTTCCTCAACGCCGACGAGTGCCATCGTGCCGTGGCGATACGTATTTTGTAAGTCGATCATCACGAGAGCGGAATCTTTGAGCGACGAAGGCGCTTGGCCGAGGCCGGATATCTCGCGGAGCGTAGCATTTGGCATCAGGAACCCCAATCGACGAACGTGCGAAGGGTGATGCTCATTTGCAATCGGCTTACCCGATGCCTAGCTCAGGCGACGGCGAACATTTGTAGATTGCGCCCGGACTGCTTTGCGCGCAGGAGAGCTGCATCGGCGGCCGCGAGAAGGGTCGCGGCATCGTGCCCGTCTTCGGGATAGACGCTCGTGCCGATGCTGACGCCGACATCGCAGGTATGCGATCCAATGTGAAACGGGGATGCGATCGCGGCGAGCACGCGAGCGGCGACCGCACGCGTTCCGCGGCCCGTCTCGTCGAGTATTTGCAAGATGACGAACTCGTCGCCGCCCACGCGTGCGACCGTGTCGCTCGCCCGAACGCACTGCGTCATACGTTGCGAAGCGATGCGAAGGACGTCGTCGCCGCAGGCGTGTCCGAGCGTATCGTTGATCACTTTGAACTTGTCGAGATCGAGGCAGTGGATTGCGAAGCGCAGCGGTTTGTTCGCCGCGCCATCGAGCGTTTTTGCGATCCGATCCGACAGTAACGTGCGATTCGGTAGCCCCGTTAAGGTGTCGAAGAAGGCGAGTGTATCGAGCTCGTCGTCGCGTCGTCCGCGCTCGATGCTCGCGCCGATGATCGTCGAAACGAGGCGGAGAAAATCGAGGTCCGTTTGTTCGAGTGGCTTCTCGCGTGCACGCGTGGAGCCGAGGACGAGCGATCCGTATCGGGCGCCGTGGACCGCGAGCTCGCAGCCAGCAACTGCCGCGCACACGACGAACTCGCCGAGGTCGCCGACGTGCGATCCATCGACTCGATCGATACTCCAGACACCGGTGGCGCGGCCCAAGCGTTGAACGACGTTTGCTTCCACGAACGAAAGGTCGTCGGTCTCGATGCCCGCGTCGCCAACGAGCGCGATCGTTCGTAAGCGGCCGCCGACGATCTCCAGGGCCGTGCCCCAATCGTAGCCGAGGCGTTGTGCCGTAACCGCCAAAATTTCCTCGATCTGCCGCTTCGATGAGAGCGCGTGTAACGCGGTTACGCGGCAGAGTTCGGCGATGCGTTCGGCTTGAAGGAACGCTGCCGTCTCCGCGCGCCGCAGCGCACGGAGATCCTTCGCAATGCCGATGACGCCGACGTTCGCTCCGTCGACGACGTGCGGGAAGAGGCTCGCGTCCACGTCGATTCGCTCGCCGTCCGTTGAAAGAAACGTCGTATCGATGTTCGTGCTCTGGCCCGCGAGGGCTCGTGCGAAGACGGCGTCGAGCGCGTTGCGTTCCGTTGGGGCGACGTGTTCGAGCACGTGCAATCCGATCATTCGTTCGGACCCGGGCCCCAGAAGAGCGCGACTCGCGCGATTGCCGCGTAAGATCCGACCTTCGCGATCGTACATCGCGATCGCGTCGGGGTTGTCGTGGAAGAGCGAACGCATCTGAGCTTCGCTCGCGTCGAGTTTCCCAACGAGTTCCGCGAGACGAACTTCCGTCGGGGCGATGATGCGAATCCAAGCGAGCCCGATGATGAGCAAGATGACGACGAATCCGGCAAACACACCGACGATGAGTTGTGTGTCGTGCAATTCGATGATGTGTGTGCGAGCCGTGACCGTCTCGTCGACGAGCGCGTACACGGAAAGCCGATTCGCGCGGATGTAGCCGAAGGCGACCGCGTCGTTCGGGTTGCGAAGGTACGCGCGCGCGGCATCTGCGTACTTCGCGACGGCACGCGCGGCGGCGGTCGTTCCCGATGCGTCGACCGGCGCCGGCAAAAGATCCCGGCGTGCGAGCAGCTCGCTGCGAACGCGTAAGGTATCGTCAATCGCGTCGCGCATTTCGTCGCGCCAACTCGGCGACCCGGAGGGAACGCGACTTTCGAGTGCGAGGTAGGCGATGCGCTGGACACGCATGCATTGCGCACCGTTGATGTTGATGATGTGCGCGCCGTCACGGTGGGCGACGAGCACGAGCCCGAGCAACA
>JAYTXC010000369.1:0-1715 GCA_043743145.1 Rhodospirillales bacterium
GGTCGCGTGATCTGCGCTCTTTCGGGCGGTGTGGATTCTGCGGTCGCAGCGACGCTCGTCGCGCGCGCCGTCGGCACGCAGCTCACGTGCATCTTCGTCGATACGGGTCTCTTGCGCGCGAACGAAGGCGACGCGGTGGTCGCGGCATTTCGCGACGTCTTGCATCTCGATGTCGTCCGCGTCGACGCACGCGAGCGCTTTCTCGCACGTCTCGCGGACGTGATCGATCCCGAAGAGAAGCGCATCCGCATCGGCCATGAATTCATCGCGATCTTCGAAGAGGAAGCGAAGAAGTTAACCGACGTACGATTCCTCGTGCAGGGTACGCTCTATCCCGACGTCATCGAATCGAAGACACCCGGTAGCAAAGCCGGCCACAAAATCAAATCGCATCATAATGTCGGCGGCCTCCCCGAGCACATGGCGCTCACGCTCGTCGAACCGCTCCGCGCGCTCTTCAAAGACGAGGTGCGTGAAGTCGGACGCGTGCTCGGTCTTCCCGATGAGATCGTGCAGCGCCAGCCGTTTCCGGGGCCGGGACTTGCGGTGCGCGTGCTCGGTGAAGTGACGGCGGAACGCGTCGACACCGTACGCGCGGCGGATAAGATCGTTACCGACGAAATCGAAGCGGCGACCCTCGATCCCAAGCCGTGGCAGTATTTCGCGGTCCTTACGCCGTTGCAAAGCGTCGGCGTGATGGGCGACGGTCGCACGTATGCCAATCTCGTTGCGGTGCGCGCGATTACGAGCGAAGACGGGATGACCGCCGATTGGGCACGCCTGCCGCATGCGTTGCTCGAAAAGATTAGCACGCGCATCGTCAACGAAGTCGCAGGCATTAACCGGATCGCGTACGACATCACCTCGAAACCGCCGGCAACCGTGGAGTGGGAGTAAGCTAGGACCATGCGCATCCTCGTTGTCGGTAACGGTGCGCGCGAAGACG
This sequence comes from Rhodospirillales bacterium, assembly GCA_043743145.1. Taxonomy (GTDB): domain Bacteria; phylum Vulcanimicrobiota; class Vulcanimicrobiia; order Vulcanimicrobiales; family Vulcanimicrobiaceae; genus JANYGA01. Next base: position 947 of record JAYTXC010000369.1, read on the forward strand.
CACTCTCGTGGCGTCTCGCGCAATCGCCGTCGTGCGAGGCGATCTTCGCCGCACCCGGAAACGCCGGTACCGCGACGCGTGGGGAAAATTGGGCGATCAACGCGACCGATGGCAAAGCGCTCGTCGCGCGCGCGATCGCAGAAAAAATCGATCTCGTCGTGCTCGGCCCCGAGACCGCAATTGCCGCGGGCGTCGGCGATCGTTTGCGCGAGGCGAAGATTTCGACATTCGGACCCGGCCGCGCGGTCGGTCGGCTCGAGTCGAGCAAGATCTATTCGAAGCGCTTCATGGAACGTCACGGTATCCCAACCGCGAAAGCGCGTGTTGTCCATTCGCTCGCGACGGCGGAAAAGACGCTTGCGGAGTGGCGCGGCGGCTGCGTCGTAAAAGCCGACGGCCTCGCCGCCGGCAAAGGCGTCGTCGTCACGCCCGATGCGCCGAGCGCGCTTGCGGTGTTGCGCGAGTGGTACGGTGGCACGGGCGTTCCCGGTGGCGGGAGCGACGTGCTCCTCGAAGAGCGATTGGAAGGCCGCGAGATCAGCATCTTCGCCATCGGCGATGGCAAACGGTTCGTGCCGATCGGTGCGGCCTGCGATTACAAGCGCGCGGGCGACGGCGATACGGGGCCGAACACGGGCGGAATGGGCGCCTATTCGCCGCCCGCCGGATTCCCGAGCGATCTCGTCGATATCGTGCGCGAGCGCGTGCTCGATAAGGTCGTCAGCGGGCTCGCACTCGATCGCGAAAAATATATCGGCGTGCTCTATTG
>JAYTXC010000370.1:0-4843 GCA_043743145.1 Rhodospirillales bacterium
GTCATCGTCCAAACGGTCTTCGCCTATTCGATGCTCTTCGAACGCAAGATCATGGCGTGGATGCAACTCCGCCCCGGGCCCAATCGCGTGGGACCGTGGGGCCTCATGCAACCCGCCGCCGACGCCGCAAAGATGCTCTTCAAAGAAGATCTCACGCCGAAGACGGCCGATCCGATCATCTACAAACTCGCGCCATTTATCTCGCTGATCTGTGCGATGGGTGCCTTCGCGGTCATTCCGTTCTCGGAATCGAGCGCGGGCATTTGGGGCGTCGCCGACGTCAACGCGGGCATCCTCGTGATCTTCGCGATCACGTCGATCGGCGTGTACGGCATCTCGCTTGCAGGCTGGGCCTCGGGCTCGAAATTTCCGCTTTTGGGCGCGGTGCGGTCGACGGCGCAGATGATCAGCTACGAGCTCGCGATGACGATGTCGGTCATCGGGGTGCTCATTCTCGCTGGCACGACGTCGCTCTCAGGCATCGTGCACGCACAGGCGAAAGTCTGGTACATCATTCCGCAGATCTTCGGCTTCGTGATCTATATCATCACGGCGGTCGCCGAGACCAATCGCGCGCCCTTCGATCTGGTGGAAGCCGAGACCGAACTCGTCGGCGGATTCCACACCGAGTATTCGGGCCTGCGCTTCGGGCTTTTCTTCATTGCTGAATATCTCAATATGATCACGGTTGCGTGTATCGCGACGTTGCTCTTCCTCGGTGGATGGAACGCGCCGTTCGGTCTCACGATCGTGCCCGGGATCATCTGGTTCGTGTTGAAGGCCGGGCTCTTCATCTTCATGTATATTTGGCTCCGGACGACGCTTCCGCGCTTGCGGTACGACCGGCTCATGAACTTCGGCTGGAAGTTCTTGCTTCCGGCAGCGACGCTCAATCTAATGGTGACGGCCGCAATCGTCGCCGTACTGGGGTAAACCGTGCAATCCGTTATCGGTGGTGTCGTCGCGCTCGCAAAAGGCTTCGCGACGACGCTTCAATTCGCGTTCCAGAAGAAACCGACCGTCTCGTATCCGAACGTCAAAATCCAGCACGCGCCGCGCTTTCACGGCCTGCACGAGTTGCGTCGTTATGAAGACGGCAAAGAACGCTGCATCGGCTGCGAGCTCTGTTCGATCGCGTGTCCCGCAAATGCGATCACGGTCATCGGCGCGGAAAATACGCCCGAAGATCGCCGGTCGCCCGGCGAACGGTTCGCCGCGCGGTACGAGATCGACGAGTTGCGGTGCATTTTTTGCGGCCTCTGCGAAGAAGCGTGTCCGACCGACGCGATCGTTCTCACACCGCGCTTCGAGATGGCGGATTACCGTCGCAGCTCGTTCATCTACAGCAAGGATCGCCTGCTCGTTCCGCAAGACGCGGGCAAGGGGACGGCACCCGACGAGCGCCCGAGCGGCATTCCGAGCGATCTCGGTTCCGTGATCGAGCAGAAGAGCACGGTCGATATTACCGCTGGCTACGGCGCGACGCATCGCGGCGAGATCCTCAAGACCGAACGCAAAGGTCTCGCGGGGTAGGGGCGGGTTGATTCTCTTCTACGCCCTCGCGATCGTGCTCGTCGCGAGCGCGATCGTTACGATTGTGCAAAAGAGCCCCGTGTATAGTGTGGTGAGTTTACTCGTCAACTTTATCGCACTTGCCGCGATGTATTTCACGCTGAACGCCGAGTTTATCGGCGTCATTCAGATCGTCGTGTATACCGGCGCGATTCTCGTGCTCTTCGTTTTCGTTATTGCGTTGCTCTCGAGCGGGATCGGGCCTTTCAGCGAAGGCCCAAATCGGCTTCCGAAAATCCTCGTCCCGGCGCTCGTCGCGACGCTCGCGGCGTACGGCTTTCTCACGTACGGTTTGACGCGCGTTCCGCTCGGAACGTTACCGACGCACGTGTCGACGTCGACCGTCGGCGATGTCGGAAAAGCGAACGTCTTCGGGAGTGTCGGCGATTTCGGTGCGGCGCTCTTTACGACGCACCTCTTGCCGTTCGAAGTGACGGCGTTCATTTTAATGGTCGCGGTGATCGGGGTCGTCGTGCTCGGTAGTGACGCATCGATCGCACCGACGCATGGCACGCACGTGCCGAAGAAAAAATCGCGCGAGCGCGAGCCGATCGTCAAGGCGGCGAAATAAGGATGCCCGTCGATATCGCAAATTATATCAGCCTCTCCACGGTTATTTTTTTCATTGGCGTCATCGGCGTCGTGACGCGGCGCAATCCGCTCATCGTCCTCATGTCGATCGAGCTGATGTTCAATGCGGCGAATCTCGCGATCATCGCGTTCTCCAAGTTGTGGGGCAACAATGCGGGCCACATCTTCGTCTTTCTGGTCGTGACCGTCGCGGCCGCGGAAGCGGCGATCGGCCTCGCGATCGTCGTGCAAGTTTTCCGTAAAGCCAAGCACGTCGATCTCGACGAAGTCGCGGGGTTGCGCGGATGAGCGCGACGCTCGCCTTCGTGACGACCGCAGCGTCACCGGCGCTCCTTTCGATTTGGTTGCTTCCGCTTATCGGCGCGATCGTTATCTGGGCCTTCGGACCGCAACTTCGCCGAAATGCCGGCTATCTCGGGTCGGCATTCGTGTTCGTTTCGTTCGCGCTCGCGCTCGCAAATTTTGGAGCGGCTGGGAATGCGACCGGCTTGCGCGCGCCGCTCGTAACGTGGGGCCCGGGCTTTGCGTTCGGGTTGCAACTCGACGCGCTCTCATTACTCTGGACGCTCGTGATTACGGGCGTCGGCGGCCTCATCCACATTTACTCGATCGGGTATATGTGGACGGATCGCGCGATCGCGCGCTTCTTTGCCTACCTCAACTTTTTCGTCTTTTCCATGCTCACGCTCGTGCTCGCCGACAACGTCGTTGGCCTACTCGTGGGCTGGGGTCTCGTTGGGCTCGCATCGTATTTTTTGATCGGCTTCTGGTTCTACAAACCGTCGGCCGTGGCGGCGGCGCGCAAAGCGTTCGTCATCAACGTCTTCGGCGATATCGGGATCATGTTCGCGATCTTCGCGTGCTATGCGGCGACGGGCTCGATCGCGTTCGTCGATATTTTCGCGAAGGCGGGGACGTTTAGCGAGCCGCTCGTGCTTGCGATTTGCATCGGACTCTTCATTGGGGCGATGGCGAAATCGGCGCAGGTGCCGTTGCACACGTGGCTTCCCGACGCGATGGAAGGGCCGACACCCGTCTCCGCGCTCATCCACGCGGCAACGATGGTGACCGCAGGCGTGTATCTCATCGCGCGCTTTGCGCCGCTTTGGAATCTCTCGCCGACCGCGCAAGAAATGGTCGCCGTCGTCGGCGCGATCACGATGGTGACGGGAGCGATTCTCGGCATGGGCCAGTGGGATATCAAACGCATCCTCGCCTATTCGACGATGTCGCAAATCGGCTACATGGTTATGGGCGTGGGCGTGGGCGCATATCAGGCGGGCGTGTTGCATTTCTTCACGCACGCCTTTTTCAAAGCGCAACTCTTCCTCGGCGCGGGGCTCATCATTCACGCGTTGCACGACGAGCAAGACGTGCGCAAGATGGGCGGCCTCTACCAGAAAATGCCCTTCACGTTTGCGGCGATGCTCACGGGCACGCTCGCGATCATCGGCTTCCCGCTCTTCTCCGGATTTTATTCCAAAGACGCGATCATTTATGGCGCGCTCGAACACGGTCATCCCATCTTGTTCTTTGCGGGCGCGCTCACCGCGGGCATCACGGCGTACTATATGTTCCGCATGCTCTTCGTGACGTTCTTCGGCTCGTATCGTGGCGACGTGCCGGATGCCATGCTCGCGATCGCGCCAGCCGTTCCCGGCGCGCATGCTGCGCACGACGACGGTCACGGCGAACACGCGCCCGCGTGGCTGATGCAGGCGCCGGTTGCCGTGCTCATGGTTCCGACGGTGATCGCAGGCTACCTGACGATCGGCGGCGAGAGCAGTCCGTGGTATCGCTTTTTCGGCACGCTCTTCGGCCACGGCGGTAACGTCGCGAGCGTTCCGCTCGCGATTCCCGAGTGGGGCTCGACGCTCTTCGTGCTCGTGCTCGTGACACTCGGCATCGTTGTCGCGTATCTACGCTACGGCAATCCGCCCGCGCTCGTCGGTGCGGTCGATCGCCTGCGCGGAGAAGCGCTCAAGATGCCGCCCGTGCTCACACATGCATTTTATTTCGATGCGATCATCGGCGTGGCGATCGTGCGGCCCGCGAATGCGATCGGGAGCGTGATCTCGCGTTACGTCGATCCGCACGTGATCGATGCCGGCGTGCGCGACGTCGCGTGGGTCGCGGGGATGCTCGGCGCGCTTTTCCGTTCGTTGCAATCGGGACTCGTTCGCGCGTACGCGCTCACGATCGTCGTCGGGGCGGCCTGCTTTATCGCCTACTTCGCATTCTTGGGGACCACGCGATGATCGCCGCGCTCGTCATCGTTCCGATCCTCGCGGGCCTCGGACTCTATCTCGTGCCGCGGTCGTCGGAGCATGTTGCAAAGTGGATCGCCGTCGCGATCGCCTTCGGCGCATTCGCGCTTGCGATCTCGCAGTACGGCGCACCCGACGAGTCGCTGCGCTGGCTCTCGCGACCGTTTGCGGCGAATTTCCACGTCGGCCTCGGGCGGGGTCCGAGCTTTTGGATCGTGCTGCTGCTGACGCTCGCGACGGGCTGCGCGCTCATGGTAACGCGCGTGCCGCGCGCGCGCGATTTCATCGCGCAGATGCTCGTCTTGCTCGGCGCGATGACGGGCGTCTTCATCGCACGCGATCTCTTGCTCTTCGCGCTCTTTTGGGATCTCATGCTGATCCCGGTCTTCATCACGCTCGTCGCCTGGTCGCCC
>JAYTXC010000371.1:0-4263 GCA_043743145.1 Rhodospirillales bacterium
ATGATTCGTTTGATGCGGAAGACGATCGGCTGCGAGCACGCGTAGCGCGTCGAGTTCGGCGCGAAAGTGCGCGATCGGTTGCGGGCCCGTCGTGAGGCCCGTGCCCCAAATGTCGAACTCCGTCTCTTCACGCGGCGAGAGCGCGGTAAAGGCCGCGAGCGGTTCGTCGATCTCCATGCCGCGGCCGAGTTCCCCGCGCGCTTCGCGTTCGTCGAGCCCGCGTAGCGCCCACATCGCATCGCGCCGCGTCGCAAACCATGGCGCGAACGCCCCCGCAACCGCGAGATTTTCGAGCGCATCTTTGAGCAGGCCGGTGCGCGCGGCAAACTCCGCAAGATCGGCGAACGGGCCCGCGCCGACACCCGCTTGCAAACGCTCGCGTTGCGCTTCTCCGAGCCCGCGTACGATGTGAAAGCCGAGTCGCGTCGCGCCGTCGCTATCGACGTAACTCCAATATTCGCTCGCGTTGACTTCGACGGGTAAGACGACGACGCCATGACGGCGCGCGTCGTTGACGAGCACTTCGGTTGAGTAGAAGCCCATCGGTTGCACGTTGAGGATCGCTGCGAGAAAGATCGCGGGCTCGTGACACTTCACGTACGATGACGCGTAAGTGAGCAGCGCGAAACTCGCGGCGTGCGATTCGGGGAAACCGTAATCGGCGAAGCCTTCGAGCATGTGGAAGAGTTGGTGTGCGGCGTCGCGATCGATACCGTTCGCGACCATGCCCTCGACGAGTTTGGGATAGATCTCTGCCATGCGCGCGCGCGAGCGTTTGTGGCCCATCGCGCGACGTAACTGATCGGCTTGGCCGGGTGAAAACCCCGCCGCTTCGATCGCCATGCGCATGCCCTGTTCTTGAAAGAGCGGGACGCCGAGCGTGCGTTCGAGGACGGCTTTGAGTTTGGGATGTGGATACGTCACGGGTTCGAGACCGTTGCGTCGGCGCAAGAACGGATGGATCATATCGCCTTGAATCGGACCCGGGCGAATGATCGCGACTTGCATCACGAGATCGTAAAAACACGCGGGCCGCAACCGCGGCAGCATCGATTGTTGCGCGCGCGATTCGACTTGGAACGTCCCGATCGAATCGCCGCGTTGCAACATCGCGTACGTCGGGCGGTCGTCGGGCACGATCGTCTCGAGCGCGAGTCGCGGCTTCGTATCGCCATATCGTCGTGCGTGCAAGGCGAAGGCGTCGCGTAACAGCGAGAGCATACCGAGGCCGAGCAGATCGATCTTGATGAGGCCGAGATCGGCGAGATCGTCCTTATCCCACTGCACGATCGTGCGATCGCGCATCGAGGCCCACTCGATCGGTGCGACCTGCACGAGCGGATCGCGCGTGATCACCATGCCGCCGGAATGGATGCCCATGTGGCGCGGAAAGCCATCGACTCGACGACACAGCGCGAGCAACAGCGCGCCCGTCTCGCCGCCGATCGGCCCGCGTACGTCGGGATCGGGATCGGCGCCGAAATCCTTACTCTTGAAGCCGTAGAACGCCCACGGTTTGTTCCGTTCGTGCGTGCGGATCGGCGATGGCGGCAGCGACGCATCCGCGGCGCTGGATTCCGCGATCGGCTCGCGGTCCGGTACGTGACTCGCGCTTCCGATGCCGGAATCGATATGGTCCCGTCCCGTCGCGACCTTCGCACGTGCGGCGTCATCGGCTTCGCGTCGAGCGAGGTCGTCTGCGCCCTCGAAGCCCGGTGTGTACGCGCGCCCCGCGCTCTGTGCGGGTTGGTCGCCTGCGAGCGCGCGCGAGATGCGTTGGTTGGTGCCCGCATCGAGATCGCGCCGCCGTTGGACGGATTCGGGAAGATTGCTCTTGCCGTCGTAGGATGCGCCCGTCGCGCCCGCGAGCGATTCGCGCGCGTCGTATTCTTTGGAGATCGCATCGACTTGGGCGAGCGAGAGCCCGAGCGCTTTGCCGAGGTCGCGGATCGCCGACCGCGTGCGATACGTAATCACTTCGGCCGTCATCGCCGCGTGCTCGCGATCGTAGCGATCGTAGATGTATTGGATGACTTTTTCGCGATCTTGATGCGCGAAATCGATATCGATATCGGGGATTTCGTTGCGTTCTTCGGAGAGAAAGCGTTCGAAGAGTAAGTTCATACCGATCGGATCGACGGCCGTGATGCCGAGCGCATAACAGACGGCCGAGTTCGCCGCCGATCCGCGGCCCTGTGCGAGGACGCCCATCTCGTTTGCCGCGCGTGCGATATCCCAGACCACGAGAAAATAGCCCGCGAGTTCCATGCGCGCGATGATGCCGAGTTCGTATTCGATTTGCCGCTCGACGTTGTCGGGTAACGGATGGCCGTAGCGCTTGCGCGCACCCGCGTTGACGAGCGAGCGCAAGTAGCCGTGCGTACTCGATTCACCCGGTGGGATCGGGAAGAGTGGAAATTGGCCGACGAGTTTTCCGAGACGGAAACGGCAGCGCTCGGCGATTGCGAGCGTGTTCGTCATCGCGAGCGGATAGGGGGCGAAGATCGCCGCCATCTGCGCGGGCGATTTGAGTGCGAACTCGCGATTGGGCGGCAAGAGCGTGCCCGCGGCGGGCAACGTCGTGCCGTATTTCACGCACGTGAGCACGTCGCAGAGCAGCGCGTCGCTCGGTGTCGCATACGTGGCGCCGTTAGTCGCGACGTAGGGCATCCCGAGCTTGCCCGCGAGGTCGATCTGCGCGAGGACGAGACGCGCGTCGTCGGGCCGCAGATGGTGCTGCAATTCGAGATACGCGCGACCGCCGAAGAGATCGCGTAGGGTCGCCGCGCGTTCGCGTGCGGTCGTGATGTCGCCGCGTGCGAGTGCTTCTTCGCTCCAGCCGTGGCGCGAGCCCGAGAGCGCGATGAGGCCCGCCGTCTTGCCATCGAGATCGTCCAAGCGTAAACGCGCGTCGCGTTTGCGGCCACGGAGCTGCGCGGCCGAGATCGCACGGACGAGATTGGCGTAGCCGATCTCGTCTTCGGCGAGCAAGACGATACGCGGTAAGCGTGCCGATTCCGCAGGCGTCATCTTGCGCGCGAGCGATCGACCGTCGCGCCCGCTCGGGCGCAGGTCGGGTGCGTCGAGGGTGAGTTCGACGCCGACGATCGCGCCGAGTTTGGTGGGTTTTGCGGCTTTGGCGAATCGCACGGCGCCGTAGAGGCCGTCGCGATCGGTCAGCGCGATCGCATCGAGTCCGAGTGCGACGCCCGTTTCCACGAGCTCTTCGGGATGCGAAGCGCCCTCGAGAAACGTGAAGTTCGACCGGCAGTGCAGCTCGGCATATCTCGCGGCGCCCATGGAGCGGTGAGCGTACGCGAACGTACGTTCGATTGTCAATGGGCGGACTCGGTGTTACGTGCCGATGCCCATCACGTGGATCAGGCTCAGACTGAAGACCGCCATGACGCTCGCGAGCGCGAGTCCGACGAGCATCGGCTTGAATCCCATCTTGACGATCTTCTTGAGGTTGACGTTGAGGCCAACCGCGCCAAGAACCATGACGATCAAGAACGACGCCGTCAACGTGAGAGCCCGATCGAAGACGGGTGGGAACAGACCCAAGCTGTTGAGGCCGGCCATCGCGACGAAGCCGAGGACGAACCACGGAACGGTCTTGAGCGCTCGTTGCAGCGTCGTCGTCTTCTCCGCGGTGTCGCCGTCTTCGCGCGCGTAACGCGCCGCATAGATGAGGCCCACGGTTATTGCGAGCGGCACGAGCAGCACGGTGCGCGTGAGCTTGACGATCGTCGCGACGGCACCCGCTGCGGGAGAGTAGACATATCCGGTCGCGACGACCACCGACGTATCGTTGACGGCCGTACCGGTCCAGCTACCGAATGCGGTCGCGGAGAGCGCGAGCGCGTGCCCGAGTGGCGGATAGAGCAAGAGGGCGATGATATTAAACGTGAAGATCGTCGTAATCGCGTAGGCGACTTCTTCGTCTTTGGCGCGCACGAGCGGAGCGATTGCGAGAATCGCGGTTCCTCCGCAAATCGCCGTCCCGGCTCCGATGAGCGTGCCGAGCAGACCCGGTAATCCGAACACGCGCGCGAGCACGACACCGAGCACCATGGCGACGCTACAACACACGAGAACGAGAATGAGCGTCGAGGCGCCCGTTTTCAAGATCGCTGCGAGCGACAGGCCCGCGCCGAGCAAGATGATGGCGGTCCGCAAGATGTAGCGAAGGGTGAACGAGACGCCGACTTGCGCGATCGGCGGAAGCGCGATCGTATTGCGAATCGCGATTCCCGCAAAGAG
>JAYTXC010000372.1:0-4560 GCA_043743145.1 Rhodospirillales bacterium
TGATTTCGAGAATGCCATCGCCGGTCCACTTGCCAGTCGCCGATTTCGCTCCTGGCAAGGTAAAATTAAATTCTAAATCGCTGTTTTTGGAGGAATCCAAAGAAACTAGAGCCTTCTTAAGACGAATTCTTTCAGGCGCGCTTGTCGGTGTCCGAAATTCCACCAATCCATTTGATGATGTCGTGGAAAGCAACTCTTTCCCGTTTTCCCAAAGCGGCGAGCCTCCATCGAAGTGCTCACTAACGAAGCCCTTCGGTATCATATTCGGAAGCCTGGATGATCGTGGTGCGACTGACGAGAAAACATCGGATGACAGCGTTCCTCCCGGACTGGCGCAAGAGCTTAAAAGCTCGCCCGCGCTGGCTCCAATAACGAAAGAAGATTGTCTCAAGTTGTCTCCAAGCTAGGCTCTGGGTGGAGACGTCGTCCCAATCAGATCGAATGTAAAATCGTGGTCGATTTCGACTAAAGTATTTGCCAAAAAATTCGAATTTCGCGCAGATGATCGATTCGGCTATCTTTTGGCTAGCGGAACAGAGCCAATAAGTTCGCAAGCGACGACAGCGGTTGACTGCACTTTGCCAAAGCAGCGTATTCTCGTCGTCGGCGTCACCAAATGTTAGCGTGTAAACCGCTTAAAACACCTGCACGAATGCGCGTGCGAGAAGTTCCGATCTGATACCCCTCAAGGATGTACGTTTCTCTACAGTAGTTGTCGACTAATGTACTCAACTATACAGTAGGTAAGATGCCCATTGAGACACAGCGTTTACGAAAATGTGGTTATTGACAAGAAATTGTCTAACGCTATCACGATACTAGTCGTTCACAGGCGCAACGTCAATATCGTCATTCCCAATCTATGGCTCCTTAGATGTTCGGTTGCGGCAAAGTAGAGACGTCGGGTTGGATGGGTCGAGACTTCCGAGGAGCTCCTCAATCCACGAAGCAATGATGGCGATCTACCCAACGTCTAATGCTTTCTCATGGCCTTTTCCTTTTGGCGTCTTGCGACTTATTGGGATTCGAGACGATCGTCTTTTCGGCGGTCGATGTCTCGGAAGAGTCGTTCAGGTGCGCAATGGCGACTTCGAGATTTTGCGACGTGGCAAGAATCGCCCGGCGCGCTTTAGAATTCAACACGATCGACTTGCGCGATGTCAGTTCTTCGCCGAGGCCATCATCGCTGGAGAGCCATTCCAGACTTGCGCTCAGGGCGCGAGCGAGCCGAACGACGACGGCAAACGTCGGCGGCGCGATATCGAAGTTCTCGATGCGAAACAGCATCGCGGCGTCGATCTACGCGGCGCGCGCGACTTCGGAGCGACTCAATTCGAGACGTTCGCGAACGAGCTTGAGCCTAGTCCCGAGCGGGGTCGCCACGGCGTGCCTTATGCGACGACGAGCGCGTCGAACGTTGACTGATGTTTAGCGGACGAACTTCGGCCGGGCTTTAGCACATCACTTCGAGGGTCGTTTCTTGCGCGCTGGTTTCAAAAGGAGGGGGTTCGTCGGTTTATCGCTCGCCACTTCGATGCACTTCAGCTCGCTTCGAATGCGATCCGAAACGCCGACGGCCACCTCCGCCACGTCCTCAAGCTCGCGCGACGCCGAAAGATGCTTTCGACCGGCGGAAGTGACGCGTGATTTCAACGGAGGCGCTTCGACAGCCAGGCCGATGGCGCGTGATACCGACTCGAGCGGAAGGAGCAATCCGGCGTCGATACGTGCTACGGTCGTAAATGCGGGGTCGGGTCGACGACCCGTCTCGATTTGCGAGATTTGATTCACCGACACTCCGCTCGCGCGCGAAACATCGCGGGGCGTGAACCCGGCATCTTCTCTCGCACGCTTAAGCGCAGAGCCAATCGTCTCGTCGGTCATTACGAAATTGTTCGCGCCGAAAAATCAACGATACGTCTGTCATTCGACATATTGACAATTATCCGACGAACGACATAATTCGTCGGTGCCGCAAATGCGACCAGTAGTGCGCATCCACATGGCGACCATTACGAGTGCGCACTTGCGCGACGGCTTTCGGCACGTGCGAGTGCCGATGCGAGCGCGGCAGCTTCGCTCGTATCGAGCGTCGTCGTCGTCACGCGAACGCCAGGTGCGGCGTTGCTGCGATATCGCGCGCCCCCATCGATCGTGAATCCCGCCGCTTGCGCGGCACTTACGGCCATCGCTTCGTCGCGCACGTGAACCCACACCGTAAAGCCCGAGCCCGACTGTCCGCGAAGACCCACATCCGCGAGTGCGTTGATGAAGCCGGCGCGTCGTGTCGCGTACGCGCGCGTCGCCGCACGCAGGCGTTTCGTCGTTTCGGGATCGCGCAAAATCGCAGCTGCCGCATCCTGTAACATGACACTGACCCAGCCGCATCCGAGGCGCTGACGCGCTTGCATGCGCGCGACGGTCAAGGCGTCGCCACAAAACGGTGCGACACGCAGATCGGGGCCTAAAATTTTCGCAAACGAACGGACGTGTATCCACTGTTTGCGTTTTGCGACGAGCGTCGCGAGCGGAACGCCGCACACGGCGCTGAGAAAATCGTCTTCGATCACGAGCAGGTCGGGCGCGCTCGCGAGTGCGCGTTCGAGCTCGCGAATGCGTGCTGCGTCGAAGGAGACGCCTGTGGGATTGTGTGCACGCGGAATCACGATGAGCGCCTTCGCACCCGCGCGCACGGCGTCGCGCACGCCGGATGGAACGATTCCACGCTCGTCGACGGGAACGCGCAGGACGCGTAGCCCGAGCACGCGCGCGAGTTCGACATACGGTGGATACGTTGGATCTTCGAGCGCAATCGTATCGCCGGGGGAGAGGCTCGATACGAGCGCGCGCTCGATCGCGTCCATCGCACCGCTCGCAACGCCGAGATGGTCGGCGGGGACGCCATCGGCAACGAACGCGCGCTTCGCACGTGCCAAAAGCACCGCACTGTCGCGAATATCGGTGTAGAGCCGTCGTTCGACGAGTGTCGCGGTAAGCGCGGCACGCATCGGCGGAAGGAACGCGGGATCGGGGTTTGCGACGGCGAGGTTGCGGCCAGCTCTGCGTGCGGGTCCGGTCTTCGTCGCGCTTTCGAAGGCAACTTTGGCGACGACGATCGACCCACCGCGACGCTTGCCGACGAGACGCCCGCGCCTCCGAAGCAGCGCGAATGCGGCGCTGACGGTCGTCGGGCTCACACCGAGCGTGCGCGCGAGCGCGCGAATCGTCGGGAGGGCTTCGTCGCTTGCGAAACGGCCGCTATCGATCGCGCGTTCGACGCTCTCGGCGATGGTGCTAGCGGTCGTTCCGGAGATGTGATGTTGTGCGGGCATAACGTTCGTTTGTACTGTAACATATGTGAGCAATTCGTGACAAGGGCCGACATCGCGTTTGCGGAGCGGTACCGGTCCGCGATCCACGTTCGCGGCAGCGGCAATCGTGGTTTCAAAGATCGGTTTCGCTTGGGGTCTCTCGCAAATGCGTGCGGTCGCTTCGCGCGTGCCGATGCCGCAACGCGCGGGCACGCAACAACTCGTCGGTGGTGCGGTCGTGCTCGCGCTTTCCTTTGCGTTCGAGCGGCGCGGGCCGTCACACGAAAGCGTCGTCGGATGGCTGGTCCTCGGCTATCTCGCGATCGTCGCGAGCGCGGGTGCGCATACGCTCGTGAGTTGGCTTGCTAGCCGCGCGACGGTGACGTTTGCAACGTCGTGGTCGTAGGTCTCCGTCGATCACCTTGCTCTTCGGATACGGCAAGATCTCCGAAATCGATCATGGCGAACGATCGATCCCCCGCATGCAGCTCGTGCCTTACAGCAACCTGAGAATTGAATGAGAATTGCGTGCGTCCGCGCGCGCTCACAGTAGCGTCTCAGGTTCGCTCGGTAACGTCGACCCTACGATGCAAGCACACGCGATTGCTCACGAACAAGCCCGCATTCTCGTCGTCGACGACGAGCGCAACATTCGCGAACTCCTCGAAATCGGGCTCACCGACGAGGGCTACGCCGTGCGATCGGCACCCGACGGTCAGCTCGGGCTTGCGATCGCACGCGAATGGCGCCCCGATGCGATCGTGCTCGACGTAATGTTGCCCAAAGTGGACGGCATCGCGCTCCTCCCGATGTTTCGCAAACTCACCGAGGCCCCGATCGTGATGCTTTCGGCAAAATCCGAAACGGTCGACAAGATCGCGGGCCTGCACGGTGGCGCCGACGACTACGTCGCCAAGCCATTCGAAATGGCGGAACTCACCGCGCGGCTCGAAGTGGCGTTGCGCCGGCCGCGTCTCGCACAACCGCAAGCGCTTCGATTCGCCGATCTCGAAGTCAATCTCGAAACGCGGATCGCGACGCGCGGCACCAAACGCATCGGCCTCTCGGCTCGCGAGTACGACCTTCTCGTGACGCTCGTGCGTCATCCCAATCGCGTCTTCAGTCGCGATCAGCTGCTCGATCGCGTGTGGGGCACGGAACGTTTCGTCGGGCCGGGTGCCGTCGAAACGTATATCTCGTATTTACGCGCGAAGATCGATCAGGGCTTCTCTCGGCGGCTCATCCACAC
>JAYTXC010000373.1:0-2184 GCA_043743145.1 Rhodospirillales bacterium
GATGCTGTGAGGGAAGTTATTCGCCCGCACCTCGTCACCTAGACAACCCTTGACGAACGCGCTTTCTCGCGCTTACACTTTCACGTAAGCAGTCGCCCACTTCTGAGGCGCACTTGGCCGAGTCGTAAAAAACCTCGACCGAACAAAAACTTGAAAGCGGTAACCATGAAAGCTCGTTCGGCTCCGGCCGTCGTTGCGTCTCAGCGTCCATCTGCGGTAATCCGTCGCGCGGTCGCCCTCGGCATTCCCGTCTCAGTCCTGGCAAGGGAATGCGACGTAGATGCTCAGGCGCTCTACAGAAATGCGCGCACTACGCCCGCCACGATCAAACGGCTCGAATCATACCTTGACTCGATCGAGCGTGCGGCATGATGACCAGACGAAAGACCACACCCGCAGACGACGCGGGCGAACTCGAGACGGTGAAAAAACTTATGGCGGCCACCCGCGCGCGCCACGCCGAGTACGAGAAAGAACGTGACGCGCTTGCGGGATTGACCGAGACGCAGAAGTCACGCGCCCTCGCGACGATCGCCGGAGCGACGCCGAGCGAGATCGCGAAGGCGGAAAACAAATCACCGCAAGCGATCGCGCAGGCCGTCGCAAAGCCTGCGATCAGGCTCGCGCTCCGCGAAATGCTAGATACGATGGTTGTTTCGGAAACCGATTCGAAGGGTGCCGTGACGCATCGAACGTTCCAGCAGGTCGCGCTCGAAACGCTTATTCTCGCAATGTCGGCGAAAAAAGTTTACACGTTTGGTTCGGACTTCGTGGAGCGCGCAGATTGGCCGACCCGTATCGCAGCGGCAAATAGGGTGCTCTCGCTGTACGAAACGCCTGCGCCGATCGCAACAACGCCGGAGACGCCCGTAGCCGAGGAAGTCGCGGAAACGTCGACAACGACGACGCACCGTGCGATGCGCCGACGCACGCGGTAACGACGCGGCATCTTCATGCTCGTCGGGAGTCGTGCCACGCCCCGCCCCTGTCATGGCACGGGCTTCCAAAATAACGGGGGGGGGGGTCGGTGTGCGACCCTGAGTTTTCCGAGGGCCCATAAAAAGGGGCTCGCGCCTCCGGGCACCCCCCGTGGAACCCGTGGCGTCACTCCTTATGGTCACGTTCCAGCTCGAGCGATGTACGCGAACATGGGAACCGCTGCGCCGCTCCGTCGCAAACGACGCATAGGCGCAAGCCGTCGCGATCCCGGTGCAGATCGGCACGATGCCCGCAGCGTTCACATGGTCGCCGATCGAGGCCCAAATTCGCTCTCGCTCGCGGCATCGTCAGCCTCCAGAGACCGTATATTGGGGGTTCGTCCATGCGCCATGCACTAGGGGGTGTGCCCGCTCCGTCGAATGTCGCACGACGAAAATGAAATCGCCCCGGTGTTCATCCGAGGCGATTTCTTCAAAACTTAGGTCCGACTTTCTCGCCCGCGCCTTCCCTGCAAAAGTTGTCGCGATCGAGCCCAGCGGACCAATCCGGGGAGCTGTATTACCTTCGTTCGGAAGGTTGGCCGTGGCTCCTCCAGACGGAGCTATGCCTTGGACGCCACAGAAAAGATATATCGGACCATTGTCCGGCTTGCCCGGCAGCGGGGCTTCTCGTTCGCATCACAAGATCGGATCGGCGAGTATGTTCACCGCTCCGGTCGCACCGTGAGGCGGCATCTCCGCATACTCGAAGCCGAGGGCGCTATCCGCACCGAACGCCCGAATCGCAACGGCGAGAATCGCTGTTTCGTTGTCGGCGAGCGCGTCCGCTCCGATGTCCGCTCCGATGTCCGCTCGATTGCAGCGTGCGATGTCCGGTCTATTAAGGAGACTATCTCACAGACTAAAAGACCAACGACACCGGAGCCGCAGATCGCGGCAGACGATGTGTTGCCTCTCATCGAAAAAATAGTGGAGCGAGGCGTTTCGGTTCGTGTCGCCGCGCAGCTCGTCGCCGAGCATCCCGCGGCCGCGATCGAGACGCAGATTCTCGCGCTTGAGCATCGGCGGCCGCGCGATCCCGCCGCGACGTTGGTATCCGCGATCCGCGGGGGATGGTCCCCACCCGTCTCGTTGCTCGATGTCATTGCACGCCAGGAACGCAAGGTCGCGTCAGAGACCGCAGAACGCGCGCAGAAGGCACGGGATGATGTTCAGGCCGCCGAAGCCGAGAGAACGCGCCTAGAGG
>JAYTXC010000374.1:0-5043 GCA_043743145.1 Rhodospirillales bacterium
TCGCGAAGCACTCGCGCTCGAGATTCGCACGCGTGCCGTCGCGTGGGCGATCGGCGAGGCGAGCGTCGATGAAATCGATCGCATCAATATTTACTGGGCATCGATCCTCGCGATGGAGCGCGCGATTGCGGCACTCGCGACCGCGCCGCATTTTCTCCTTACCGACGCCGTCCGTATTCGCTCGTACACGGGCGCGCAGTTACCGGTCATCAAGGGTGATGCGAAATGTGCGAGCGTCGCTGCCGCGTCGATTATCGCGAAGGTCCATCGCGATGCGCTCTGCGTCGAGCTCGATCGGCGCTATCCCGCGTACGGGTTCGCGGAGCACAAGGGGTACGCGACCGCTCGTCATCTCGCCGCGATTGCCGAGCACGGCCCGTGTGCGGACCATCGCCGCGGCTACGCGCCCGTACGCGACGCGCTCTCGTTGCTCGATTCGTGAGTCGCGCGCACGATCTCGGTGTGGCGGGCGAAGATGCCGCATCCGCCTATTTGCAGTCGATCGGATATCGGATCGTGACGCGGAATCTTCGCGGACCCGGTGGCGAGATCGATATCGTGGCGCGTGACGGCGAGACGATCGTTTTCGTCGAGGTCAAAGCGCGTACGACGCGACGCTTCGGGTCGGCGCTCGGCGCCGTCGATGCGCGCAAACGTGCGCGGCTCCGCAGCGTTGCCGCCGACTATCTCCAATTCTTCGCGCCGAGCGCCCGCGCGCGCTTCGACGTGCTCACGTTCGACGGGGTCACGCCGCAGCTTCACCGTAACGCCTTCTAGCCGCACGCGGACCGCTCCAAATACGCATGCCCGATCGATCTGGCGAAGCGGAATTCCAGCCGACGCGTCCTCGAATACGCTCAGCGTCTCTCGGCGAGAGACGTGCGATACTCCGCGATTTTCGATGCGAAACTTCCCGCTTACTCGCGTCGTCTTCGTACAGCGCTCATTTTGGCGCGCAGGAAAAGCGACCACCGGATGGGGATGGTCGGGAGCGCACCCGCTGGTGCGACGCACTCAAACGCCCCGTTGAAGTGGACCGCATCGTTCGTACGTTGACTGCCCCGGCCATCGCTCGCCTCTCTATGAACGGGCGTGCGTGAGCACGACCGCCGCAAAAGCTCCCGAAGAGCCGACCCTTCGCCGTTCCGTAACGCCGTGGGGTTCGTTTTCATGGGGCTACTCCGATGTCGGTGCGGATATTTTCGTCGGTCTCGGGCTCGTGCTCGGAGCCGCTGCCGGCGCGTCCAACGTCGCGTTTCTCTTCGCGGGTATCGTGTACGTCTGCATCGGGCTCGCCTACACGGAACTTGCGGCGGCCTATCCGGTTGCGGGCGGCGGACAGTATTTCGTCTTCCGCGGACTCGGCGATATCTTCGGCTTCATCGCGGGTTGGGCCGTATTGCTCGATTTCACGATCGACATCGTGCTCTTCGCGTGGAGCTGCATCGATTATCTGAGCAAGCTCGTTCCGATCTTGAGCTTTACGGCGCACCCGTGGGTGCACTTTCTCGTCGTGTTGTCCGTCATCGCGGGGCTCGCGGTGCTCAACATCATCGGCGTGCGAGAAAGTTCGGCATTTAACGAACTCGTGAGCGGCCTCGATGTGCTCTCCGAGACCGCGATCCTCTTTTTCGGTTTTCTCTTTGCATTCGAGCCGCAATTGCTCGTGCATACGATGCAGACATCATGGCCGACGCCGTTCAATCTCATGAATGGCGTGTCGCTCGCGATCATCTCGTTCGTCGGGCTCGAATCGATCTCGCAGGCCGCGCAAGAGACGCAGCGCCCCGCCTCGGTCATCCCGCGCACGTCGATCAGCTTGATCCTCACGATCCTTATCTTCGCACTCGCATATTCCAACTTGGCGCTCGGCATGCAGCCCTGGCACGCGATTCCGCCCGACGCACACGGCCACGCGCAAGCGCTCTGGCAGTATCTCGGGAGTGAAGATAATAATGGCGCCGCCGTGGCGGTGCTCGCAGCGAACGTGCCGTATTACGGCGCGCTCGCCGGGCTCTACGTACCGGTCCTTGGCGCGATTCTCTTACTGATTTCGAGTAATTCAGGCGTCTTCGGAAGCTCGCGCATCGCCTATGCGATGAGCGGCACACAGCTCTTGCCGAGCATCTTTCAGAAAGTGCATCCGAAATATCGTACGCCCGCGATTTCGATCGTCACGTTCTGCGGCTTTGCGATTATCGAACTCATCTTCGCCGCACTGCCGAGCCTCTCGCCACCGGTGCGCGAAGTCTACAAGCGGCTCTTCCGCGGGGAAGACGGTATCACGTTCCTCGGCGATCTCTACGCGTTCGGTGCGGCCGCGAGCTACTCGTTCGTCTTCATCGCGCTCATCGCGCTGCGTCTCAACGATTCGCAGAGTCCGCGGCGCTTCAAGATGCCGTTTAACGTGCCGTTCACGTACAAGGGAAATCGCGTTGAATTTCCCGTGGTGGCGGTCATCGGATTTTTCGGCATCGTTTCGATCTTAGTCTTCACGATGATCACGCATGAGATCGGTCGCGTCGCAGGACCACTCTGGATACTCTTCGGCTTGCTCGGATATCTGCTCTATCGCAAACGCAAGGGCTTACCCGTCTTCCGATCGCAGACGCACGATTGGCGCAAGGCGCAAGTCAATATCTTGCAGTCGGCGGGCGAACTCGAGATGATGGATGAGTATCTGGCAAATGTAAAAGCGATGGACGAACGATCCGCGAGCGCTCCGGTGTCGACCATCGGCCCGCGCTCGTGAAGAGTTTCGTTCGCAGCGAAGCGTACGTGAAAGCGCGCCTCGTCACCGGCGGACTTTTCGTCGCCCTCGGCATCGCGATCTTCGTACGCACCGCCCGCGAAGTCGGATTTTCGACGTCGGCGATTCCCGCCTACGTGCTCGGCCTCGCGATGATCGGTCTCGGCGGGTTTCGTCTTCGCGATTATCTACGCGCGCGGATGCAACGGTGACGGCCGTGCATGCGGCACCGAGCGTCGTCGGCATCCTGCTCGCGTTCGCCGTGCTCGTGGCGATCTCGGCGACGTTGTATTGGATGCTCCATCCGCCGTCGTCGACAGCGGAACGTGCGGCGAATGCGACGGAGCGCGACGTCGATGAAATGATCGGTAGCGTCATCATCGTTTTCTCGCAGGAGATTCACTCCGAACACATGATGTCGCTCGCGGTGCGTCTCGCGCGGCGCGAGCGCGCGGAGTTGCTCGCAGCGTATATCATCGAAGTACCGCACACGCTGCCACTCGATGCGGAGATGGAAAAAGAACGTCGCGATGCGCTCGGCGTGTTGCAGATCGCCGAATCCATCGGGCGTAAGAACAACGTAGAGATCAAGACCGATATCTCGCCCGCACGCAACGTCGCCCAAGGCGTGCTCGAGCTCGCCAAGCGCAACGATGCGCACCTCATCGTGCTCGGTGCGTATCGCGAGGGGAAGTATACGGGCGCACCGATGGGTCGCGCGATCGAAGTCATCGCCGCGCAGGCGCCATGCGACGTGCTTATCGGCATTCAAGGCAACAAGGGCAAGATTCTCACACCGCCGTCGGGTGACCGCGAAGTCAAACGCGCTCGGCCGCAAGCGACGGCGATACCGCAACAGCGCCCGTAAGGCGCGGTCAGGCCATTCGACGCCGCGTCAGGTCGGCGGGCGTGCTCTTGTCGTCGGCATTGCGGCGCGTGATTGGGATGGGGAAGTTCATCCTCAATCACTGTACGGCTGGGAGTATCCGCCATGGCGGGCATTTTTCGCATCATCGGCGGGATCGCCGAGCGCCTGATCCACGCGGCGTCGACCGAAGCAACGACGACAGCCGCCGCGAAGCTCGGCGCAGCCACGTCGCACGTCAGCACGCCGGCCGATCGCATCGCGCACGCATTGCCGCGCGCGTCGGAGCTTTCCGCGGCACGGGATCGCGCCGGTACGGCGCTGCGATCGGCGCCCGCCCGCGTGCAAGGGTCGCGCGGCACAAACATGCTCCAGTTTGCGCACACGATCATTGTTCATCACGGTGTCGGCGACGGTAAACGCTTAATCACGACTCCGGAGTTGGCTGCGAAGATCGCGCGTGGCGAGCATCAGATCGACGAAGTGGCTGGTAAGCATATCGATTTTCCAAGTCAAAATATCAACCTGATCGAATCGACATCACCGCATGCGCGCGGCCAAACGCATATCCAAGCGAAACACCTCGGCACCGACCTACAGGGGAATATCGAGCGCCTTCGCAGCGAACCGCATATTTCAGCGGCTGGAAGTTATGAATCATCCGAAAGCGCACAATTTGCAATCGACGCGACGATTGCGAACCCCGTGAATCAAAGTCGAATCGCAGCGTTTCTCGAAAATCCACTCATACCCGTAACCGATTTACGGCGCGTCGATCTCGGTCGAACGATCGGTACGAGTACGCTTCGCAGGGATCTCGATGCGGGGCGTCCTTCCCTCATTCCGTCGCGGACCGCGAACGTCGTCATTATAAAAGACCCCTCATTTCCCGAGGGCTACCGCGTGCTCACATCGTACCCCGTCGCCGTCCAGCGGCCGCAGGTTGACCAATTTGGTAATGCAAAATGAGGATCGCGATGATTGACGATACCTATCCCGTTCTCAGTCAGTTCTTCGGTGCGTATCTCAACCAAGATTTCCCGCAAGAGTATGGCACCGTGACGGCCGCTGCGATTGCGTTTGCAAGCGAGACGAAGCAGTCTCGGCGCGATGAGGCGATCGCGGAGATCGATGCGTTGATTGGGGAGCGACCGAACGCGACTTCCTTGATTGAGGCGATCTCCGATCTCGGTTGCGAGTATTACCTCGACGCTCGTACGGACGATCCCGTGGCATTCATCAACCATCTTCGAGAAATGATCGCTAGCGTTCGCTGAAATCGATGCGCTGCAACACTCGACCTTCCGCTCATCGGTCGGCGCCTTTTGGCCTTTCGGCGATCGTAAGTTCAGCCCGCGCAAGCATTCCAGATCCAGAATGTTGAGCTATTCTTTTGGTCGATTTACCCCTCGTTCGGCCATACATCCCG